>NZ_JABXFD010000680.1 GCF_013372625.1 Actinomadura sp. BRA 177
CGGAGTGGCGGTTCTGGCTGGACGGCTTCGACCGGCGCGGCGGTCCCTCTGACGACGTGGGTGCGTTGCTGCGGGAACTGGGTCACGGGGTCGTCCGCCGGGGGCGGGCGGTCCGGCTGGCGGCCGCCGGCCTCACCCTGTCCGGCCCCGACCGCCCGGCCCCGCAGGCACCCCCGTCGTTCAGCGCTCCCGCCCCGGGCCACCCGCAGTTCCTGCCACCTTCGAACTACGGCGCGGGCCCGTACCAGCAGGTTCTGAACGCGCCTCCCGCGCCGAACCCGTATCCGGGGCCGGACGAGCCGCCGCGCAACCTGTACATGCCGCACGGCCGCTGATCGGACGTTTGGCAACGACGGACGTGGTTTCGCGCGTTCGTTGTGTACTTCTGTGGCTTTTCTGGGTCTCCTGCGGCTCCTAATATCCGAATAAGTTTCGGGTTTTGGAGGCGGGATGCGCGTTCGTACTGCCCTCGGCCGGATCACGGCGGCGGCGCTCGTCCTGGCGCCCTTGCTTGCGGCGTCCCCCGCGCACGCCGGTCCTGTGCCGCTTCCCGCCATCACCGATGAGCAGGGCCGGGCACTCATCCTGCACGGGCTCAATACGGCTGGCAGCGCCAAGGGGCCGAGTGGCCTGCCCTGGGTGAGCCGGGACGACATCGTCCGCGAGGCGCGGGAGCTTGGCACGAACTCCGTGCGCTACCTGATCCAGTGGAAGAACGTCGAACCCGAGCCCGGCCAGTACGACGACGCGTATCTGGACGACGTCGCGGAGCGCGTGGCCTGGTACCGCGAGCAGGGGATGCACGTCATCCTCGACATGCATCAGGACATCTATGGCCCCGCCGCCTGCGAGGGCTCAGGGAACGGTGCCCCTGGCTGGGCGACCTTCACTGACGGGTTGCCCTGCACACCGCAGGACCCTTGGGTGCTCACCTATGTGCAGCCGGCCGTGCTGCGCGCCTACGACAACTTCTGGAACAACACCGGCGAGCATCCGGAGCTGATGCAGCACTACACCGCGATGTGGAAGCACGTCGCGAAGCGCTTCGCGGACGACCCCGCCGTGCTGGGCTACGACCTCATGAACGAGCCGTTCGGCGGGACGCGACAGTTCGGCTTCTTCGAAGGACCCATCCTGACGCCGTTCTACCAGGGCATCGTCAACGCGATCCGTGAGGTGGACCGCGACAACTGGGTGTTCGTCGAGCCGCAAGCTCTCGGGCCGAACGAAGGTGCGGAAACATCGCTCGGCGTGGTGCGTGACCCACGTCCGGGTGGGCCGCGCATCGTTTTCGCTCCGCACTTCTATCCCGGTGGGGTCGACCTGGGCGGCTCCTACGACGGCGTGACGAAAATGCTCGTCCAGGCGCAGTTCGCGTTCTGGAAGCGGAACATGCCCGCCGCCGCACGGCGCCTCAACACCCCGATGTGGCTCGGCGAAGTCGGCGGCATGGGACCGGGCGCACCGGGCGCGGCCGACTTCACCGGCGACTGGCTCTCCATGGCGGACGAACTGGGCATCGGCTGGGCGTACTGGTCGAACGATCGGGGCTCGTCCGGCGTCATCGACGGGGACGGGAAACCGACCCTTTTCGCCAAGGTACTGGCCCGCCCGTACCCGCGTGCCGTCGCGGGCACCTTGACCAAGACTTCCTACGGCGACGGTGCCCTGACCGTCACCTGGCGCAACAAGCCGGGGGTGGCCGGTCCCACGGAGATCTGGTTCCCGGCCACCCCGAAGGTCACGTCGACCGACCCCGACGGGACATGGCGGACGCACTGGGACGCCACCCGCCACGTCCTCTCGGTGTGGGCCGACCCCGATACGCCGTCCCACACCGTCACGGTGAAGTCCTAGCCCGGGAGGGAGCGGAGCCGCTCGTTGAGGGTCGGGCGGAGCTTCTTCAGGCAGAGCACCGGAAGGTACGCGCCCTTGCTGGTCAGGTAGTTCGTGGCCTCGGACGGGCACTCCTGCTGCGTCTTGACGCGGCCGACCACCTTGGCGATGGCCTGGGTGGAGCCGCAGTCGGCCTTGTCGAGGTCGCCGACGTTGAACGAGGGGTCCTCGATGCAGTCGCCGGTGGCCAGCACGCCGCCGCCGGGGCCGAGGCACACGACCGGCTTGGCGAGTTCACCGCCGCCGAACGACCGCATCTTCATGACCTCCAGCGTCTGCGCCGGGCAGGACTGCTCCGTGGCGACGCGCGCGACGACCTTGCCGTACCAGCCGGACTTGGCGCACGGCTGCTCCTTGCCGAACCCGATCGAGCCGCTGCTCACGCAGTCGCCGGCGGCCAGGAACGCGCCGCCCGCGCCGGGGTCGCCGGGGTGCGGGCCCTTGATGTTGCGCACGCACGCCTCGTAGTAGTGCTTGTCGGTCTCCTTGCCGCGGACGTTGGTGACGCCGTGCGTCCCGGCGGGGCAGTCCGGCTCGGAGCGGGACGTCATGCTGAAACCGGACGCCTCACGCTCGTCGGTGATCTTGACGACCTTCGCCTTGGCCTCGGCGTCGTCGCAGCTCACCCGGATGCTCGCGGGGATGCGGCTGCCGTCGTCCAGCCCGAAGCCCTTGTCGACGCACTGCTCGGCCTTCACCGGACCGCTCGGCCCGCCGCCCTGGATGAGCATGAACCCGGTGGCGCCCACGAAGAAGATGGCCGCGAGACCGATGACCACCCACACCAGCGGCGAAGGCTTCTTGCCGGCCGGAGGAGGAGGAGGCGCCCCGAACCCCGGCGGCCCGTAGGGAGGCACCGGCCCGCTCGACAGCGGAACCTGGCTTCCCGGCGGCGGAGGCTGGATTCCGGGCGGCGGAGCGGGTGGGCCGGGTGGCCCCTGCCGCTCCGGCCCGTCCGGTGCCTGTCCGTGGCCCTGCATGTCCGCCTCCTTGATCATGAAGGGGACAAAAATATCGAACCCGCCCGCGTTACGCGCGGAGATTGGGCGGGGACTCCAGGTCGGTCAGTTCGATCCCGGGGGCGGCCAGCAGGACATCGCCGGCCACGTGGATCGTCTCCACTTCGCCCGTGGCCAGGTCGGCGACCTCGTACTCCTGGACGGCCAGGGGCGTCGTATCGGTCTGGTAGGTGGACGTCCCGGCAAGACGCCAGCGCCGCACGATCGTCAGCGCCGAAAGCGACGTCCCGCTCACCTGGACCAGCCGAACATCCGTCTGCGCACCCTCGTCCAGCCCCAGCGAATGAGCGATCGCAACCAAGAAGCCCGGCGAATCAGACACAAATCCCATCGCGCGCTCGCCATGCTCGGTGCCCGTCTCCCCGGCAGCACGCACCCAGGCCAACTCGGGCCCGGTCAAACCGCCGCGCAGCCACCACTCGGACGTGACGAGTTCGACGCGGATCTGCCGCCACCGCGCGTCCACGACCAGGTCGACGCGGACACCGTCGTCCCGCCGGGACGTGTAGCGCCATCCGCCGGGGCCGGGCGCGCACTGGAAGCGCTCCGCGAGCCCCTCGGCGACGTGCAGGTACGTCCCGGCGGGCATCAGGAGCCGATGCGCCAGGAGTGCAGGTAGTCCTCCTGGTCCGGGGTCAGCAGGTCGATGGAGATGGACATGGACGCCAGCTTGAGCCGCGCCACCTCCGTGTCGATCTCCTTCGGCACCTCGTGGACGGCCGGCGACAACGTCTCGTGCGACTTCGCCAGCCACGCGCACGTGAGGGCCTGGTCGGCGAACGACATGTCCATCACGGCCGCCGGATGGCCCTCCGCGGCGGCCAGGTTCACCAGACGCCCCTCAGCGAGCAGAACGAGGCGCCGCCCATCGGCGAGCACGTACTCGTCCGTCTGCGGCCTGATCCCGCGGTGCACCTCGACGGCCATCTCGCTCAGCGCCCGCACGTCGATCTCAACGTCGAAATGGCCGGAGTTCGCGAGGATGGCCCCGTCCTTCATCACCGCGAGATGGTCGCCGTTCACGACATCACGGTTCCCGGTAACGGTGATGAAGACATCGCCGTCGACGGCGGCCTGAGCCATGGGCTGGACGGCGAACCCCTGCAACGCCGCATCGAGCGCCTTAACGGGGTCAATCTCAGTAACGACCACACGCGCACCCAGACCCCGAGCACGCTCGGCCAGACCCCGCCCGCAGTAACCGAACCCCGCAATAACAACGGTCTTGCCGGCCAGCAGCGTGTTCGTCGCACGCACGATTCCGTCCAGCGTCGACTGGCCGGTCCCGTAGCGGTTGTCGAACATGTGCTTCGTGTCGGTGTCGTTGACCGCGACCATGGGGAACTTGAGCGCGCCCTCAAGCGCCATCTGGTGCAGCCGGATCACACCGGTCGTCGTCTGCTCGCATCCCGCCTTGACCGTGCCGAGCAGATCCGTCCGGTCGATGTGCAGCGTGTTGACGAGGTCGCACCCGTCGTCCAACACGAAGTCAGGCCCGGTCTCCAGCGCCTGGTGGATGTGGGCGTAGTACCCCTCACGGTCGGTCCCCGCCCGCGCGAAGACCTCGGCCCCGTACTCGTGCACGAGCGCCGCCGCGGTGTCGTCCTGCGTGGAGAGCGGATTGGACGCCGCCAGCGCGACACTCGCGCCCCCGGCCTGAAGCGTGCGGATCAGCCCGGCGGTCTCGGTCGTGACATGCATGCACGCCGCGACCTTGAACCCGTCCAACGGCCGCTCCTCCGCGAACCGATCCCGGATCTGCCGCAGCACGGGCATGCTCCGCTCGGCCCACCCGATCCGCTTGACCCCCTCATAAGCCAGCGAACCATCCGCGATATCGCTCATGGACTCCCCACAGATGCGGCTGCCGGACGGGTCGATACCCGCCCGGCAACCATGCGCTCTTACGGACTCAGTACCTGTAGTGGTCCGGCTTGTAGGGGCCTTCCACGTGGACGCCGATGTAGGCGGCCTGCTCCTTGGTGAGTTCGGTGAGCTTGACGCCGAGGGCGTCGAGGTGGAGGCGGGCGACCTTCTCGTCCAGGTGCTTGGGCAGGACGTAGACGTCGATCGGGTACTCGTCGGTCTTGGTGAACAGCTCGATCTGCGCGATGACCTGGTTCGTGAAGGAGTTGGACATCACGAAGGACGGGTGGCCGGTGGCGCAGCCGAGGTTCATCAGGCGGCCCTCGGCGAGGACGAGGATCGAGTGGCCGTCGGCGAAGCGCCACTCGGCGACCTGCGGCTTGATCTCGATCTTCTCGATGCCGGCGGTCTTGGCGAGGCCGGCCATGTCGATCTCGTTGTCGAAGTGGCCGATGTTGGAGACGATCGCCTGGTGCTTCATCCGGGCCATGTGCGCGGCCGTGATGATGTTGAAGTTGCCGGTGGTCGTCACGAAGATGTCGGCCTTGTCGACCACGTCGTCCAGGGTGGTGACCTGGAAGCCGTCCATCGCGGCCTGCAGCGCGCAGATGGGGTCGATCTCGGTGACGATGACGCGGGCGCCCTGGCCCTTCAGCGCGTCCGCGCAGCCCTTGCCGACGTCGCCGTAGCCGCACACGACGGCGACCTTGCCGCCGATCAGCACGTCGGTGGCGCGGTTCAGGCCGTCGATGACGGAGTGCCGGCAGCCGTACTTGTTGTCGAACTTCGACTTGGTGACCGAGTCGTTGACGTTGATCGCCGGGAACGCCAGAGTTCCGGCCTTCGCCATCTCGTAGAGGCGGTGGACGCCGGTGGTGGTCTCCTCGGTGACGCCCTTGATCGCGGCGGCGGCCTCGGTCCAGCGGCCGGGCTTCTCGGCGATCGTGCGGCGCAGGGTGTCGAGGATGATGCCCCACTCCTCGGGGTCGTCCTCGGTGGCGGCCGGCACGGCGCCCGCCTTCTCGTACTCGGCGCCCTTGTGGACGAGGAGGGTCGCGTCGCCACCGTCGTCCAGGATCATGTTCGGGCCGCTACCGTCCGGCCACTGGAGGGCCTGGTCGGTGCACCACCAGTACTCTTCGAGCGTCTCGCCCTTCCAGGCGAACACCGGGACGCCCTTCGGGTCGTCGACGGTGCCGTCCTTGCCGACGACGATCGCGGCGGCGGCGTGGTCCTGGGTGGAGAAGATGTTGCAGGAGACCCAGCGGACGTCGGCGCCGAGCTCGACCAGCGTCTCGATCAGCACGGCCGTCTGGATCGTCATGTGCAGCGAGCCCATGATCTTGGCGCCGCGCAGCGGCTTGGCGGCGGAGTACTCCTCGCGCACCGCCATCAGGCCCGGCATCTCGTGCTCGGCGAGCCGGATCTCCCGGCGCCCGAAGTCGGCCAGCGACAGGTCGGCGACCTTGTAGTCCATGCTTTCGTTGCTCCCTTGGTGATGGCGGCGCCGTCCGCGTGTGCGGGCCGGTACGCGAGGGCTCGACGGGTCCCGGGACCGCGTCGACGCCGCGAGTCTACGGGCGCGCGGCGCGGGAAGGCACGCCCGGACGCGACTTTCTGACACTGATTTGTCAGAATTGGCCCATGCGCATCACGGAGGCCGCCCGGCGGCTCGGCACCTCGCCCCGCATGCTCCGCTACCGCGAGGCCCTCGGCCTGCTGCCCGTCACCCGGGAGGCGTCACTGCGCGGCGGGGGCCACCGGCGGTTCGGGGAGGCCGAGCTGCGGGCCGTCGCGGTCGCCCTCGCGCTGGAGAAGCGCTACGACATCGGCCCGGCCGAGCTGGCGTTCGGGCTGCGCGTCCTGGCCGAACCCCAGGTGCAGGCGCATGTGCGGGAACTGGGCGAGCGCATCGGACGGCTGTCCGCCCCGCCCGCCCGCGCCCTCGACTTCGAGAAGGAGAAGGCGATGCGCCTGCTGCGCCGCCGCTAGTTGGCGGCGTTCTCGCCGGGGACGACCACACCGGACTCGTAGGCGAGCATCACGGCCTGGGCGCGGTCGCGCAGGCCGAGCTTGGTGAAGACGCGCGCCACGTGCGTCTTCACGGTGTGCTCGCTGACGACGAGGCGCTGGGCGATCTCCCCGTTGGACAGGCCGCCCGCGATCAGCACGAGGACCTCGGTCTCGCGGGCGGTCAGCGTCGCCAGTTCCGCCGGGGCCTGCGGACGGTTCCGGCGCTGCTTGGTGAACTCGCGGATGAGCCGCCCGGTGACCTGGGGGGCCAGCAGCGAGTCGCCGCGCGCCACCACCCGGACGGCGGAGACCAGCTCGTCGGCGGTCGCGTCCTTCAGCAGGAAGCCGCTGGCGCCGACGGCGAGCGCGTCGTAGACGTACTCGTCCACGTCGAACGTCGTGAGGACCAGCACCCGGACGCTCTCGGCGCCCGGCCGGGCGAGGATGCGGCGGGTGGCCTCGATGCCGTCCATGCCGGGCATCCGGATGTCCATGACGACGACGTCGGGACGGCTCCGCTCGGCGATCCGGACCGCCTCCCGGCCGTCGCCGGCCTCGCCGATGACGGTGATGTCGTCCTGCGCGGCGAGCAGGGCGGCGAACCCGGCCCGCACGATCGTCTGGTCGTCGACGATCAGCACGTTGATCACGGCCGCCGCCTCGCGGGGTCAGGGGTGGCCGGGCGGCGCCTGCGAACCGTGTCCACGGTGGGTGTTCCCCTCCCTCGTCAGCGGAAGCTCGGCCTCCACCAGGAACCCGCCCTCGGCGGCCGGCCCGGCGGAGAACCGTCCGCCCAGCATGGTCGCACGTTCCCGCATCCCTACGAGGCCGTGTCCGCCGCCGGCGTCCGGCGCCTGCACTCTCGTGCGCCCGTCCCCGTGTCCGTCCACGGGGGCCGGGCCCGCGGGATCCAGTATCGCGGTACGGGAGCCGGGGGCCTCCCGGTTCAGCACCTGCGTCGGCGCGGACGCCCCGTCGTCGCGGACGCGGACCGCCAGCCGGTCCGGCAGGAACACCAGGTCGACGTGCACGCCGGCGCCGGGCGCGTGCCGCCGCGCGTTCGTCAGCGCCTCCTGGACGATCCGGTACGCCGACAGCTCGATGGTCGTGGACAGGTCGCGCGGGTCGCCGTGGACGGCGAGGTCGACGCGTCCGCCGGCGCCGCGGTGCTGGTCGATCAGGTCGGGCAGCCGGTCGAGGCGCGGCTGCGGGGAGTTCGCGGCGTCCGGCTCGGGCTTGGCGTCGGCGCGCAGCACGCTGAGCAGCCGGCGCATCTCCACCAGCGCCTCGCGGGCCGTCTTGGCGATCTCGGTGTAGCCGGCGCGGGCCTGCGGCGACAGGTCCTCCATCGTGTACGGGGCGGTCTCCGCCTGCACCGCGATCATGGAGACGGAGTGCGCGACGACGTCGTGCAGCTCGCGGGCGATGCGGGCGCGCTCCCGCATGACGGCCTGCTCCCGCTGGACGGCGGTGAGCCGGGTGAGGGTCTCGTTGGTGCGCTCGGCGGCCTCGGCCTCGGTCCGCCCGGCGGACTCCACGACGCGCCGCGCGTCCCCGAGCCCGATGGCGGCGAGGACGGCGACGATCGGCGCCGGCCACGGGATCTCGTCGAGCGTCCCGGCGGCGAGGTAGACGACGGCGATCGTGGCGACGCTGCCGATCGCGAGGACGCCGGTGGACTGGCGGGGCAGCTGCCGGCCCAGCGCGTACAGCGTGTAGAGGGCGGCGAAGCTGGTGGTGACGAGCAGGAGCTGCCCGGTGAGCAGGCTCGCCGCGACCGCGCTGAGCACGACGGCCGCGACGGGACGCAGGTTCTCGCGGCGCCACACGAGCGGCAGCGTCGCGGCGACCGCGAACGCGCCGGCGAGGCTGAGCGGCGTGTCCTCGCGCGGCGCCAGCTCGGCGAGCGCGGCGATCGTCAGCGCGAGACCGGTCAGCGGGGCGAAGTACCAGGAGCCGACGACCTCCCGCCAGGTGTTCAGCCAGCGGGGCAGCGGCGCCGTCCCGCCCGCCGGGGCGCCCGGGCGCCGTCCCGCGCCGCCGTTCAGCCGCGTGCCGAGCCGCACCGCCAGCGGACGCAGCAGGGTGCCGATACCGGTGAGGATCCACAGCAGCAGCTGGCCGACGCCCGCCACGATCCGGCCGGACAGCCGCCACGCGTGGTGCGCGACGGCTGGGCCGAACCCCGCGGGGTCGGGTCCGGTCCGGGCCTTGTCATCGGAGGTCACCCCTCAATAGTGACCGCTGCGGCGTGCCGTGGCCTCACCGCGCGGATGTATAGGGAGGAGGCGGGTCCACCTGGAGTACCACCCGCGTTCCCTCCTTGAGGGGGACGTACCGGAGCGGCCCGCGCACGTAATGTCTTAACCGTGACCGCGACGGTGGCCTTCGCCGACGTAGGGGGTTCGGCGGGGCCGCCGCGGTCACACCAGAACCGCCCGGTTTCAGGGGTCCGGGCGGGGACGCATGGGAAGCACCTCGCCGGACGGCAGGTCCGCCTCCGCGGACGCATTCGCCGGTCTCGCCTGGGCTGGGGTACGGCCGGCGCTGCTCCGCCGCCCGGCGAGGGGTCCCATGCGGGCGTCAGGACGACGCCGGGGCCTCCGGGGCCGCCTCCGTACCGCCGCCGACCGCCGGGTCGCTGGCGACGCCCGTGCGGGACGCCTCGTCCAGCGCCGGCTCCAGGTAGATCAGCTTCGCCTCCGGGCAGCGCGCCCGGATCTTCGCCTCCGCCGCGTCGATGCCCCGCGCCACCTCGGCGGCCGTGTCGTCGTGGTGCACGGCGATCTTCGCGGCGATCAGCAGCGCCTCCGGGCCGAGGTACTCCGACCGCATGTGGATCACGCGGGCAACCTCGTCCACCGACTCCAGCGCCTCGACGATGGTCCGCTCGGTGTCCCGGTCGACGCCCTCGCCGATCAGCAGGCTCTTGGTCTCGATCGCCAGGATCGTCGCGACGATGCCGAGCAGCACGCCGATCGCCACGGTGCCGACGCCGTCCCAGACGCCGTCGCCGGTGGCCACGGCCATCGAGACGCCGAACAGCGCGAGGAACAGGCCGACCAGGGCGGCGAGGTCCTCCAGCAGCACGACCGGCAGTTCGGGGGCCTTCGCGCGGCGGATGAACCGCCACCAGGACTGCTCGCCGCGGACCTGGTTCGACTCCTTGATCGCGGTGCGGAAGGAGAACGTCTCCAGCCCGATCGCGATGATCAGCACCACGAACGCCCAGGCCGGGGACTTGACCTCCTCCGGGTGGGAGATCTTGTGGTAGCCCTCGTACAGCGAGAACGCCGAACCGACGGTGAACAGGACGACCGCGACGACGAACGCGTAGAAGTAGCGCTCGCGGCCGTAGCCGAACGGGTGCTCCGGCGTCCGGTCGCGCTCCGACCGCTTGCGGCCGATCAGCAGCAGCCCCTGGTTCCCGGAGTCGGCCACCGAGTGAATCGACTCGGCCAGCATCGACGACGAACCCGTGAACACGAACGCGACGAACTTGGACACCGCGATTCCGAGGTTGGCGGCCAGCGCGGCGACGATGGCCTTTGTTCCACCCTCAGCACTCATCTAGTAATCCTCGCTTTGAGCTCTTCCATGGCAGGCGCCGGCGTCGGATCCACGCCCAGCGCGATAGCCAAGTAAACCGTGACATAGTCCGCCAAGGCGATCAGTGTCGCGATTCTCTCCAGCGGATGTTCGCCCTCGGCGCGGACTTCGGTGACCGCGACGCTCCGGTCGCGCGCCACCGCGACCGACGCCTCGCACCGCGCGCGCACCCGCGGATGCTCCTCCACGTCCCGCAGGACGACGAGGTGGAGGCCGTGCTCGGGGTCGTCCGTCCGGTCGCGGAAGAAGTCGTCGGGGTCGGACGAGGAGCCGCCGCCCGTGAAGAAGCCGTCGAACGCCGCCAGCGGGCCGTGGTTCGCCTCCGGCACCTCGGCGAAGGCCGCCGGGTACTTGGCGTTCTCGTTGAGCTGGCCGCACAGCCGGTACGCGGCCGTCGCCGTCACGGGGGACGCCCCCCACACCAGCGGCACGTCGCCGGCCAGATCGAGCGCGATGCGCTTGGCCGGGTTGACGAACGGCTCGCTGGACGGACGGCACCGGTGCGCCACGTCCTCCAGCAGCGTCGCCGTGGACTCCAGCGTCGCGTCGGGCACGTCCGCCAGCCGCAGCGTGCGCGCGGCGATCATCAGCGGGACCGTCATGGCCCACAGCATCGAACGCGGCTGCCCGCTCGACCGCACAGGGACGAACACGCCGCGGCTCCGGGCGGCCAGGTCGGCGAGCGGCGACCCGTCCGCGCCCACGAACATGAGCCGGCACCCGCGCCGGGCCGCCTCCACGGCGACCTCCAGGGTCTCCTCCGTGCCGCCCGAGGACGACACGGCGATGACCAGGTCGGCCGCGCCCACCCAGCCGGGCAGCCGGTAGCCGCGCACCGTGAACACCGGGACCGCGCAGCCGGCGCCGCACACCGCCGCGAGCACGTCGCCCGCGACGCCGGCTGCGCGGTCCCGGTGTTCACGGCTGTCTCCTATACACATC
>NZ_JABXFD010000646.1 GCF_013372625.1 Actinomadura sp. BRA 177
AGATGTGTATATGATTCAGGGTAACCCTCGGTCGCGAGGATCATGTAGTAGTTGAAGCTGCCCAGGTTCATGCCCTTGCCGGCCCAGGCGTCGAAGTGGTTCCCCGTGGTGATCGTCCCGCCGGTGCGCTTCGACTGCCGGACGCTCCAGTACTGCTGGAACGTCTTGGTGCCTTCGACGGACGGGGCGTTGGTGCGGGTCGTCTCGTAGATGTCGTAGGTGCCGCCGTCGCTGTTGACGGTGCCCTTGTAGGTGCCGGTGGGCCGGTAGCTGCCCCAGTTGTCGACGATGTAGTACTCGACGAGCGGGTTGGACGTCCACCCGTAGAGGGCCAGGTAGGCGTTGCCGGACGGGTTGAAGCTGCCCGAGTAGTTCACGGACCGGCGTCCACCGTTGCTCCAGCCCTTGCCCGCGACGAAGTTGCCGACGTTGCTCCAGCTGGTGCTGTAGCTGCCGCCGCCCTTCAGGGTCATGGACGACTGTCCGCCGCCGTCCGACCAGAAGGAGTAGTAGTAGCCGCCGTCGGAGCCGGTCTGGTTCGAGGAGATGGTGGTGTCGGCGTGGGCGGTGCCCGGCAGGAGCGCCGTGGCCGCCAGCGCGACCGCGCAGGCGCCGATGACGGGCTTGGTGCGGACGAGCGACCTCGGCCGGCGGCGTCTGCGGACTTCGGGGGACGTGGGGGTGGTGTTCATGCGGGTGGTTCCTCACTCGTGAGCGCTGGCGGGGGCTGCCAGGCAGCGCGATACGACCAGGCGGGTGCGTCGGCGGCCGGCCTCCCCCCGTCCCTACGACGTGACCTGTCTCGTATCCACATCTCCGCACCCACAAGACAGCACCCACCACC
>NZ_JABXFD010000647.1 GCF_013372625.1 Actinomadura sp. BRA 177
TCCCCGCCCGTGCCGTGCACGCCCATGTGCTGCCCCCTCGATACGTGCGCACCCCGTCACGGGTGGGGATGCCCGTCCAGAACGTCCCCTCCCCCGCCCGGCCAAGATCCTTTCCGCGCCGTGCCCGGCCCCGTCGTGCGGGGTCAGCCGTGCAGGGCCACGTAGGGGGCCAGGGCCAGCAGGCTCACCACCAGGGCGGCCTTCAGGGCCGTCGCGGGGACCGCGCGGGCGATCATCCAGCCGGCCAGCACGCCCGCCAGTTCCGGGACGCCCATCAGTGCCGCCAGGTGCCAGTCCACGGCGCCGGCCGCGACGTACCCGATCGTCCCGGCGGCCGCGATCACCACCGACTGGGCCTGCGCCGCCGCGAGCGCGGGCAGTACCGGCATGCCCAGCGCCACCAGCAGCGGGACGCTCAGCAGCGGCCCCCCGACGCCGAACATCGCGCCGACGACCGCGACGCCCGCCCCCACCGCGGCGGCGACCGGCCAGCCGATCTCGCCGGTCGTCCGGCCGTCGCGCGGGCGGCGCCACAGGACCAGGACCGCGACCAGCGCGATGAACACCCCCAGCAGCACCCCGAACACCCGGCCGGTGACCAGGCCGTTGGCCAGCACGCCCAGCGGCGTCCCCACCAGCGCGGCGGCCGCCAGCAGCGCCGCCGTGCGCCGTGTCGCCGGTTCCCGCAGCTGCCCCGAGCGCGTGTAGACGGCCGTGCCGAGCAGGCCCGTCGCGACGTTGGTGACGATCGCCGTCCCCGCGACCTGCGCCGGCGACAGGTCGGTGAAGGCGAACAGGCCCACCGTGATGAGCACCCCGCCCGGGCCGACCGCGGTGATCCCGACCCCGGCGGCCAGGGCCAGCAGCACCAGCCCCGCCAGCACCCACGGCTCCAGCCCCGCCACCGGCCGCCACCTCGCCTTCGCCGTCCGCGCCCCAGGCTATGC
>NZ_JABXFD010000310.1 GCF_013372625.1 Actinomadura sp. BRA 177
GTCCAGCCGCGCGGACCGGAACCCCGCGCCGAGATCGACGCCGGCGCCGGCCGCGACGGTCCCGCCGTCCGCCACCAGCCGGGTCAGTTCAAGGACGGCCTGCTCCACGTCCGCGTCGGACGCCCCGCCGGGGCCGAGCGCGGCGGCGGCTCCGGGTGGCGCGTCGGCCTGGTCCACCAGCCGCACGGGACCGGACGGCCGGGCGATCCAGGCATGCCGCCCGGAAGCCACCACACCACCAGCGAGCCGGATCTTCACCGGCCCATCTTCCCGCCCCGGGGCGCTCCCCGGCCAACCGGTTTCAGCGCGGGCCCGCGGCGCTCCCGTAGCCGTGGGCGATGAGCCGTTCGGCCATCTGCGCGTACGCGGCCGGGTTCTCCGGGGCGCTGGTGGCCAAGCCGTCCACGTACCGGTTGTACATGCAGAACGCGGCGGCGATGAGCACGGCGTCGTGGATCTCCACGTCGGTGGCGCCGGCCTCGCGCGCGGCGGCGATATGCGCGTCGCCGACCTCCCGGCCGCCGCGCTGCACGGCGGCGGCGATGGCCAGCAGCGCCTTGAGCTTGGCGGACACCGGCGCGGCGTCCGGATCGGCGTGCACCTGCTGGACGAGCGTCATCCCGCCGGGCAGCTGCGCGGCGGCGCACGCGCCGTGCGACGACGCGCAGAACCGGCAGCCGTTCAGTTCGGACACGTAGGCCGCGATCAGCTCCCGCTCACCGCGTTCGAGCGGGCTCGGGCCGCGCAGCAGGGCCTCGGCGAGCGCGCTCAGCGGGCCCGCCGTCTCCGGCCGGAACCGGAGCAGGGACGGCAGCCCGGGAATGCTCTCGTCCAATTCGATGTGCGCCAAGGACTGCCTCCGGAGGAACGGTGTCGGACAATGCCCCCGATCCTCGTACGAACGCCCTCACACGGAAAGTTTTCTCGCCACTCCACAAAAGGTCATGGTCTCCTGCGGCTCGCCCCACGGATTGGGTTCGGGGCGCCACCGGGCGCACGACACGATTCCGGGCTCGACCAATTCCAGGCCGTCGAACAGCGCCTCGATCTCCGCGCTGGTCCGCGCCTTGAGCGGGTGCGGGGTGCCGCTCTCGTTCCACGCCTTGACGGCGGTGTGCGTGACGTCCACGTCCAGGCAGGCGTGCGACAGCGCCACGAAACTGCCGGGTGCGAGCGCGCCGACGAGGGTGTCCAGGATGCTCCGCACCTCGTCGTCATCGGTGATGAGGTGCAGCAGCGCGAGCATCATCAGCCCGACGGGCCGGCTGAAGTCGAGCGTCGCCGACGCCTCCTCCAGAATGCGCCCGGGATCCCTGACGTCGGCGTCGATGTAGCTGGTCGCGCCCTCCGGCGAGCTGGTGAGGAGGGCACGCGCGTGGACGAGGACCAGCGGATCGTTGTCGACGTAGACGATGCGCGACTCCGGCGCCACGCGCTGCGCGATCTCGTGCGTGTTGTCGGCGGTCGGCAGCCCGGTGCCGATGTCGAGGAACTGGCGCACACCCTCCTCGCCCGCCAGATGGCGGACGCACCGCCCGAGGAACAGCCGGTCGGTGCGGGCGGCGGCGACGATCCCCGGCACCTGCCGGGCGACCTTCTCCCCCGCCATCCGGTCCACCTCGTAGTGGTCCTTGCCGCCGAGCCAGTAGTCCCAGACCCGCGCCGACACCGGCCGGTCCGCGCGGATCCCGTCGCCCTCGGTGCTCATACGCCCACCTCCGGTACCAGGCGGTATCCACTCTGGAAGATCCACGACGCTACACGCCCGGTCCGGGCTCCGGCGGGTGAGGTGCGTCACGCCCGCCGGGGCGGGGTCAGGCCGTGGTGCTCTGGGCCGTGCGGGCCCGTTCGGCTGCCTCGGTGATGGTCCGGTCGGCGACCTGGCGGTCCTGCCAACCGCGGACGTCGGCGGACTTGCCCGGTTCGAGGCTCTTGTAGATGTCGAAGAAGTGCGCGATCTCGTCGAGGATGTGCTCGTGCACGTCGGGCAGGTCGTTGATCCCGGCGTACCGGACGTCCCGCGACGGGACGGTCAGCACCTTCGCGTCCGGGCCCTTCTCGTCGAGCATCCAGAACACGCCGATGCTGCGGACGGTGATCTGGCAGCCGGGGAACGTGGGCTCCTCCAGCAGCACCATCGCGTCCAGTGGGTCGCCGTCCTCCGCGCAGGTGTCGGGGATGTAGCCGTAGTCGTGCGGGTACCGGGTCGCCGTGAACAGCATCCGGTCCAGCCTGATGCGGCCGAGCCTGTGGTCCATCTCGTACTTGTTGCGCGAGCCGCCGGGGATCTCGACGACCATCTCGATCTCCATGAGTACCTCCCCCTTCCGGGGACCCTACCCGGGGAAAGAGCGGGTGATCGTATGGTCGGGGCATGGACGCGCTGCGATTCGCCTACCGGCCGCTTCCCGTCCGGGTCGTGTTCGGGAAGGGCGTGCTCGGGGACCTGCCCGCCGAGGTGGACGCGCTCGGCCTGTCCCGGGTGCTCGTCCTGTCGACGCCGGGGCGGCGGGCCGGCGCCGAGCGTGCCGCGTCGTTGCTGGGTAATCGGGGTGCGGGCGTGCACGCCGGGGCTGTGATGCACGTCCCGGTTGAGGCGGCGGCAGAGGCTTGCCGGGTCGCCGAGGCCGCCCGGGCGGACGGTCTCGTCTCGTTCGGCGGCGGATCTGCGGTCGGCCTGGCGAAGGCGGTCACCAAGGAGACGGACCTGCCGATCGTGGCCGTCCCGACGACGTACGCCGGGTCGGAGATGACGCCGACGTGGGGCATGACGGAGGACGGCGTCAAGCGCACCGGGCGGGATGAGCGGGTCCTCGCCCGGACGGTGCTCTACGACCCGTCCCTGACGCTGGGCCTGCCGCCGGCGGTGTCGGCGGCGTCGGCGATGAACGCGATGGCGCACGCCGCCGAGGCGCTCTATGCCCCGGACGCCTCGCCGATCGTCTCGCTGATGGCGGAGGAGGCGGTCCGGGAGCTGGCCGGGGCGCTGCCGGAGGTCGTCCGGGAGCCCGGCGGCCTGGCCGCGCGGACCCGCGCCCTGTACGGGGCGTGGCTGTGCGGGACGTGCCTGAGCGCCACGACCATGGGCCTGCACCACAAGCTGTGCCACATCTTCGGCGGGCTGCTGAACCTGCCGCATGCGGAGACCCATACCGTCCTGCTGCCGCACGCGCTCGCCTACAACGCGCCGGCCGCCGTGCCGGAGCTTCGGCGGGCGCTGGGACGGGACGATCCGGCTCGTGCGCTGTGGGATCTGTCCGGTTCGCTGGGGCTGCCGCGTTCGCTCAAGGAACTGGGCGCGGACCCTGTTCACCTGGAGGATGTCGTCGCACGGGCCGTCGGCGGCGGCTTCGCCAACCCGCGTCCGGTCGAGGAGGCCGGCCTGCGGGTTCTGCTCCGCAACGCGTGGGAGGGGCGTCCGCCAGTGGCTTAATGGGCGGCGGCGTTCCAGTCGGCGCCGGCGCCGATCGCGACCTCCAGGCCGACGGTGAGCGGGTAGGCGGCCGTCATCCGGTCATGGACGACCTTCTCGACGGCGTCCCGCTCGCCCGGCGCCACCTCCAGGACGATCTCGTCGTGCACCTGGAGCAGCAGCCGGCTGCGCAGCCCGGCCTCGGTGAGCGCCTCGTCCACCCGGAGCATCGCGATCTTGACGATGTCGGCGGCGGAGCCCTGGATCGGCGCGTTCAGCGCCATCCGCTCGGCGGTCTCGCGGCGCTGCCGGTTGTCGCTGGTCAGATGCGGCAGGTAGCGGCGGCGGCCCAGGATCGTGCGGGTGTAACCGGTGACGCGGGCCTCGGCGACGACGTGGTCGAGGTAGTCGCGGACGCCGCCGAGCCGCGCGAAGTAGGCGTCCATCAGCGGGCGCGCCTCCGCCATCGGGATGCCGAGCTGCTTGGCGAGCCCGAACGCCGACAGGCCGTACGCCAGCCCGTACGACATCGCCTTGATCTTGCGCCGCATGTCGGGGGTGACG
This sequence comes from Actinomadura sp. BRA 177, assembly GCF_013372625.1. Classification (GTDB taxonomy): domain Bacteria; phylum Actinomycetota; class Actinomycetes; order Streptosporangiales; family Streptosporangiaceae; genus Spirillospora. Next base: position 3,977 of record NZ_JABXFD010000310.1, read on the forward strand.
GCCTCGGCGGCGACCTGGAAGACCTGCGCGGCCATCGTCGCGTGCAGGTCCTCGCCGGACTCGAACGCGGCCAGCAGCGTCGGGTCCTGGGAGAGGTGCGCCATGACGCGCAGTTCGAGCTGGCCGTAGTCGGCCGTCATCAGCGACTCGTAGCCGTCGCCGGGCAGGAACGCGCGGCGGATGCGCCGTCCCTCCTCGGTGCGGACGGGGATGACCTGCAGGTTCGGCTCGGTGGAGGTGAGCCGGCCGGTCGCGGCGACGGTCTGCTGGAACGAGGTGTGGATGCGGCCGTCCGCGCCGATCTCCCGGATCAGCCCGGCGACCGTGGCGCGCAGCCGCGCCTGGTCGCGGTGGCGCAGCAGCACCTCCGGCAGGCCGTTGTCGGTCTGGGTGGCGAGCCAGGTCAGCGCGTCCAGGTCGGTGGAGTAGCCGGACTTGATCTTCTTGGTCTTGGGCAGCCCCAGCTCGCCGAACAGCACCTCCTGGAGCTGCTTCGTCGAACCGGGGTTGAAGCGGCGGCCGGCGATCTCGGCGGCCTCGTCGGCGGCGCGCTCCAACGCGTCCGCGAAGTGGCGCTCCAGCTCGTCCAGGAGGCCGGCGTCCACGTGGATTCCGGCGCGTTCGGCGCGGGCCAGCAGGTCCGAGAGCGGCAGTTCGACGTCGCGGAGGACCTCGTCCATGCCGGTGGACGCGAGGTCGGCGGCGAACGTCCCGGCCAGGTCGAGGACGGCGCGGGCGCTCAGCATCAGCCCGGCCGCGCCGTCGGCGGGCGGGCGGCGCCCCAGGTGGCGGCCCGCGAGGTCGGCGATCCCGTAGGCGGCCAGGCCGGGCAGCAGCAGGTAGGCGGCCATCGCGATGTCGGTCGCGACGCCGCCGAGCCGCCAGCCGCGCTCGCCGAACGCGCGCAGCAGCGACTTCACGTCGTGCAGCGCCTTGGGACGGCCTGGATCGGCCAGCCAGGCCGCGAACGCGCGCTCGTCGTCCTCGGTGAGGCCGGACGGCTCGAACGAGGCCGCATACCCGTCGCCGGTCGCGAGCGCGAGCCGCGCGATGTCGCCGGCGCCGCGCACCCACGTGTCATCGGTGGCCAGCCCGGTCAGGCCGGTCGCGTGGGACTGGAGCCAGCCGGCCAGCTCGTCCGGGCCCAGCTCACGGCCCTTGACCGGTTCCGGCCGCGCCGCCTCCCGGGCGCGCCCGCCGCCGGGGTCGGCGGCGAAGAGGCGCTGCCGCAGGCTGGCGTTGCGGAACTCCAGCTCGTCCAGCAGGGACGTGAACGCGGACAGGTCGTAGGGGCGGCGCCGCAGGTCGGCGGGCCGCAGCGGCAGGTCCACGTCGCGGACGAGTTCGGTCAGCCGCCGGTTGAGCCGCACCGAGTCGAGCGCGGCGCGCAGCTTCTCCCCCGCCTTGCCCTTCACCTCGCCGGCACGGCCGAGCAGCGCGTCGAGCGACCCGAACTCGCGGACCCACTTGGCGGCCGTCTTCTCCCCGATGCCGGGGATGCTCGGCAGGTTGTCGGACGGGTCGCCGCGCAGCGCCGCGAAGTCGGGATACTGCTCGGGGGTCAGCCCGTACTTCCCCTGCACCGCCTCGGGCGTGTATCGGATCATCTCCGAGGCCGTCCGGTAGAAGTACAGGACGGTGACGCGGTCGCTGACGAGCTGGAGGACGTCCCGGTCGCCGGTGACGATCAGCACGGTCATGCCGTCCGCCTCCGCCGCCGTCGCGAGTGTCGCGATCACGTCGTCGGCCTCAAAGCCGGGCGCCCGCAGCACCGGCAGGCTCATCGCCGCGAGGAGCCGGTCCAGGACGCCGAGCTGGCTGCCGAACTCCTCCGGCGACCGCGCCCGGGTCGCCTTGTACTCCGGAAACGCCTCGGTGCGGAACGTCCGCCGCGACACGTCGAACGCGACGGCCGCGTGCGTCGGGCGCTCGTCCCGCAACACGTTGGCCAGCATGTTCGCGAACCCGTAGACGACGTTCGTCGGCTGCCCCGCCGTGGTGCTGAAATTCTCCACCGGCAGCGCGTAGAACGCCCGGTAGGCCAGCGAGTGGCCGTCCAGGAGCAGCAGGCAGGGCCGGTCGGTCATGTCTCTAATCCTGGCACCGGGGAAGGGGGCATGAAACGTCCGCGCGAGGTGTTGAGGGGCGACATGGACAAGATCGAACTGAGCCGGCTGGGGATCTGGCGGCCGTGGAGCACGCTGGACGGGGACCTGGCCAAGGACGTCGAGGACCTCGGCTACGGCACGATCTGGATCGGCGGCTCACCGCGCGGTGACCTGGAGATCGCCGAGCGGCTGCTCGCGGCCACCGACCGGCTCGTGATCGCGACCGGCATCGTGAACATGTGGGCGACGCCGGCCAATGAGGTCGCCGCGTCCTACCACCGGCTCAACGAGGCGCACGGCGGCCGGTTCCTGCTCGGCGTCGGGGTCGGCCACCCGGAGGCGACGCAGGAGTACCGCAGCCCGTACGAGACGATCGTCCGCTACCTCGACGACCTGGACGCCGCCAGCGTCCCGGTGGAGGGCCGGGTGCTGGCGGCGCTCGGCCCGAAGGTGCTGCGGCTGGCGGCGGAGCGCGCGGCGGGCGCGCACCCGTACTTCACCACGCCCGAGCACACCCGTGAGGCGCGCAAGACGCTGGGCGCAGGCCCGCTGCTCGTCCCCGAGCAGAAGGTCGTGTTCGACACCGACACCGGGCGCGCCCGCGCGCTGGCGCGGGAGTCGGCCGGGTACTACCTGCGGCTGCGCAACTACGTGAACAACTTCAAGCGGCTGGGCTTCACCGACGAGGACGTGGCGGACGACGGCAGCGACGCCCTGCTGGACGCGCTGATCGCACAGGGCGACGCGGCGGCGCTCGCGGCGCGGGTGACGGGGCACCTGGACGCGGGCGCCGACCAGGTGGCCGTCCAGGTGCTGGGCGAGGACGACCCTCGCCCCGCCCTGCGCGCGATCTCCGAGGCGCTCGCCTAGAACGGGTGAGGGACGCGCCCGGAGCCGGGCGCGTCCCTCACGAGGACGGGGTTACCGGGTGGCGTAGTTGCCGATCTCGTCCGGCACGATGCGCTTCTTGGCCTGGGCGGGGGCTCGCCTGGCGAGCTCGTTGCCGTTGACCGTGAGCGTGCTGTGCGCGAACTTCTGGGTGACCGCGGCGGTGGCGTCGATCATCTGGTCGAAGCCCTTGAGGTTCACGTTGTCGTAGCGGTCGCACGCCGAGTGGTAGCACGGGTCGTAGGCCACCCCGGCGGTGCCGCCGTAGGTCGCCGCCTGCTCGGGCGTCTTGATGCCCTCGGCGCCGGTGAACAGGCCCCCGGCGGGGATGCCCACGGTGATGAAGGCGTTGTAGTCCGACCGCCCGTTGAACGGGGTCGGGTCGGTCGCCAGCTTGCGCTTCGCGAAGTAGTCGTTGAACGCCTTCTCGATCGCGCCGGATCCGGCGGGCGCCTCGACGTTGTTCTGCCCGGCGCTGTTGTCGCCGTCGTAGACGAAGTTCACGTAGTTGGGCGAGGCGAGCATGTCGAAGTTCAGGTTGAGCGCGATCTTGTCGCGCTCGGCCTGGGAGAGGCTGTCGACGTAGTGCTGGGAGCCGAGCAGGCCCTCCTCCTCGGCGCCCCAGAACGCGAACCGCACCGTGTTGCGGACCTTGGGGCCGAGCTTGCGGATCTGCTTCGCCATCTCCAGCAGCGTCGCGGTGCCGGAGCCGTCGTCGTTGATGCCGGGGCCGTCGATCACGCTGTCGTTGTGGGCGCCGACGACCACGACGTTGTCCGACCGCCCGCGCTTGGTGTCGGCGATGACATTGGACGCCTCGCGCTTGTCGTTGAGCACGTCGGTCTTCACGCGCAGCGTCACACCGCCGTTGTTGGCCTGGTCGACCAGGGCCCGTCCGACGGCGTTGGTCGGGCCGATCACCGGGATGTCGTACGGCGTGGTCAGCGTGCCCGCGACGGGGCCGGGCTGGTCGGGGAGCTGGTAGATGACCACGGCGGACGCGCCGGCGGCGATGGCGTTGTCGGTCTTCAGCGAGAAGAAGCAGCCGCCGCGCTGGATCAGCGCGATGTGGCCCGCCGGGAAGCCGGCGAAGTCGTCGGCCTCGCACCCGCTGCCGACGCCGGTGGCGTCGCTGTCGACGGGGGTCGCGGCGGCGGTGACGTCGCCCGACCCGGAGTACTGCATGGTCGCGAAGTCGGTGCCCGGCGCGAACGTCTTCGCCTCGGGCGCGGTCTCGGCGAAGACCGCCTCCGACTGCTCCTGCCAGAAGTCGAAGGTGAAGTTCTGCACCGTGGGGCTGTATCCGGCCCGCTTGAGCTGGTCGGCGATGTACTTGATAGTGATCTTGTTGCCGGGGAGCCCGGCGGCCCGGTTGCCGCCGTTGGCGTCCGCGATCTTCTGCAGGTTCAGCTGGTGGTGGCGGACGTTCTTCAGCTTGACCAGCCTGGCCAGCTTGGAGTGGGCCGGTCCGGCGGCCTGGGCGGGCACCGCGGCCACGGTAGTGGCTGCGAGCGACAGCCCGGCGAGGGTTGCGAGCGCGGCTCTGCGCATGACTAGGTCTCCGTTTGTGGGGGGGACGAAGCAACCCGAAGCCTGACACGCGTCAATTCCCACAACAAGACACGACTTTGCATCAAAACGGCCAATATTGGTCTCTTTTTGCCCTTGCCTCCCAAGATCGACATTGTTCCCGCGATTACCGTCCGTCCCGGCCGGATCCACGGCTCGTGTCGATCGTCAATGGCGCGGCCGCCGCGCATTCTCCGAGGTCAGCCCCGAATGGCCGCCAATCGGGCCGCATTGACCTGCGGAAACGTCCACGAGCGGGCGGCGGCCCCGCATCCTCCCCCGGACGCGCCCGCCGGCCCGCTCCGTACTTCCCCGGATGCAAGTTCCAGCAGGTGAGACACCTGGCTACGGACAAAACGGCGTGAGTATGCTTCGTGATCCCTTGCAGGTGGCCGCCGACGATCAGGAGTGGGCCGTTGTCGAGTCCCGAACAGGTGCACAGATCCCACGGGCGTCCGCACACGCGTCCGATCGGGCGGAGGATCGTCCTGCTCCTGGCGGTACCGCTCGTATCGCTCGTGGCACTGTGGGCCTTCTCGGCCGTCCCCGCGATCAGCGACGCGCTGTGGCGGATCCAGTACGCGGGCAACCACGACCGCGTCGGCCAGCCGTCCAACCTCGCCATGCAGGCGGTGCAGGAGGAGCGCGCCGCCGCGATCGCCGCGCTGACGGCGCCGTCGCCCGCGACGGAGCAGAAGTTCGAGCAGGCGATCGCCAAGACCCAGAAGACGGTGGCGGCCTTCCGCAAGTCGGCGCTCTCCCCCGAGGCCACCAAGAACATGGACGAGGACACGGTCCAGCGCACCCGCAACGTCGGCAACCAGTTCGACCAGCTGGCCAGCGTCCGGTCCCAGATCACCTCGCGGAACATCACCGTGCTGCAGGCGATCGACATCTACAGCGAGGCGTTCGACAACACGGTCCGGCTGCTCAGCACGCTGGTGAACATCGACGACCTGGACGTCTTCAAGCAGACCAACGGCGTCCTGTACATGTACTGGTCGCGCGACTTCATGCTGCGCGAGGACCTGCTGATCACCAGCCTGCGCGGCCGGCTGAAGTCCGGCGGCCGCGCCGCGTTCGCGCAGTGGGCGGGCGCCCGCGACGAACTGCTCCAGCTCGGCCAGAGCCGACTCGAAGGCAAGGTCGCGCAGACCATGAGCGGCCTGGTGAACTCCCCCGCCTACGCCCAGTTCGTGGCGCTGGAGACCGCCATCGTCCAGCAGGGCAAGGCCCCGAACCCGCAGCGCTGGCAGGCCGCCACCAAGGCGGCCGGGCAGGTGTGGCTCGCCACCACCTACAAGGCCGGCGAGGTGCTCCAGCACGACGAGGTCGAGCCCGCCGGGCAGCGGATCATGCTGCGGGTCTACCTCGCGGGCGGCGTCGGGCTGCTCGCCGTCATCGCCTCCATCGTGCTGTCGCTGCTGTTCGCCCGCCGGCACGCCGACGAGCTGCGCAAGCTGCAGCGGTCGGCGCAGGAACTGGCGAACGAGCGGCTGCCCCGCGTCGTCGCGCGGCTGCGCCGCGGTGAACGGGTCGACCTGGAGGCCGAGACGCCCCGCCCGCCGGCCGGGAAGACCCGCGAGGTCGCGCTGGTCGGCGAGGCGTTCGAGACCGTCCAGCGGCAGGCGATCAGCACCGCGATCGGCGAGGCGGAGCTGCGCGCGAGCATCAACCGCGTCTTCGTGAACCTGTCGTGGCGCAGCCAGTCGCTGCTGCACCGGCAGCTGCGGCTGCTGGACCAGATGGAGCGGCGCGCCTCCAGCCCCGAGGAGCTGGACGACCTGTTCCGCCTCGACCACCTCACGACCCGCATGCGGCGGCACGCCGAGGGCCTGGTCATCCTGTCCGGCTCGCCGACCGTCCGCGCGTGGGACCACCCGGTCGCCGCCGAGGACGTGGTGCGCGCCGCGGTCGCCGAGGTCGAGGACTACACCCGCATCGAGGTGACCGGCGCGTCGGCGGCCGCCGTCACCGGGGACGTCGTCGCCGACGTCATCCACCTGCTCGCCGAGCTGATCGAGAACGCCACCGCCTACTCGCCGCCGACCACCGAGGTCACCGTCAAGGTCGAGACCGTCGCCAACGGGCTCGCGGTCGAGGTCGTCGACCGCGGCATCGGCCTGCACCCCGACGAGCTGGACGCGCTGAACCAGCGGCTCGCCAACGCGGTCGAGTTCGACCTCGTCGACACCGAGCGGCTCGGCCTGTTCGTCGTCGCGCGGCTCGCGGCCCGGCACGACGTCAAGGTCTCGCTGCAGCCCTCGGCCTACGGGGGGACGACCGCAATCGTGCTGATCCCGCACGCCCTGGTGGTCATGGACGAGCAGTGGCACGCGATCGGCGAGGGCGCGACGGTGCCCCAGCCGGGCGCGTCCCGGGCCGGCTCGCCCCGCCTCGGCCGCCCGCTCCCTCCCGCGCCCGCACCTTCTCCACCTCGGCCGCCCCCCCCGACCACGCAAGCGCACATCTCCCACGGCCCCCTACACCCCACA
>NZ_JABXFD010000455.1 GCF_013372625.1 Actinomadura sp. BRA 177
AGATGGGGATAGGGGCCGGGGGCGGGCCGGGCCCGATCGCGCCGAGCCGCCGGGTGGAGACGACGTGCCGCGCCACGCTGACGACGGCGAGCATCTTCTGCCCGTCGTTGGCGGCGTAGGCGGCGCACTGGGCGCTGTAGGCGAGGACGTGCGCGGTCCGGACGGCGCCGGGCATGCCGGTGAAGGACGGGATCCGCCGGGAGGCGAGCCCGAGCGCGTAGCCGACGGACGTCCCGGCGAGCGGGGCCGCGGCGCCGATGGCCAGGACGAGGGCGAGCCCGCGCCAGGAGACGTCCAGTCCCATGCCGAGCCCGGCGCCGCCGATGCCGCCGACGATCGCGAGGGTCAGGCTGGTCGGCAGGCCCCGCCGGGACAGCGCGGCGACGACGGCGAGCGCGACGGTCACGCCGAGCAGGAAGGCGAGCGCGCCGCGCCGGTCGCCGAGGTCCGTGAGCCCCTCGGTGAAGGTGCGCGCGACCGCGACCGTCCACTGCGGGACGAGCACGAGCGGCACCAGTACGAGCGCCATCAGCAGCGGCCCGGACGAGCGCGGGTAGCGGCCGCTCAGCCCGAGCAGCGCCGCGCCGTCGTTGACCCCGGTGACCCAGACGAAGGCCAGCGCCACCGCGGCGAACGCCATCGCCCAGATCATCGCAGCTCAGCCAGCGCGACCCGGCGGCCCTCGCGCAGCGACAGCGTGGCGGCCTCGGCGATGAGGAACGCCTCCAGCGCCTCGTCCACGGTGCACGGGCTGGGCGCGTTGCCCTTGGCCATCTCTAGGAACGTTCCAATCTCGTTCGCGTAGGCGGGGTCGAAGCGCTCCTGGAACTCCGTCCACGGGTCCCCGGACGGCCAGTCGACGCCGGGTTCGGCCGACCGCAGCGGCGCGCGCTCGTCCAGCCCGACCACCCAGGTGCCGGCGGTGCCCGCCAGCTCCATCCGGACGTCGTATCCGGCGCCGTTGTAGCGCGAGCCCTGCAGGGTGGCGATCGTCCCGTCGTCCATGACGAGGACGGCGGCGCTGGTGTCCACGTCGCTGGCCGCTGCGAAGTAGGCGTCGCCGCGGTTGGCGCCGACGGCGGTCACCGACTCGACCTCGCGGCCGGTGACCCAGCGCAGGACGTCGAAGTCGTGGATGTGGCAGTCGCGGAACATCCCGCCGGACGAGCGGACGTACTCGGCGGGCGGCGGCCCCGGGTCCGCGGTGACGAGGTGGACGCGGTGCAGCGCACCGAGGCGGCCGTCTAAAACGGCCTGCCTGGCCGCCGCGTAGCCGGCGTCGAACCGGCGCTGGAACCCGATGTGCACGGGGACGCCGGTCTTGGCGGCGCGGTCGCGGACGGCGAGGGTCGTGCGCAGGTCGGGGGCGACGGGCTTCTCGCAGAACGCGGGGACGCCCGCGTCGCAGGCGCGGCCGAGCAGGTCGGCGTGGGTGGACGTGGGCGTCGCGATGACGACCGCGTCGAGCCCGGCGCCGAGCACCGCGTCCGGGTCGCCGGCGCGGGCGCCCATCGGGCCGGCGAGCGCGGCGGCGCGGCGGACGTCGGCGTCGCCGATCAGCAGGGCGTCGACCTGGGGATGCCCGCCCAGGTACCGGGCGTGCCACGCCCCGATCCGTCCCGCGCCCAACAGTCCGACCCGCATGGTGCCTCCCATGGCCTGTCCGATCGGATGGCGAGTTCACCGGACGGACCGATGGTGGACACCGGCCGTTCACCTTCTCGTCATCTTCATGTGGCTTGAGGCACATTTGTAGCCCGCACTGGACCGGCAGTCAATACTTTGTACTTACATCTAGACGTTCTGACTTGAAGTCATCGCAACCTGACCGTCCGTCCGGCGGGGGCGGCGCGGACGGGTCGCGGGCGGTGCGGGTCAGCCGTCCCCGGGCGCGGGGAGGAGGCGGTTCAGCAGGTGGGCGGCGGTGACGACGCCGATCACGGCGCCCTTCTCGGGGTGCTCCTCGTCGTCGGAGACCGCCACCACCGGGCTCCGGGCGCCCGCCATGACGCTCGCGATCTCCATCACGGTCGCGTCCGGGCCGACGACGGGGAGCGTTTTCCGCTCGTCGTCCAGCAGATCGGCGACGCTGCGCTCGCCGAGCCTGGCGGCGAGCCGGTCGGCGTGGGGCTCGTCATAGACGCGGGCGAGGGTCGGATCGTCGCGGACGTGCGGCGGGACGATCTGGCGCAGCAGCCGGGAGCCGGGGACCACCGCGACCGCGCGCCGCCGGCCGTCCACCACGACGAGACCGGGAAGCGCCTGACCTGCGAGGAGGCGGGCGGCGTCCAGCGCGGAGTCGGCCGGGGTGACGGTGGGGTACTCGACGGCGAGTTGGCGGGCGCGCACGGCACGACGCTATCCGAGGACCGCCCGGCGGCACACCGGGCCGCGCGGGGCCCGCGTTAGGGAGGCCGTGGCGCGGGCAGTGGGACTAGGTGCTGACGAAACACAAGATCGACGAGGACAGCGTCGTCGTGCTCACCGGTGCGACCGGCGGCATCGGCCGCGCGGCCGCCGTGGCGTTCGCCCGGCGCGGCGCGAAGATCGCCCTCCTGGCGCGCGGCGAGAAGGGCCTGGACGGCGCCGTGGCCGACGTCGAGGCGGCCGGCGGTCGCGCGCTCCCCATCAGCGTCGACATGGCCGACCGCGACGGGGTCGAGGCGGCCGCGCGGAACGCCGAGGAAGAGCTCGGCCCCATCGACGTGTGGGTGAACGTCGCGTTCTCCTCGGTGCTCGCGCCGTTCTGGGACATCGAGCCGGACGAGTTCAAGCGCACCACCGAGGTCACCTACCTCGGCTACGTCAACGGCACCCGGGCCGCGCTGAAGCGGATGATGCCGCGCGACCGCGGCGTGATCGTCCAGTGCGGGTCGGCGATGGCCTACCGGGGGATCCCGCTGCAGAGCGCCTACTGCGGCGCCAAGCACGCCATCAAGGGGTTCCACGAGTCGCTGCGGACGGAGCTGATGCACGAGGGCAGCGGCGTGAAGGTGACGATGGTGCAGATGCCGGCGGTCAACACCCCCCAGTTCGACTGGGTGCTGTCGCGGCTGCGCAAGCGCCCGCAGCCCGTCCCGCCCATCTACCAGCCGGAGGTCGCGGCGGACGCGCTGCTGTACGCGGCGGAGCATCCGGCGCGCCGCGAGTACTGGGTCGGTGCCAGTTCGGTGGGCACGATCCTCGGCAACAAGCTCGCGGCCGGCCTGCTGGACCGCTACCTGGCGAGGACGGGCTTCGAGTCGCAGCACACGGACGAGGACGCGCGGCCGGACCGTCCCGCGAACCTGTGGGAGCCCGTCGACGACGCGGCCGGCGAGGACCACGGCGCCCACGGACGGTTCGACGAGCGGGCGCACGGCACCAGCCCGCAGCTGTGGGCGGGGCAGCACAAGTACCTGGTGGGGGCCGCGACGGCCGGTGCCGCCGCGGGCGCGGCGATCGGCGCGGCCAAGCTGCTGCGGCGCTGACAGGGCTGCTGCGGCGCTGACGGACACGACGACATCACGACTGAGGAGAGATCAATGGCGCAGCAAGTGGCCGACTACGTCCTCCACCGGCTGACGGAGTGGGGCATCAAGCGGGTCTACGGGTACCCGGGCGACGGCATCAACGGCATGCTCGGCGCGTTCGACCGCGCCGAGGGGAAACCCGAGTTCATCCAGACGCGGCACGAGGAGATGGCCGCGTTCATGGCGTGCGCGCACGCCAAGTTCACCGGCGAGGTCGGCGTCTGCACGGCGACGTCCGGTCCCGGCGCGATCCACCTGCTGAACGGGCTGTACGACGCCAAGCTGGACCACCAGCCGGTCGTCGCGATCATCGGGCAGCAGAAGCGGCTCTCCCAGGGCACCCACTACCAGCAGGAGGTGAACCTGGAGACGCTGTTCTCCGACGTGTCGGAGTACTGCCAGATCGTCATGCAGCCGGGGCAGATGCGGCACGTCATCGACCGGGCGTTCAAGACGGCGCTGACCACCCGCAGCGTCGCGACGATCATCATCCCGGAGGACATCCAGGAGTCGGAGGCGGTCACGTCGCCGCCGAAGGAGCACGGCTCGGTGTACTCCAGCGTCGGGTGGAGCCAGCCGCGCGTCCTGCCGAACAAGGAGGAGCTGCACAAGGCCGCGCAGATCCTGAACGAGGGCCAGAAGGTCGCGATGCTGGTCGGCCAGGGCGCGGCGAACGCGCAGTCCGAGCTGATCGAGACGGCCGAGCTGCTCGGCGCGGGCGTCGCCAAGGCGCTGCTCGGCCGCGAAGTCCTGCCGGACGACCTGCCGTTCGTGACCGGCCCGGTCGGGCTGCTCGGCTCCAAGGCCAGCGATGAGATGATCATGAACTGCGACGTGCTGTTCATGATCGGCACGAGCTTCCCGTACGCCGAGTGGCTGCCGGACGAGGGCAGCTGCAAGGGCGTCGAGATCGACATCGACGGCCGCATGATCGGCATCCGGTACCCGATGGACGCGCACGTCGTCGGAGACGCCAAGGAGACGCTCAAGGAGCTGATCCCGCTCCTGGAGCGCAAGAAGGACCGGTCCTGGCGCAAGGAGATCGAGGAGAACGTCAACACCTGGAACACGGTGATGGCCAAGCGCGCCGGGCAGAGCTTCGAGGGCAAGATCAACCCGCAGGCGGTCGCGCACGAGGTGTCCCCGCTGCTGCCGGACGGCGCCATCCTCACCGCCGACTCGGGGTCGGCCACCAACTGGTGGGCGCGGCACATCAAGCTCCGCGACGGGATGCAGGCGTCGCTGTCCGGGACGCTCGCCACGATGGGGCCCGGCGTCCCGTACGCGATCGCGGCGCGGTTCGCCTACCCCGACCGCCCGGTGATCTGCTTCGTCGGCGACGGCGCGTTCCAGATGAACGGCATGAACGAGATGCTCACCGTCAAGCGGTACGCCGAGCGGCTGGGCGGCTCCCCGCCGCTGATCTTCTGCGTGTTCAACAACCAGGACCTCAACCAGGTCACCTGGGAGCAGCGCGCGATGGGCGGCGACCCGAAGTTCAAGGGCTCGCAGAACATCCCGGACTTCCCGTACGCCGAGTACGCCGAGCTGTGCGGCCTCAAGGGCGTCTACTGCGACAAGCCCAAGAAGGTCACCGACGCCTGGAAGGAGGCCCTCGCCAGCGATCAGCCCGTCGTGCTGGAGTTCGTGGTCGACAACGAGATCGCGCCGATCCCGCCGCACATCATGAAGGACCAGGCCATGAAGACCATCAAGGCCGGCTTCAAGGACCCGCAGAAGATCGGCATCGCGGCCCGCGGCTTCCGGCAGAAGCTCACCGACATGTACGAGAACATGCCGGGCCGCAAGCACGACTGACCGGCGTCTGGAGCGGAGCTCCAGCGGAGCGGAAGACGCCGGTCAGTCGCTCTTGCCGGGGGGTGTGGGGGGTCGCCCCCCACAATGGGCACTAGAGCTGGGTTTCGGCGTAGTCCTCCGGCGAGAACTCGATGCGGGGCTGCGCCCGCTCCAGGAGGTCGAACGCCTCGGCGACGGTGGTCGTCCAGCCGATGGCGTCCCAGATCCCGGCGCGGGCGAAGCCCTGCTCGGTGAGGCTCACCATCAGCTCGCGGAGCGGGTCGTACACGCCGGTCGGGTCGAGGATGACGACGGGCTTCTCGTGCATGGCGAGGACGCGGGCCGTCCACACCTCGAACAGCTCCTCCAGCGTGCCGATGCCGCCGGGCAGGATGAGGAACGCGTCGCTGCGCCGGTCCATCTCGCCCTTGCGGGTGCGCATGTCGGACGTGATGACCAGCTCGTCGTTGTCCTCATCGGAGATCTCGACGCTGACCAGGCCCTCCGGGATCACCCCGGTGGTGCGGGCGCCGCCGGCCCGCGCGGCGCGGGCGACGGCGCCCATGCACGACACCTGGGCGCCGCCGCTGACCAGGCTGTGGCCGCGCCGGGCCAGCTCGGCGCCGGCCTCGGCGGCGAGGTCGCGGTGGCGGGGGTCGATCCTGCTGCTGGACGAACAGAACACGCAGATGGCAAGGGGCTTCGTCACCGGGCCAATCTTACGGCTCAGCGGGTCGCGAGGTCCCGGCGGCGGAAACTCGCCATGCCGAGGGCGGCCAGGACGGCGGCGAGGGCGGCCAGCCAGGCGAGCGGCGCGGCGCTGAAGTCCTGCCCGATCTTCGGGACGTGGGTGAACGGCGAGACGTCCATCGCCCACTGGTCCAGGCCGAGCGCGGCGCCGAAGAGCGTGATCAGCGCGCAGACCCCGACCGCCGCCCAGGAGCCGCCGGTCAGCCCGGGGACGAGCCCGAACAGCGCGACGGCGATCGCGGCGACCAGCCAGACGGCGGGCAGCTGCGCCAGCGCGGCGCCGAGGACGCGCGGCACCTCCCGGCCGGGGTCGCCGGTGTCCAGGCCGTGCGCCACCCCGGCGGCGAGCCCCGCGACCGTGAGGACGGCGACCGAGCCGAGCAGGGGGAACAGCAGGTGGCTCGCCGCCCAGCGCAGCCGTCCGGTCGCGGTGGCGAGCAGCGGTTCGGCGCGCTGCGCGGCCTCCTCGGTGCGCAGCCGCAGCGTGGCCGACACGGCGTAAGCGGACGCGATCAGCCCGACCATGCTCATTACCGAGGCGAAGTAGGCGTCGGTAATGCCGCTCTCGCCGCCGATCTGGGTGAAGATCTTGGCCAGGTCTGGATTGTCCTTGAGCATGTCCTGGACGCCGCCCGCGACGGCGCCGTACACGATCCCGAGCGCGGCGAACCCGGCGAGCCACCCGTAGAGGGGACGGCTTTGCAGCCGCCAGGCGAGGCCGAACGGTCCCGACAGCCGTCGCGACGCGGAAGCCGCCCCGAGCCGCGGCGGGAGGATGCCGGCGCCGACGTCCCGGCGCGCGGACAGCAGCCCGGCGGCGGCCACCAGCACGACGATGAGCGCGGCGGCGGGCGCCAGCGTCCACCAGTGCTCCCCGCCGTAGGCGCGGATCCGGTTGACCCAGCCGAGCGGCGACAGCCAGCCGAGCCACGACAGGGCGTTGCCCTCCCCGCCGACGTCGGCGGCCATCCGGACGGCGAACGCGGCGCCGAGCGCGGCGATCGCGGTCCCCCGGGCTGCGCCCGCGCCCTCGCTGAGCTGTGCGGTGACGCCCGCGACGGCGGCGAAGACGCAGCCGGCCGCGGCCATCTGCAGGCCGAACGCCAGCGACCCGGCGAACGGGAGGCCCTGCGCGGCCATCCCGGCGGTGAGCACGGCGCCGAGGACGAGGTTCGCCGCCATCGTCACGATGAGGGCGGCGGCCAGCCCGGCGCCGCGCCCGGTGACGGTGGCGCCGAGCAGCTCCCGGCGCCCCGCCTCCTCCTCGGTGCGGGTGTGCCGGACGACGGTGAGCGCGCTGATCAGCCCGATCACCACCGGGATGAACCCGGAGCGCTGCGCGATGATGCTGCCGAGGTCGGTGTCGTACAGCGGCCCGTAGAGGGCGAGGAACGTCGGGTTGTTGCCCGTCGTCCGGGCGTACTGGAGCCGGTCGGCGGCCTCCGGGTACAGGCTGTCGGTCGCGCCGACGAACCCGAGCGGGATCACCGCGATCCAGAGCACCCAGGCGGGCAGCAGGAACCGGTCGCGGCGCAGGATCAGCCGTACCAGCCCACCGGTACCGGTCAGCGCGGTCACAGGCCGGCCTCCTGCAACTCGTCCTTGTAGTGGCGCAGGAACAGCTCCTCCAGCGTCGGCGGACGGCTGACCAGGCTGCGGACGCCGATGCCGGTGAGCATGCGCAGCGCGGTGTCGAGCTGCGGCGTGTCCACCTCGAACTTGATGGTAGTGCCGTCGATCTCGATGTCGTGGGCGCCGGGCAGCGCCAGGCCGTCCGGCGGGGACGCCAGTTCCGCGTGGATCGAGGTGCGCGTCAGGTGCCGCAGCTCGTCGAGGGTGCCGGACTCCACCGCGACGCCGTTCCGGATGATCGTCACGCGGTCGCAGAGCGCCTCGACCTCGGACAGGATGTGGCTGGACAGCAGCACCGTCCGGCCCGCGCGCCGCTCCTCGCGGACGCACTCCTGGAAGACCTCCTCCATGAGCGGGTCGAGGCCGGAGGTCGGCTCGTCCAGCAGCAGCAGCTCGGCGTCGGACGCGAGCGCCGCGATCAGCCCGACCTTCTGCCGGTTGCCCTTGGAGTAGGCGCGGCCCTTCTTGCGCGGGTCCAGCTCGAACCGGTCGAGGAGCTCGGCCCGGCGGCGCGCGTCCAGGCCGCCGCGCATCCGGCCGAGCAGGTCGATGACCTCGCCGCCGGACAGGTTCGGCCACAGCGTCACGTCGCCGGGCACGTAGGCGAGCCGCCGGTGCAGCTCGGTCGCGTCCCGCCAGGGGTCGCCGCCCAGCAGCCGGACGGTGCCCGCGTCGGCGCGCAGCAGGCCGAGCAGCACCCTGATCGTGGTCGACTTCCCGCTGCCGTTCGGGCCGAGGAAGCCGTGCACCTCGCCGGGCCGGACGGTCAGGTCGAGACCGTCCAGCGCGCGCGTCCGCCCGAAGCTTTTGACCAGGCCGGATACGGATATCGGAGGCGTGTTCGCGGTCACCGGTTCTCCTTGTGGGGGGCCTGCCCGCCGGCGGCGAGCATGTTCTTGAGCGCGGCGCGCGCCTGGTCGACCAGCTCCGGCGACATGAGGTCGTCGCTGAGGATCTCCAGTGCCGCGAGCGCCATCCGGGGGTAGCCCTCGGGCGTCAGGGTGTCGGCGCCGAGGGCCCGGGACAGGTGCTCGTGCAGGACGACCATGCCGACGCTCATCGCGGTCATGACGGTCGCGTAGGCGTGCAGGTCGTCGGTGTCGGGCTTGGACATGCCGGGAGACCCGCGCTCCAGGATCTCCTCGGAGAACGCGACCGCGTCGTCGAAGAGCGTGTTCGCGGCCTGTGAGCCGTCGGTCAGCGCGCGGGCCAGGTAGCGCTGGACGGGCAGGGCCGTCCGCATGGCGATGCTCAGGAAGTTCGGGTCGCCCATCCCGCCGCCGAGGGCCTCCTGCTTCGTCTCGCGGATGGTCTCGATGACGTACTCGTCGCACGCCCGGCGCAGCGCCTCCTTCGTCCCGAAGTGGTGCTGCACCAGGGCGGGCGAGACACCGGCGGCCTTCGCGATGCCGCGGATCGTCGCGCCCTTCGCGCCGTGCTCGGCGAACTCCAGCATCGCCGCGTCCCGGATCCGGGCCCGTCCGGTCAGGTCCTCGTGCCGCGCCATCCGCCCCACCTGTACGCATGTTCAGTGGCCTGTACAGTCGTACACTGTACCCCTGTACAGGCCACCGTCAAGCGGTGCGGGTCAGCCGCCGCCGGGCAGCTCCCCGAGCGTCACGTCGACGGTCTTCTTCGAGCCGTCCTGCTGCTGGACCTCGACCTTCGCCGTGTCGCCCGGCTTGAGGTTCGCGAGCACCGACGACAGCGCCGTCTGGTCGGGCGTCGCGGTGCCGTTCACCGAGAGGATCAGGTCGCCGGGCCGGATGCCCGCCTTCGCGGCGCCGCTGCCGTTCTGCACGTCCACGACGGCGACCGCGGTCCGCCGCCCGCTCTGCGGGTCGACGATCGTGCGGACCGTCACGCCGAGCGCCGCCCGGCCGGAGTTCGCCACCTTCCCGCTCTCGATGAGCTGCGGGACGATCAGCTTCACGGTGTTGCTCGGCGTCGCGAACCCGATGCCGGCCGCCTGCCCGCCGACCGACGGATCCGACGCGGCGGCCGTCGGGATGCCGATCACCTGCCCGTTCAGCGTGACGAGGGCGCCGCCGCTGTTGCCCGGGTTGATCGCCGCGCTCGTCTGGATGGCGTCGGCGATCGTCGACCCCTGGAAGTCGCCCTCCCCCTTGGTCGAGACCGTCCGGTGCAGCGCGGAGACGATCCCGTTCGTCACGCTCCCGGCCAGCCCCAGCGGGTTCCCCATCGCGAGGACGATCTGCCCGACCTCCGCCTTGCCCGAGTCGCCCCACGACGCCGGCTTGAGGTTCCCGCCGTTCACCTTGATGACGGCGAGGTCGTCGGCCGCGAACGCGCCCACCAGGTCGGCATCCAGGGTCGCGCCCCCACCGGACGACGTCACCTGGATCTTCCGCGCCCCGGCGACCACGTGCGCGTTCGTCACGATGTGGCCCTGCCCGTCGTACACGACGCCGGACCCCTCCGCCTGGTCGGTCTGGATCTTCACGACCGACGGCAGCACGGCGTCCACGACCTGCTCGTACTGCTGCTGCAGCTCCGTCGCCGACCCGCTGACCGGCGCCGACGTCTTCGCCGACGACGTCGCGGCGTTCTCGCCGCCGCCCCCGCCGCTGCATCCCGCGAGCGCGAGCATCCCCGCCACCGCCACCGCGCAGGCCCTGACCTTCGCGTTCCTGTCCACGCTCCACCTCCGGAAAAGACAGTTCCCGCCAGCCGGAGATCAGGCGTGGAAGAGGTCACGATTTTGCTTCACCGTGGCGCGACGCGGCCTCAACCGAGCCGGAGGGTGAGGAACGGCGCGCTCGTCGGCCGCGGCGAGCCGCCGGCGGGTTCCACGGTGATGCCCAGCTGCCGGGCGTCGCCCAGGCCGGACGCGATGAGCGGCCGGTCGGCGGACGGCCGCAGCAGACCCGCCGAACGCGGCGCGGCGGCGCCCAGGAACCACAGCTGGTACGTCTTCGCGGACGGCAGCGAACCGAGCCGGGCCGCGGTGACGACCGCCTTGTTCAGGGATCGGGACGACACGACGGTCACCGTGCCGTCGCCCCGCGTCCCGGCGGTGGCCACCCGGGCGTCGGGGGCGGACATCACGGCGGTGATCCGCCGGTTGAGCGCCTGCGCGCGCTCCGCGTCGCCGTGGAAGTGCGCGGCCGTGACGCCGCCGGCGAGGGCGAGGACCAGGCAGGCCGCGGCGGCGAGCCAGCCGGGCCACCGTCCCGGCGCGGGCGGCAGCCGGCGGGTGAGCCGGGGCGGCGACTGCCGCGTCCGGGCGATCTCGGCGAGGACGCGGCCGCGCAGCGCGGGCGCGTCC
>NZ_JABXFD010000313.1 GCF_013372625.1 Actinomadura sp. BRA 177
GGTTCTGCTCTGTTAGATAATTTTCATGATTTATTTTTTGCAAGCAGAATAGGGCATACGTGTGAGGTGTCCGTCTCATGGGCTCGGAGATGTGTATGCGACACAGCGCACGACCCGGTCGGCGGCGGCGCGGGCCGTCGCGGCCGTCGCGCTGCTGTCGGTGCCGGGCCCGCACGTGTTCCCCGAGGCGATGGACGCCCTCGACGCCGGCCTCAACGTGATGATCTTCAGTGACAACGTGCCGCTCGCGCAGGAGATCACCCTGAAGGAGGCGGCCGCGCGACGCGGCCTCATCGTGATGGGCCCCGACTGCGGGACGGCGCTGATCGGCGGCGCGGGCCTCGGGTTCGCGAACGCGGTCCGGCCGGGGCCGGTCGGGATCGTGGCGGCGTCCGGGACGGGCGCGCAGCAGCTGATGTGCCTGCTCGACGCGGCGGGCGCCGGGGTGAGCCATGTGCTGGGCGTCGGCGGCCGGGACCTGTCGCCGGAGGTGAGCGGCCGGTCGGCGCTGTCGGCGCTGGCGGCGCTGGACGCCGACCCGGGCACGGAGCTGATCGTGCTGGTGTCGAAGCCGCCCGCGCCGCAGGTGCTCGACCTGATCCGGGAGGCGGCGCGGCGGATGGACACGCCGGTGGTGTTCGCGCTGCCGATGCCCGGCGAGGACGATCTGACGCGGGCCGCGGAGAAGGTGCTGACGACGCTCGGGCGGACCGTCCCGGAATGGCCGCGTTGGACCGCGGCAAGACGTCCGGCGACCATGGCCGGGCGTGCGCTGCGCGGCCTGTTCGCGGGCGGCACGCTGCGCGACGAGGCCGAGATGATCGCGCGGGACGTCCTCGGCTGGGACCTGGAGGCGCGCGGCCACCGGTTCACCGACTTCGGCGACGACGCCTACACGCGGGGCCGCGCGCACCCGATGATCGACCCGACGCTGCGGCTGGAGGCGCTGCGCGCGGAGGCCGCCGACCCCGGCTGCGGCGTCCTGCTCCTCGATGTGGTGCTCGGCCACGGGGCCGAGCAGGACCCGGCCGCCGCGCTGGCCCCGGCCGTCGCGGACGCGGTGCGGGACCGTCCGGACCTGGCCGTCGCCGTGTCGCTGTGCGGGACGCCGGCCGACCCGCAGGACCGCGACCGGCAGGCCGCGGCGCTGTGCGAGGCGGGCGCCGACGTGTTCGGCTCCAACGCCCAGGCGACCCGGCACGCCCTGCGGATGGTGGAAGGGGTCTCGGCATGACCGATCAGCGGCTGGGCGGGCTGCTGTCCCGCGAGCCCAGGGTGGTCGCCGCCGGCGTCGAGGTGCTGGCCGAGGCGCTCGCCGACCAGGCCGTCCCGGTGGAGGCGGTCGACTGGCGGCCCCCGCCGGCCGGAACCGAGACCGCGCTCGCGGCGGTGCTCGGCGACCCCGGCCACGCGGACGCCAACGCCCGCGCCGTGCGGCGCATGGTGACGGCCCGCCCGCACCTGGTGGACGTGCGCCCGGCGCGGGACGTCCTCGGCCTGGAGCCGGGGACGTTCCTGCACGCGGGTCCGCCGCTGGAGTGGGACCGGGCGTCCGGCCCGATGCAGGGCGCGCTCATCGGCGCGATGCTCCTCGAAGGGCTCGCCGAGACGCCGCTCGGCGCCCGCCACGCACTCGAACGCGGCACGGCCGCCCTCGAACCCTGCCACCACCACGCCACGGTCGGGCCGATGGCGGGCGTCGTCAGCCCGTCCATGTGGATGTTCGTGGTCGAGGACACCGAGCACGGCGGAACCGCGTACTGCTCCCTCAACGAAGGGCTCGGGAAGGTCCTCCGATACGGGGCATATGGGCCGGAGGTCATCGAGCGGCTGACGTGGATGGGCGAGGTGCTCGGCCCGGCGCTGCAGGCGGCCGTCCGGCGGCACGGCCCGCTCGACCTGATGTCGGTCATCGCGCAGGCACTCCAGATGGGCGACGAGCTGCACAACCGGAACCGTGCCGCGACGTCGCTGCTGCTCCGCGAACTGGCACCCGACCTGGCCGCCGCCGACGACATCCCCCGCGACCAGGCCGCCGAAGCGCTTCGCTTCGCGGCAAACAACGACCACTTCTTCCTGAACGCCGGCATGGCGGCGGCGAAGGCGTGCGCGGACGCGGCCCGCAACGTTCCCGGATCGAGCCTGGTCGTGGCGATGGCCCGCAACGGCACCGACTTCGGCATCCAGGTCTCGGGGACGGGCGACCGCTGGTTCACCGCCCCCGCCGGCGTCCCGGACGGCCTCTACCTGGGCGACTACGGCCCGGACGACGCCAACCCCGACATCGGCGACTCGGCGATCACGGAAACGGCGGGAACGGGCGGGTTCGCGCTCGCCGCCGCGCCCGCGATCGTCCGGTTCGTCGGCGGCGAGGTCCCGGACGCGGTCGCCGCCACGCAGCGCATGTACGAGATCACCCTCGCCGAGCATCCGGCGCTGCAGATACCGCTGCTGTCGTTCCGCGGCACGCCCGTCGGCGTCGACGTGACCCGCGTCGTCCGCACCGGGATCCTGCCCGTCATCGACACCGGCATCGCGGGCCGGGAGGCCGGCACCGGCCAGGTCGGCGCCGGCCTCGTCGAGCCCCCCGCGGACGTGTTCACCGCCGCCCTGCACGCACTCGCGGAGATCGCGTAGCGGTGCCGCCAGGGGGTAGCGTCCGGAGCATGAGCGAGTCGATCACCGGAGAGCAGTACGCCCTCAGCGCCGGGCCGTACCAGGCCGTCATCACCGAGTCGGGCGCCAGCCTGCGCGAGCTGTCCCACGAGGGCCGGCCGCTGGTGCTGTCGCACGGCGCCGACGAGCCCGCCCCGGCCGCGTTCGGGCACCTGCTGATCCCGTGGCCGAACCGCGTCGACCGCGGCCGCTACTCCTACGGCGGCGCCGAGCACCAGCTGGACGTGTCCGAGCCCGCGAAGGACTGCGCGATCCACGGCCTCGTCCGCTGGGCGTCGTGGAAGGTCGCCGAGCACGAACCGGACCGGGTGCGCCTCACGCACCGACTCCTCGCGACGGGCGGCTTCCCGTTCCGCCTCGACCTGGAGGCCGAGTACTCCCTCGACCCGTCCGAGGGTCTCCGCGTGCGGATGACCGTCCGCAACCCCGGGTCGAAGACGGCCCCCTACGGGCACGGCGCCCACCCCTACCTGACGGTCGGCGAGCCGATCGACAACTGCACGGTCCATCTCCTCGCCGACCGCTACCTCCCGGTGAACGACCGGATGATCCCGTCCGGCCCGTCCGAGGACGTCACGGGCACCAAGTACGACCTGCGCACGGGCCCGCTGCTCAGCGACCGCCAGATCGACAACGCGTTCGCCGACCTGAACCGCGACGGCGACGGCCGCGTCTGGGTGATCCTCTCCGGCGGCGGCCGGACGGTCCGCCTGTGGGCCGACGAGTCGCACCCGTGGATGGAGATCTACACCGCCGACAACACCCCCGACCCCCGCGAGGGCCTAGGCGTCGAACCCATGACCTGCCCCCCGAACGCCCTAGCCTCCGGCGAAGGCCTCATCCACCTGGACCCGGGCACCGAATTCACCGGCACCTGGGGCATCGTGACCGACTCCTGATTCGTCCGCGATCGGTTCCCCGGCGGGTGCTGGTTGGGGGATCATTGCGGGGTGAATCTCAGTGTGTCCTCGTTCGACGACCTGTCCGCGCGCATCGCCGCCGCCCGTGACGCGCACGGCGAGCGCTTCCCCGGCGGTGCGGAGGGGCGGCAGCCGGTGCACACCGTGTACGTGCCCGCCGACCGGTTCTCCCGCTCGACGCCCGCCGAGTTCGGGGCCGAGGCGCTGCGGCTGCTGAACACGCACACGCCGGGCGCCGGGTCGTTCGGCGCGGCGTTCGGGCTCGATCCGGAGCTTGCCGAGCCGGTGCGCGAGCGGGTCGCGGCGAAGCTCGCGAACGAGCCGGTCGAGGACGTCCGGATCGACTTCGAGGACGGCTACGGCGTGCGCGACGACTCCGAGGAGGACGCGCACGTCGAGCAGGTCGTCGAGGCCGTCGCCGCCGCGTACCAGGTGAAGGGCCTGCCGCACTACTGGGGGGTGCGCGTCAAGTCGTTCGCCGACGGCGGGCACGAGCGGGCGATGCGGACGCTCGACGGGTTCATGACCGCGCTGCGCGACCGGCTCGGGCGGCTGCCCGGCGGGTTCACGATCACGTTCCCGAAGGTGGTGACGGCCGAGCACGTCCGGCTGTTCGTCGAGTTCCTGGACCGGCTGGAGACCTCGCTCGGGCTGCCGCAGGGCATCCTGCGGTTCGAGATCCAGGTCGAGACGCCGCAGTCGCTGATCGACCACGCGGAGGAGCGGGTCGGGCTCGGCTCGCTCGTGACCGCGGCGCAGGGCCGGATCACCGCCGCCCACTTCGGCGTGTTCGACTACACCGCCGCGCTGGGCCTGCCGCCGCACGAGCAGCGCCTCGACCATCCGGCGTGCGACTTCGCCCGGCACATCATGCAGGTGTCGCTGGCCGGCACCGGCGTCCGGCTGTCGGACGGCTCCACGAACGTCATCCCACGCAACGACGGCCCGGACGAGGTCAACGCGGCGTGGGCGGTGCACGCGGCGCACGTCCGGCACTCGCTCACGCACGGCTTCTACCAGGGCTGGGACCTGCACCCCGCGCACCTGCCGAGCCGCTACGCCGCCGTGTACGCGTTCCACCTGACCGGCGTCGACGAGGTCATCGGACGCGTCCGGGCGTGGCACGAGCAGGCGGCGGGCAACGCGAGCGGCTTCCTGGACGAGCCCGCCACCATCAAGGCGCTCACCGCCCGGCTGCGCCGCGCGGTCGACTGCGGCGCCCTGGACGAGAGCGTCCTCCCGGCGTCCTAGCCTCTTCGCCAGAGTTACTGCGGCTCGCGGCGGTTGAAGGCGGCGAGGTCGTCGGGGGTGTCGATGTCGTCGGGGACGGCCACGTCGTCACACGGGACGGGCGTGATCAGGTCGGCGTGGGCGCGCAGGTAGCCGCGGGCGCCCTGGTCTCCGGTCGCGGCCTCGGCGACGCCGGCGAAGTGGGCGGCGCGCAGGAGGACGGGGTTGCGGCGCGCTCCGCCGTAGGTGGCGGCGGCGATTTCGGCGCCCGCCTCGTAGGCCTCTATCAGGCGTCCGACGGCGGCCGGAGTGATGAGGGGCTGGTCGACGAGGGCGATCACTATGGCCGGGCAGGCGGGCGGTAGTGCGGCGAGGCCCGCGCGCAGGGAGGAGCCCATGCCGTCCCGCCAGCCGGGGTTGGGGACGACGACGGCGCCGATGACCTCGATCTGCGCCGCCCCGGCCACCACGAGGACGGGTGAGCAGCCCCCGTCCCGCAGTGTCCGGACGCCGCGGTCGACCAGGCGTTCGCCGTCCAGTTCCAGGGTCGCCTTGGGGCGCCCGAGCCGGCTGCCCTCACCCGCCGCGAGCAGCAGACCGGCCGGGGACACCGCACCGTGCAACGTCATCCCGCGAGGGTAGTGCGGTCAGGGCGCGTCGGCGTGGATCCTGCCGCTGGTGTCGGTGAGCGGGCGTCCCGAGCCGCCCCAGCGGAGCTGGACGAGCTCCGCCGCGATCGACACCGCCGTCTCCTCCGGCGTCCGGGCGCCGAGGTCGAGGCCGATCGGGGAGCGCAGCCGGCCCAGCTCGGCCTCGGTCAGGCCCGCCTCGCGGAGCCGGTCGAGACGGTCGTCGTGAGTGCGGCGCGACCCCATGGCGCCGACGTAGCCGGCGTCCGTGCGGAGCGCCACCTCAAGGAGCGGCACGTCGAACTTGGGGTCGTGGGTCAGGACGCAGATGGCGGTGCGCTCGTCGATGCCGGCGCGGGTCTCCTCCAGGAACTTGTGCGGCCACTTCACCACGACCTCGTCGGCCTCGGGGAACCGCTTGGCCGTCGCGAACACCGGCCGCGCGTCGCACACCGTCACGTGGTAGCCGAGGAACTTGCCGACCCGCGCGACGGCCGCGGCGAAGTCGATCGCGCCGAACACCAGCAGCTTCGGCGGCGGGGCGAACGAGTGGACGAACACGGTCAGGTCGTCCAGCCGCCGTTCCCCCTCGGGGCCGTAGTGGCGCTGGCCGGTGATGCCCTGCGCGAGCATGCCGCGCGCGTCGTCGTCCACGGCGGCGTCGAGGCGTTCGGCGTGCGGCTCGCCGGGCGCGAGGGAGCCGGAGGCGCGGTCGGTCCAGACGACGCGGCGAGCGCCGATGCGGCCGGGGCCGGCGACGACGGTCGCGACCGCGACCGGCTCGTGCCGCTCGATCGCGTCCGCGACCTCGGCGAACTCGGGGAACGTGGCCGGGCCGACCGGCTCCACGAGGACGTCGAGGATGCCGCCGCAAGTCAGGCCGACGGCGAACGCGTCGTCGTCGGTCACCCCGTACCGCTGGACGACCGCCTCCCCCGTCTCCAGCACCGACTGCGCCAGCTCGTAGACGGCGCCCTCCACGCAGCCGCCGGACACGCTGCCCGCCACCTCCCCGCCGGGCGACACCGCCATCGCCGCGCCCGGCGGGCGCGGCGCGCTGCGGAAGGTGTGCACCACGGTCGCGAGCCCGAAGGTCTCCCCGGACGCGTACCAGCCGGCGATGTCGTCGAGCACGTCACGCATGAGCCCTCCTCGTTCCCTCGCCCGCGACGATGCGGGCCAGCTCCTCCAGTGCCGCGAGGCTGTGCCCGGAGGTGAAGTCGTCGACGTGCGGCAGCGCCGCCGCCATCCCCGCGGTCAGCGGCTCGTAGCCGGGCCGCGCCTTGTGCGGGTTCGCCCACACGACCCGGTGCGCGAGCCGGTGCAGCCGCGCCATCTGCTCGCCGAGCAGCGCCGCGTCGCCGCGCTCCCAGCCGTCCGAGGCGAGCACCACGATCGCGCCGCGGGCCAGGCCGCGCTGCCCGAACCGGTCGAGGAACTCCTTCAGCTCCTCGCCGAGGCGGGTGCCGCCGCTCCAGTCCGGGATGGCCGCGGACGCCGCCGCCAGCGCCGCGTCCGGGTCCCGGTGCCGCAGCTCGCGGGTGATGCGGGTGAGGCGCGTCCCGGCGCTGAACACCTCCACGTCGCGGCCGCCGGAGCGGGCGGCGGCGTGCGCGAACCGGAGCAGCGCGTCGGCGTACGGGCTCATCGACCCGCTGACGTCCACGATCAGCACGACCCGGCGGGGACGGGTGCGGTGCGCGCGGTGCCGCAGCAGGGACATCTCGCCGCCGCGCCGCAGCGTCGCCCGGACCGTCCGCGCGGGGTCGAGCCGTCCCGCCGACGCGGGCGTGAACCGGCGCGACCGGCGCTGCTCCGCGCTCGCGTCCAGGACCGCGATGAGCCGGGCGACCTCGGCGCGCTCGGCGGCGCTCAGCCGCGCGATGTCGCGGTCGCGGAGCACCTCCACCTCGCTGGCGGTCGCCGCCTTCAGCTCGCCCGCCTCCTCGTCCCCGGCCGGCGCGCCCGGGTCGGGCATCGTCACGCGGCGGACGACGACGGGCGGCGGCCTGCGTCCCGGCCGCGCGGTCGCGCCGGAGAAGTACGCGGCGAAGCACCGGTCGTAGCGGGCGAGGTCATCGGGGTCGGCGCACATCGTCAGCCGTCCCGCCCAGTACACGTCGTTCGGGTCGAGGACGTCGAGGTGGTCGAGCGCCGCCAGCATCGCCTGGACGCGCTCGGGGTCGGCCGCGCCGCCCGCCGCGCGCAGCGTCCTGGCGAACCCGACCATGGTCTCGGTGACGTCCCGCTCCACCGCTCATCCCCCGTTGAGCAGGGCTTCCAGCCCTGCGCCGAGGACGCGCTGCTGGTCCTCGCGGTACTTGAGGACGGCGCCGAGGGTCACCGCGGCGGCCGCCGGATCCAGCTCGCGGACGCCGAGCGCGACGAGCGCCTCCGTCCAGTCGAGGGTCTCGGCGACGCCGGGCGGCTTCAGCAGGTCGGTCTCGCGCATCCGCTGCGCGGCGCCGGCGACCTGCCCGGCGAGCCGCTCCGCCGCGTCCGGCAGCCGCCGCCTGATGATCGCGACCTCCCGGTCGAACGACGGGTGCTCCAGCCAGTGGTACAGGCAGCGCCGCTTGAGCGCGTCGTGGACCTCGCGGGTGCGGTTGGACGTGACCACGACGACCGGCGGGTGCTCCGCCCGGATCGTCCCGAGTTCGGGGACGGTGATCGTGAAGTCGCTGAGGACCTCCAGCAGGAACGCCTCGAACTCGTCGTCGGCGCGGTCGAGCTCGTCCACGAGGAGGACGCTCGGCGAGGTCTCCAGCGCCTGGAGCAGCGGGCGGGCCAGCAGGAACCGCCGGTCGTACAGCTCGCCCTCCAGCCGGGACACGTCGTTCACGCCCGCCGCCTCGGCGGCCCGCAGATGCAGCAGCTGGCGCGGGAAATCCCAGTCGTACAGGGCCTGGGACGCGTCGAGGCCCTCGTAGCACTGCAGCCGGATCAGCGGCGCGCCCAGCCCTCGCGCAAGCGTTTTGGCCAGCTCGGTCTTGCCGACGCCGGCCTCGCCCTCCAGGAACAGCGGCCTGCCCATGCGCAGCGCGAGGAAGCACGCCGTCGCGAGCCCCTCGTCGCACAGGTAGGCGTGCCGGTCGAGCATGCCCGCGAGATCCACGGGCGAGCCGAGCTGGTCCGTGGTCATCGACGCCGTCTCCCCCACGGCTCTGAGGCTACTCGGCGCGAGACCCAACTCACATGCCCGGAACCCTTGCGTTTTCGCGTCCCTTATCCCCGGGCGACTTTCTATGGCAAACCGGTAGGGAAAGGCGAGGGGTGCGGGCGTCGGCCGTGCTGGGGCTCGCAGGTATTACCCGCGCGGTCGTGGACATCCCGCCGCGCGGGCTGGACGCTGACTAGGTGGACAACGCCGAGCCGCTGTTCTCACCGTGGGAACACCCGCCACTACCTGTTCGGCGCCGTCGTACGGCACCCGGTCACCATCACCTGAGAGGACGACCATGGCCCTGTGGAAGCCGGACCCGACGTTCTACGCGTCGCCGCGCGACGCGGCCGCCGCGCCGGCGGAGAAGCTCGCGTACGTGGCGGCGTTCGACCGCGCCGCCGAGAAACCGGACGCGATCGCGGTCCTGGACGTGGATCCGGGCTCGGCCCCCTACGGTTCCGTGGTGGGCTGGACCGACCTGCCGTACCTCGGTGACGAACTGCACCACTTCGGGTGGAACGCGTGCAGCAGCGCGCTGTGCCCCGGGTCGCCGCACCCGCACGTGGAGCGCCGCTACCTGATCGTGCCGGGTCTGCGGTCGTCGCGGGTGTACGTGATCGACACCAAGGACGACCCTGTCGCACCAAAGATCATCAAGGTGCTGGAGGCGGACGAGCTGGCCAAGCGCGCCGGATACTCGCGGCCGCACACCGTCCACTGCGGGCCCGAAGGGCTCTACCTGACGGCGCTCGGCGGGGCCAACGGCGAGGACGGGCCGGGCGGGATCGCGCTGCTCGACCACACCTCGTTCGACGTCCTCGGACGCTGGGAGGTCGACCGTGGGCCGCAGTACTTCGCCTACGACGCGTGGTGGCACATCGCGCACGACGTCCTCATCACGTCCGAGTGGGGCACGCCGTCCATGGTGGAGGACGGTGTCGTCGGCGAACTGCTGCTCGGACGCAAATACGGGCACTCGCTGAACTTCTTCGACCTGCGCAAGCGCAAGCACGTCCAAACGGTCGACCTCGGCGACGAACACCAGATGGTCTTGGAACTGCGTCCCGCGCACGACCCGACCAAGCTCTACGGATTCGCCGGTGTAGTGGTCAGCGTCGAGGACCTGTCGGCGTCCGTCTGGGTGTGGCACCGCGACGGCGACGCGTGGACGGCGAAGAAGGTCATCACCATCCCCGCTGAACCGGCCGACGCCGCCTCACTCCCCCCAGTGATCCAGCCGTTCGGCGCGGTTCCGCCGCTCGTCACCGACATCGACCTGTCCGTGGACGACCAGTGGCTGTACGTCTCGTGCTGGGGCACCGGCGAGCTGAAGCGCTACAACGTCAGCGACCCGTTCAACCCGGTAGAAGCGGGCTCGGTGCGCATAGGCGGCATCGTCAACCGAACACCGCACCCCGCCGCCCCCGACCGTCCACTCTCCGGCGGCCCGCAGATGGTGGAGGTCAGCCGCGACGGGCAACGCGTCTACGTCACCAACTCGCTCTACGGCTCCTGGGACGACCAGTTCTTCCCCGACGGCGTCGGCGCATGGATGGCGAAACTCGACTCCACGCCTGACGGATTCACCTTCGACGAACGCTTCTTCCCCAACGGCGACGACTTCCGAGGCCGCCGCCCGCACCAAACCCGCCTGCAAGGCGGCGATGCATCCTCCGACTCGTACTGCTATCCGTGAACGACGGCTCGCTCGCGGCCCTCGTGGTGCTCGGCGCGTTCCACGGCGTCAACCCCGCGATGGGCTGGCTGTTCGCGGTGGCCCGCGGCCTTCAGGAGCGCAGCAGGAAACTCGTCCTGCAGTCGCTCCCGGCCATCGCCGCAGGCCACGCCGCGTCCGTCGGCGCCGTCGCGATCCTCATCGCGCTCACCCGCTCCGTCGTCGCGACCCAGGCGGTCGCGATCGGCGGCGGCGTCCTGCTCGTCGGCTTCGGCTTCTGGCGGCTGCTGTCCCGGCGCCACTTCCGCTGGGTCGGCATGCGGATCTCGCTGTGGCAGCTCGCCGGCTGGTCGTTCCTGATGTCGTCGATGCACGGGGCGGGCCTCATGCTGCTGCCCGTCCTCACGTCCTCGGGGACGGCCCCGGCGCACCACGACCACGGCCTGACCTCATCGTCCGGCAGCGCCCTGTCGACCGGCATCTTCGTCACCGCCGTGCACACCCTGTCGATGTTCGTCGTCGCGGGCGTCATCGCGGTCCTCGTCTACGAGATCGTCGGCCTGGCCATCCTGCGCCGCGCCTGGTTCAACCTCGACCGCATCTGGGCCGTGGCCCCCATAGGCGCCGGCACCTTCACCCTCTTCACCGCGTTGTGAGGCCCAAGACCCGAGCGCGGGAGCGCCGCCCCGCGGCACCGCCACCCGCGTTCACCGTGTGCGCTTGCCGACGGCGGTGAGGTCGATCTCGATGTCGAACGGTACGGTCAGCTTGAGCTGGTCGTGATGGATTCCGGTCAGGAGGTACGACCTGGTGGTGCGATCGAGTTCGTACACGTAGACGACAGTCCGTTCCTCCTCCAATTCAACCCGCCAGAAATGCTTGATCCCGGCAGCCGCGTACCGGCGCGGCTTCGTGTCCCGGTCGAACTCCTCCGAACTCGGTGAGACGGCTTCTACCGCGAGAACGACCTCTTCCGCCTGAAAACAGGTGCGCAGGTGATCGACGGATTCCGCCCTGACTACTGACACGTCGGGTTCGGGCACCTGGCGCTTCGCCAGCTTGACCGACATCTCCCGCACGGCCCGCAATTCTGCGGGCGCCTGGGCATCCAACTCAATGGAGAGCAGGTTGACGACCCACGAGTGCCACATCCGCTGCGGGCTCACGAAGACCAGGCTCCCGTCGATCAGCTCGGTGTGCCGGGGCAGGCCGCGCATGCGCAGGAAGTCGTCAGCGGTGAAACCGTCCGGCGGGGGGAACACCCAGTCTGGCAGCGGTTCAGCGTCCATGCGGCCACTTTCTGCAATTGCCTCGGCACTCTGAGCGCTCATGCACACACCTTCGCACACGAACCCGCTCCTGGTCCTGGCAACAGCCTAGAACAAGGACCTCAGCCGGGGACGGTCAGACGGGGTCGGGGGTTTCGCCTCGGGTTTTGAGGAGGGTGCGGAGTTCGGTGAGCTGGTGGGCGGCGCGGGTCTTCTCGGCGCCGTTGATGCCCATGGCGCTGATGGACGTGCCGTCCGCCAGGTCGAGGGTGGGCCACGGGTCGCCGACGTTCATGGTGACGTCCAGGATCTGCGGCCATTCGAGGCGGCGGCTGGCGAAGGCGTTCACGACCGTGACGCCGGAGTCGTCGGCGGCGACGCGGCAGCGGGCGAGCATGTGCAGGACCCAGGCGATGAACGCGCCGAAGGCGACCATCAGGATGCGGTCCCACACGGTGTACTGCTCCGGCACCACCACGGCGAGCACGATCAGGCCGAGCACGATCACGCCCGCCGCGGTGTACGCCACGATCCGGGTGGTGCGGGGGCGCCACACGGTCGGAATGGCCGGTGTCTCAGTCAATGATCTTCGTGATGGGGATTTCGAGGATGTCGTGGGCGCCGGCCGCCCGCAGCGCCGGGATCAGCGTGTTGATGCCGCGCTTGGCGACGACGGACTCCACGGCGTTCGACTCGCCGCCGGCGAGCGAGGTCACCGTCGGCGACGCCATCGCGGGCATGATGTCGAGGACGTTCTGCAGGTCGCCCTGCGCGACGTTCAGCTTCAGCAGCACCTTGCCGCGCGCGCGGATCACGCCCTGCAGGAGGAGCGAGATGTCCTCCATCGCGGCGCGCTTCTCCGCGTTCTCGTAGGCGTCGCGGTTCGCGACCAGCTCGGTGTAGCTGGTCAGGAGCGTGTCGAGGATGCGCAGGCCGTTCTTGCGCAGGGACGAGCCGGTCTCGGTGAGGTCGACGATCGCGTCCACGATGTCGGGCACCTTCGCCTCGGTCGCGCCGTAGGACGGGACGACCGTGGCCTTCACGCCGTGCTGGTCGAGGAACCGCTTGGTCAGCGCCGGGAACTCGGTGGAGATCCGGACGCCCTCCGGCAGGTCGGACACCGACTGCCACGGCGCGCCGTCCGGCACCGCCATGATCACGCGGACCGGGTTGGCGGTCGCCTTGGAGTACTTCAGCTCGCCGAGGCTGACGACGTCGGCGTCGGTCTCGGTGATCCAGTCGCGCCCGGTGATGCCGAGGTCGAACAGCCCCTGCTCCAGGTAGGTCGGGATCTCCTGCGGGCGCAGGACCCGGACCCGGTCGATGCGGGGGTCGTCGATGGACGCCCGGTAGTCGCGGTCCGACGCGCGCTGGACGGTGAGGTCGGCGGCGTCGAACAGCGTCATGGTCGCCTTCTCCAGCGACCCCTTGGGCAGGACGAGTGACAGCACGGAATTGCCTTTCGATGAGGATGCGTACGGGATACCGGGTTGCTCAGGAGCCCAGATGCGCGAGTCGTTCAGGGGCGGAGCCCCTGTACCCGCTACAAATGCTCCAGGCCATGCCCGGCGTGACCGTGATGCCGCAGACCTCGCAGGGTCAGTGCCGTGTCGAGTGCGGCCACAGTCGCCTCCCATCCCTTGTCCTCGGAGCTGCCCGGCAGCCCGCTGCGTTCCAGTGCCTGCTCAATGGTGTCACATGTGAGGACCCCGTTGCCCACCGGTGTCGACTCGTCCAGCGCGACACGTGTCACACCGGTGGTGACGGACTCGCAGACGTAGTCGAAGTGGGCGGTCGCCCCGCGGATGACCGCGCCGAGGCAGACGACGGCGTCGAGGTCGCGGGCCATCTGCTGGGCGATCACGGACAGTTCGAGCGCACCGGCGACGCGGGCGACGACGAGCTCGTCGATGCCGCACGCCTTCGCCGCGGCGAGCGCCCGGTCCAGCAGCTGGTCGGTGATCTGCCCGTGCCAGCGGGTGCAGACGACGCCGAGCGTCAGCCCGGCCGCGTCGACGGTGATGTCCTCGGGGCGTCCTGCGCCGCTCATCAGAGTCCTTCTATCTGGTGTCCGAGACGGTCGCGCTTGACCGTCAGGTAGCGCCGGTTGTGCTCGGTGACGACGACGGGCATGGACTCGCGTCCCCGCACGTCCACGCCGAAGCCGTCCAGGCCCCTGAGCTTGTCCGGGTTGTTGGTGAGCACCCGCACCGACCGTACGCCCAGGTCACGCAGCATATGCGCCGCGTTGGAGTACTCGCGCGCGTCGGCGGGCAGGCCCAGCTCCAGGTTCGCGTCGACGGTGTCGGACCCGTTGTCCTGGAGCGCGTACGCCTGCAGCTTGGCGAGCAGGCCGATGCCGCGCCCCTCGTGGCCGCGCAGATAGAGGACGACACCGCGGCCCTCTTCGGCGATGCGTTCCATGGCGGCGTCCAGCTGCGTCCCGCAGTCGCAGCGTTCGGAGTGCAGGACGTCGCCGGTGAGGCACTCGGAGTGCGCCCGGATCAGGACGTCGTCGCCGTCGCCGATCTCGCCGAGCACGAGCGCGATGTGCTCGCCGCCGTCGATGGCGCTGGAGAACCCGACGGCGCGCCACGTCCCGAAACGGTTGGGCAGCCGGGTCTCGACGACGCGGGTGACCATCTTCTCGGTGCGGCGGCGGTATTCGGCGAGCTGTTCGATGGAGATGAGCTTGAGCCCGTGCTCCTTGGCGAACACCTGGAGTTCGGGCAGGCGCGCCATGGTGCCGTCCTCGTTGACCACTTCGGCGAGGACGCCGGCGGGGCTGAGGCCGGCGAGCCGGGCCAGATCGACGGCGGCCTCGGTGTGGCCGCGGCGGCGCAGCACACCGCCGTCCCGGTAGCGGAGCGGGAAGATGTGGCCGGGACGGACGAGGTCGCGCGGCTCCGACGCCGAGTCGCACAGCGTCCGGATCGTCCGCGCCCGGTCGGCGGCGGAGATGCCGGTGGTGACGCCGAGTCGCGCGTCCACGCTGACCGTGTAGGCGGTGCGCATCCGCTCGGTGTTCTGCGCCGTCATCAGCGGGATCTGCAGCCGGTCGAGGTCCTCGCCCTCCATCGGGACGCAGATCACGCCGCTGGTGTAACGGATCGTGAACGTCAGCAGCTCGGGCGTCGCCTTGGACGCCGCGAAGATGATGTCGCCCTCGTTCTCGCGGTCCTCGTCGTCGACGACCACGACGGGACGTCCCGCCGCGACGTCGGCGATCGCCGCCTCGATGGAGTCGAAGATGCCCGTGCCTGCGTTCCCGATGTCGTTGCCGCTGCTCATGCGGTCACCGCCTTCTGCCTGGGGGTTTGCGTGCCCCGGGACTCCCGGAGCCAGTTCCTGAACCCGACCATCACCATCACGAAGAAGATCCCGTAGACCGCGCCGGAGACGTACAGCCCGGACTTGAGCGCCAGCGGCACCCCGACCAGGTCGACGAGCACCCACACGATCCAGAAGTCGACCAGCGCCCGGCTCTGCGCGAACGTCGCGACGGCGCTGCCGACGAAGATGTAGGCGTTCGCCCACGGCGACCCGGCGATCTGCAGCCAGTCGAGGTGGGTGAACAGTTCGGCGACCACGGCCGTGCCGACGAGGATCGCGCCGATCAGGACGATGCGTTCCTTGAGGGTCGCCTGCCGGACGACGAGGCCGTCTGCTTCCCGCCGTCCACGCGTCCACATGACCCACCCGTACAGGGCGAGCCCACAGAAGAGCACCTGTTTGAGTGCGTTTCCAGGGACGTTCGCATGCAGGGACGCGGCGAGCAGCAGGAGGGCGCCGACGAGCTGCACCGGCCACGTCCAGAGGGTCTTGCGCATGGCGAGCCAGACGACGGCGAGCGAGAGCACGTTGCCGACGAGGTCGGTCCAGAGGATGTGCTCGCCGAACACCTCGAATCCGGCGCCGAGCCAGCTCACGACCGGTCGCCCATCATGCGTTCGACGTACTTGGCGACGACGTCGACTTCGAGGTTCACGGGGTCGCCGGGCTTCTTGTGGCCGAGCGTGGTGAGGGCGAGCGTCGTCGGGATGAGCGCGATGCTGAATCGGTCGGTGCCGGCGTCCACGACCGTGAGGCTGATGCCGTCGACGGTGATGGAGCCCTTGTTCACCAGGTACCGGCTCAGATCGGACGGCAGGGACACCGTGACCACGTCCCACCGCTCCCCCGGCTCGCGGGAGACGATCGCGCCGACGCCGTCCACGTGGCCCTGCACGAGGTGGCCGCCGAGCCGGTCGGACAGCCTTACCGGACGTTCCAGGTTGACCTTCGAGCCCGGTTCCAGCGCGCCGAGGCTGGACTTGTCGAGCGTCTCCTTGATGGCGTCGGCGGTGAAGATCCCGTCCTTGACGTCCACCACGGTGAGACAGACGCCGTTGACCGCGATCGACGCGCCGTGGACGGCGTCCTCGGTGACGAGCGGCCCGCGGATCGCGAGCGTGACCGAGTCGCCCCGCGGCTCGATCGCCACGATCTCGCCGAGCTCCTCGACGATGCCGGTGAACATCTCCCGGGCCTCCTAGATCAGGGCTCCGGGGGACGTTCATACATCGTCGTACGCCCCTGGCCAGGGGCGTACCGCGCGCTGCCTCCCATCCGGACTTTAACCGTCGGTCCCGGAATCCCACCGGGTCAACCGGCCGATGGCTTCGGCCGGGTCGCGGACTGTCACCGCCGGTTCGGAATTTCACCGACCCCGGAGCACGCGTTCATGCTTTGCCAACCAGTGTGCCATGCCTTCCATTCCGCGCCCCATGTGACCATCGCCACGCCCACACGCGCTTGAACGTTCAACGATCTTGAAACGGGGTACATCTTGCGACACAAGTGACGCATGACGACTTTTCCCCCTGGAGGCAGTCATGGACGTCGTCGCCCTCATCGCCCGCATCGCCTTCACGGCGATCTTCATCGGCGCCGGTATCGGCCACCTGACCGCAACCGACGCCATGGCCGGCTACGCGGCCGCGAAGAAGCTGCCCATGGCCAAGCTCGCCGTGCAGGTCTCGGGCGCCTACATCCTGCTCGCGTCGGCCCTGCTCATCCTCGGCATCTGGCCCGACCTCGCCGCCATCGCCCTCGTCCCGTTCCTGCTCATCACCGCGTTCGTCTTCCACGACTTCTGGACGCAGGAGTCCCCGGAGGCGCGCCAGATGGAGCAGCAGCAGTTCCTCAAGGACATCGCCCTGGCCGGCGGCGCCCTGGCCCTCTTCGTCCTGTACGCCTCGGACAACCACCCCGGCCTGAACCTGGTAGGCCCCCTCTTCACCTGACCCCGCCGACGGACGCGCCGCCAAGCCCCCCGGCGGCGCGGCCGTCGCTGGAGCACCCCGGCGCCGGCGGCGCCCGGCTGGACAGCAGTCCGCGCAGCGCACAGCCCCCGGCGGCGCCAGGGACACGACGCCCTTCACAGAACCGAGGAACTCCGGACCGTCCACGCGCCCATCCGGAAGATCCGTGGGCGAGGCCGCTCCGCGGTCGGCCGCTCGCCGAAGATCATCGGTTCACCGCGCAGATAACGCTGGTACTGGACGATCAGGTCGGCGTCAGGAAGGAGGGGCCATCGGCTCGTCAAGCCGCTCGCCTTGTCGATGAGCAGCACCGTCTCCGCGTCGGATGCTGGAACCCGCGGCGGCTCAGGCAGAGTGGCCCGCACGCCCCTGGCGGCGTAGAAGGCACCGAGGTCGGTGAGCGAGACGAGTCGACGTGCACCGCCCGTGGAGGCACCGTTGAAGTGGGCGTCCGCGCGTGCCCACGCGGCGCCGCGATCAAGCGGGATACCCCAGCGGGCCCCGTGGGACGCGAGCACAGCGGCGACGCGATGCACGGTCGGGCAGGGCACCTCCGTCTCGCACGCGCGGTACGCCGAAATGCCCGCCTTCGCGGGACGATGCGCGTCCAGGACGTCGGCGAGCGAGACCATCGCACCGGCCAGGAACCGGCTCGCTTCGGTGGCCGAGTCGTCCCGCGCGAGGACGGCGAGGGCCGCGTCCCGCGCTTCTCGGACGAGCGACTCCACCCGCTCATGGAACTCACCGTGGGGACGAGCCGTCATCGGACGTCACCTCCGGGTACGACGCCGCGCTCGTAGTGGCAGACGACCTCGTCGGCGACATCGTGCAGGTCCGCGAACGGCCGGCACACGTAGGCGTCCCGCGTACCCGGTCGGACGCGCCAGCGGAACACGCCGGGCGGCTCGGACCACACGGTCAGGCCCCGCATCGTGACGACGGAACGGTCGGACCCGTGGTGGCAGCGCGTGCCGTCCAGCCCCCTGGCGATCAGCAGCCGGCGCAGCACCACAGCCGCCTCCCATGGAAGCGGACGCGGATGCGGCCGCGCGCACATCCCGGTGCCCGGCACGCAGAACCAGGTCGCCTTGCCCGGCACCGGCAGCGGCCCCAGCCGGGATCGCGTCCGGTGCCAGCCCCACCCCGCCGAGAGGGCATCGACGACCGCGATCCCCCGCCCGTTCTCCGCCCACGTCCCGTCCCTCTTCGCGGGACGGGACCACTCGGGCTTCGGGTCGAACACCTTGAACACGAACTGGCTCTCCGGCGTGATGCGGTAGTAGGCCCACAGCTCCAGCACGCGCCGCCCCGGCGCCGCCGCCGCGCCGCCGATGCCGTGCCGGAGCCCGTGCGTCACCAGCTCCGACGCCGCAAGCGTGACGTCCTCGACGAGTTCACGCGGCGCCCTGGCCGCCGTCAGCGCCGCCCGCAGATGTGCGCGAGCGACACCGGCAGACGTCTCGTCGGCGGGCAACGGCCAGGCCGAACACCCGCCGAGCACCAGATCAGGGAGATGGCCATGAGCCATGGGGGTCTCCTCTTCACGAGGGATCTATGTCGAAGCAGCAAGAACGTTTCCGTAATCGGCTGCGAACGCTGTGTTACGGACTAGATACTGGCCTCAAGAGCTCGAACCATCAAGTGATTCAAGTTAGATTCTCGAAAATCCATGATTCGATCATTCGGAGATCCGGACAAATGCCTTCGATACAGGCGAGCGGCTACAGCCCGACGATCAAGAAGCGCGCTCTGAGCCGCAAACTCGTCGAGTTGCGAGAGCAGTGCGGGATGACCACCAGCGAGGTCTGCAAGCGCCTCCGCTGGAGTCCGTCCAAGCTCAACTACATCGAGAAGGCGAAGTGGGTCGACCCCAACAGCGACTCGGTCGCCGACCTCTGCGAGCTGTACGGCGTGGGCCCCACGGACACGGACGCCCTGATCAAGCTCACCCGCGAGGCCCGCCAACGCGGTTGGTGGCGCAAGTACAACGACGTCTTCCGCGACGACTACGTGGGCCTGGAGGCGGGTGCCTCCGAGATCTTCACCTTTCAGACCACACTCGTGCCGGGCCTGCTCCAGACATCTGGATACGTAGAGATGATCAATCGCGACGCGGGCATGGTCGACGACGCCGAACTGAAGCGCCACATCGATGCCCGGACGCAGCGCCAGATGATCCTCATGAGGCCATCTACCTGTCGATTCCATGCGCTGATCGATGAGAACGCGTTGCTCCGGATCAGCGACCCCCAGGTGCGGTCGGAACAGATTCGCCATCTCATCAAAGTCTCGGAAAGACCCAACGTCGAAGTACAGGTCCTCAAGATCGCTGACGGTGTCTACCCGGGCACCAGCGAACCGTTCGTTTATCTGAAGTTCCCCGGGGCCGCTGACCGAGACATCGTCTACCTCGAAACCACGATCGACGACCGCATGATGGAGGAGGAAGACGAGCTAGAGCGCTACATAGCTAGGTTTGATCTGCTATGCGCTAGGGCCACCGATACCGCCGCAACTAGCGCATACCTCACAAGATTGATTGAGTGACTACATGGAGCTTTCTAGGACAAACTGGCGCAAGAGCAGCAGGTCCAGCGCTGGCGGCCAAGAGTGCGTCGAAGTAGCTGCGATCTGGCGCAGAAGCAGCAGGTCCAGCGCTGGCGGCCAGAACTGCGTTGAGGTGGCGGGCACCCCCAAGGCTGTACTGATCCGGGACAGCAAGGACACGGCCAGCCCCCCACATGTGATCGCTCCGGAGACGTTCCGTAACTTGGTCGGCCGGATCAAGAGCGGCAGGCTCGACCTGTAGAGCGCGGCACGTCAACCTGACGCGACCGGCCCGCGGCACGTGGTCACTCCGGAGACGTTCCGTGACCTGGTCGGCCGGATCAAGAGCGGCGGGCTCGACCTGTAGAACCTGGCGCGTTGACTTGCGGCATGTCGTTGTTATGAGTTGCCGGATGACAACAACACGCCGCAAGTCAACGTAGCGAGGAGGGTCTGGAGGACGCGTGCGGTCAGCGCGGGGCGGGCTCCTCGCGAGGATCGTCGGCGTGGCCGAAGTACTTGGCCAGGTAGTAGCGGTACATGGCGCCGGTGGTGGGCGGGATCTCTCCCCACTTCGTGATGATCTGGTGGCCGGAGAAGTGGCCGGGGTTGATCCGGATGTCGGCGCTGGCCGCGCTGACGACGTATCCCGTGGAGAGGTCTTGCCGCTCATGCTCGGTCTTGAACCGGCCGACGTACTGGCCGAGGAACCGCTTGCCGTCCACGTCTACGTCCAGGCCGAGTTCATCCTCGGCGATGCGGGCGATGACGTCGTCGATGCTCTCCGGCTTGAACATGCGTAGGCCCGGGAGCGCCCACTTGTTCTGGTAAGGCGCGATAGTGCGCCGGACGAGCACGACGCCTCCGTCCTCGGGAAGTTCCACGACGAGGTCGAACGTGGGGATCACCGCGTATTCGAGGATGCCCTCGAAGACCTCTCTCGGCGCGAACTTCACCTCTGGACGCTTGCGCGACGTCATGGTCTGGCCCTAGGTTCCCGGCGAACGGGCGTCCTCCGGTCGCACCGTCGCCTCCGGCACGGAGGTCACGTGCCCTCGGCGCCAGGCGTGCCCTTGCGGGGCCGAAGGATCGCGCTGCTCAATGCCATTGATGCCGGCCAGGCGACCATCGTGGCGGCGAAGGCGATGGGCCACGCGATGATGAACTGCCGGGGCCATCCGGTCAGCCACTCCATGGACGGCCCCGTGAAAATGAGGCTCATGAGGCCCGACATCGTCGCTGCCATGATGAAGGTCATAATGACCTGAGTCAGGAAGACGCTCTTCTTGCTCATCGTCGGTTCCTTGTCCAGGACGACGGCGCGTCGATGCTCGCAGTGGCGCCGCCGGTCCCTACATTGCGGGATTTGGGCTGCGCCTCGGGTTCGCATGATCGGCTGCGACTGCATCTCACGGGAGCGCGAGGGCTGGAATAACCACACCAGCCTGAATCTTTTAGGCCCGATCAGGCTAACAGATCGCCGCGGCTGGTCAGGTGCCCAGGAACGTTGCCGAGGACGGGTGGTCATGCTGCTGGAGGGGGCTGATGTCCACGTCGGCCCCTGCGTCGGAGCGTGCTCGTGCGCCCATTAGGGCCAGGAGGGGGAGGACGAGGGCCGTGCCGCAGGCCAGTGGGCCGCCTGTCAGGGAGGAGAGTGCGTAGCCGGCTTTGCGGTCGATGAGTTGCCATGCCTCGCCGTCGAGGACGTCCTGCCACGAAGCGTCCGGCGTGGGTGCGTGAGGTCGCGGGACGCAGCCAGTCCAGCAGCGCGACGGCCGCGACCACCGCCACCGATGCCGAGCCGACGGCGATGAGCCGCGCCGGGGTCAGCCGCACCCCGGCGACGGCGAAGGCGGCGAAGGTGGAGTTGCCGAACCCGTAGTAGCGCCCTCCGTACAGCGCCGAGGGGCCGAACGGGCTGGCGCGGTGCAGGAGCGTGCCGGTCGCCGCGTCCACGGCCAGCACGCTGAAGGTGAGCAGGGCCACGGCGAGCGGCACCCGCCACAGCGGACGCGCGGGCAGGAGCCGGGCCGGCACGGCCCGTCAAGAGCAGCAGCAGGGCCGACCAGCGGCGCAGTGTCTGGTCCGTGGTGGTGACGGCGCCCAGTTCGTGGACGGTCCTCGTCGGGTCGGCGGGACGCGCGCGGCCCAGGGAGATCGGCGCACCGCTGAACTCGGCGGGCTCGGGGGCGCCGACCGCCGCCAGCAGGGTGCTCGGCACGTCCAGCAGCCGCACGACCCCGCCCCAGCGGGTCGAGTAGACCGTCAGCAGGGCCGGGGCGGGACGGGCGCCCGTCGCCGGGCCGTCGACCATGCTCACCGCGAGGTAGGGCGTCCCGCCCGGCGGTTCGGAGACGCCCTGGACGAGCACGGTGGCCCGATCGCCGACGCGCTCGAGGACGCCGCCTGCGAACGTGTCGACGCGGGCCGGCGAGTTCAGCCGGCCGGAGCCGGACTCCACGACCTGGCCGCCGTCGATCACCGTGACCGGGCAGCCGAGCGCGGAGTCCGCCACGGTGGCGCTGTAGCGGCCGACGGTTCCGTCCGGCCGGGCCAGCGCGATCGCGGCGCCGGGGCCGATGGCGGTCGCGCAGCCCTCGTGCTCGGCCGGCGCCATACCCAGGGCGCCCCGCCCCTCGTTGATCATGGAGCCAGACTTCAGGAGTCCAGGCCGCCACCGTAACCGGAATGCACCGGTTCGGGCGAGCGTGTCACCCCGTGAGGCGGACGCCCTCCGGGATCGCGGCCACGGCTGTCAGGTCGGCGATGATGTGGTGGGCCCCTGTCAGGGACTCCGCCGGATGGCTGGTGGTCACCGCCAGGACGGTGGCGCCGGCGGCGCGGCCCGCGGCTATGCCGGCGGGGGCGTCCTCGATGACCACGCAGGCGGCCGGGTCCACGCCGAGCTGCGCGGCCGCCTGGAGGTAGCCGGACGGGTCGGGTTTGCCGTTCGGGACGTCCTCGGCGGTGACGATCGTGGGCGCGAGGGGGATGTCGGCCACGGTCGTGCGGAGTTTCAGTTGTGGTCTGTCCATTGAGGTGACGAAGGCGTGGGGCAGGCCGTTCAGATTGGTCAGGAGGTCCACCGCGCCCGGGAGGGCCGTGATTCCGTCGGTGCCGGTTGATTCCAGGGCGTCCAGGCGGGCGGTGGCTTCGGGGACCTCGTCCGGTGGGAGGAAGTCGGCTACTCGGTCGCTTGTGCGGCGGCCGTGGGCGTCGGACAGGAATTCGTCTGGGTCTATGCCGTATTCGGCGGCCCATTCCCGGGCCGCGCGTTCGACGAGGGGTGTGGAGTCGACCAGGGTGCCGTCCACGTCGACCAGGACGGCGGTGCAGGGCAGGATCACCAGGTCGCCTTGGCGGTCGCTTCCTCGGCCTGGGCGCGGAGGTTGCGGATCGCCTCCACCGGGTCATCGGCGCCGTAGACGGCGTTGCCCGCGACGAAGACGTCGGCGCCGGCTTCCGCGCAGCGTTCGATGGTCTCGGCGCTGACGCCGCCGTCGACCTGGAGCCAGACGGGGAGGTCGCGGCCCTTGATGAGTTCGCGGGCGCGGCGGACCTTCGGCAGGACGACGTCCAGGAACTTCTGGCCGCCGAAGCCCGGCTCGACGGTCATCAGGAGGAGCATGTCGATCTCGCCGAGGAGGTCTTCGAAGCCGTCCACGGGGGTGGCCGGGTTGACGCCGAGGCCCGCGCGCGCGCCGGCGGCGCGGATGGCGCGCAGGGTGCGGATGGGGGCCTTCGCCGCCTCGGCGTGGATCGTGACGCTTTTTGCTCCGGATTCGGCGTACTCCGGTGCCCAGCGGTCTGGGTCCTCGATCATCAGGTGGCAGTCGAGCGGCAGCCTGCTGTGCTTCAGCAGGGCCTGGACGACCGGTAGTCCCAGGGTGAGGTTGGGGACGAAGTGGTTGTCCATGACGTCGACGTGGACCCAGTCGGCGGAGTCGGCGATGCGCTCGACGTCCTCGGCCAGGCGGGCGAAGTCGGCGGACAGGATGCTGGGTGAGATCTGCGGAGCCATGATGCCCAGAGTCTATTGGCGCAGTTCCGACCGGTCCTCACCCGGCCGGGTGACGGCGGGGGTGGGGCGGGCCGCCAGGCGGAGCCGGACGAACGCCTCCGGCGCGCCCGCGGTGACCCAGAGGGCGAGAAGCGTCTGGACGGCGAACGCCTGGGCGAGGTTCGTCCCGTCCGGCAGCAGGTCGAGCGCGGCTATGGCGGCGGCACCGGCGAAACCCACGGGGAGGCGGGCGAGGCGCTGCCAGGAGCGTCCGCCGGGGTCGAACCAGCCGCGTGCCGCGAGGAGGGACAGTCCCGCGAGGGCGCCGCAGAGTCCACCGGAGGCTCGGGCCGAGTCCGTCAGCGTGATGGGGGCGATCTGG
Organism: Actinomadura sp. BRA 177; assembly: GCF_013372625.1. Classification (GTDB taxonomy): domain Bacteria; phylum Actinomycetota; class Actinomycetes; order Streptosporangiales; family Streptosporangiaceae; genus Spirillospora. The sequence continues at coordinate 23,794 of NZ_JABXFD010000313.1, forward strand.
CCACCGGCGGCTTTGATTGCTCCTGCCCAGCTTTGGGGCCACTGCCAGTTCTCCAGTGGTTGCCATGCGCCCCAGGCCGCTGCCAGCAGCAGCAGGGAGATGGCCAGGGAGAGTGCCATCTGCACGGCGAGGTGGCGGCTCGTCCACCACGGGACGACTATGGGTTCGAGTGCTAGGGCGGCCACCAGGAGGGTCAGGCCGATGGCCCATCCCGCTAGGACTTGGCCGGTCGAGTGGACGCCCAGATAGACGCGGGACACCCCGATCAAGGCGATGATGACGGCGGCGCCCACCCAGAGGAGCCGGCGCCCGGTTTGGGCGGCGAAGAAGCCCCAGGCGACGATGCCGTTCTGGGCATGACCGGATGGCATGCCGAAGGACGCCAGCGACTGCCGGCCCTTGATGGCGGGGTCCGTCCAGTAGGGGCGCGGTGCGTGGAACACCAGCTTGAGGAGCGTGTTGAGCAGCGCGCCGAACAGCAGGAGAACCGAGGCCCGTGCGGCGAGGCGCGGCGCCACGCACCAGAAGAGCGCGACGAGCAAGGGGACGTAGAAGGCCGCGCTGCCCAGGTACGACATGAAGAGCATGAAGCCTGTCAGCACGGACCCCCCAAGGGCTGTCTATGTGCGGCGCAGGAGGGCCAGGAACATCGCGTCCGTGCCGTGGCGGTGCGGCCAGAACTGGGCGTACGGGCCGTCCCCCACGCCGGTGAGGTCCGCAGAGAGCGATGTCAGGACCGCCGGTGCGTCGAGCCTTTCGACGTCGTCACGCTTACCCAGAACGTCGTCCACGACCACACGGGTCTCGGCCATGTGGGGTGAGCAGGTGACGTAGGCGACGACGCCGCCGGGACGGACGGACTCCAGTGCGGTGGTGAGCAGCTTCCGCTGGAGCGGGCCTAGTTCGGCTACCGCTTCGGGGCCTCGGCGCCAGCGGGCCTCTGGGCGGCGGCGGAGCGCGCCCAGGCCGGTGCAGGGTGCGTCCACCATGACCCGGTCGAAGGACCCTGGACGCCATGCGGGGGCGGTGCCGTCTGCCGCGACCACTCCCGTGCGGTCGTCGACCGCACGTTGCACGAGTGCGGCACGGTGCGGTTGGACGTCGGCGGCCAGAAGTCGTGCGTCGTGTTGGAAGGCGAGGGCCGCCAAGAGGCCTGCCTTGCCTCCGGGGCCGGCGCAGAGGTCCGCCCAGCGGGCGTCACGGCCGTCCAAGGGGGCCTGGACCAGGGCCAGGGCGACCATCTGGCTGGCCTCGTCCTGGACGGCGGCGCGCCCCTCGCGGACGGCGGCGATACCGGCCGGGTCCCCTTCGGGCATCACGGCGGCGTAGGGCGAGTACGGGGCGGGCTCCGCACCGGACTCGTGAAGCTCTTCCAAGGTGGCCCGGCCAGGGCGGGCTACCAGCGTCACCCTGGGGCGGGCGTTGTCGGCGGCGAGGAGTTCGTCGATCTCGTCCGATCCGACGGCGTCGCGCAGGGCGGACACGATCCACTTCGGGTGGCTGTACGCGATCGAGAGGCGGGTCGTCGTGTCGGCGTCGGCCGGCGCCACGATCTCCAGCCAGGCGTCCATGTCGCGGGTGGCGACCTTGCGAAGCACAGCGTTGGCGAACTTGGCCTGGCCGGGGCCTGCGACGGAGCGGGCCAGTTCCACGGCCGTCCCCACGGCCGCGTGCGGCGGAATGCGGGTGGCGAGGATCTGGTGCGTGCCCAGGCGCAGGACGTCCAGCAGCGGGGCGTCGATGCGCCGCAGTTCACGGTCGCTGCACAGCGCGAGCACCGCGTCGTAGGTGCCGCGGCCGCGCAGCGTCCCGTAGGTGAGTTCGGTGGCGAGGGCGGCGTCGCGTCCGGTCAGGTTGCGGTCGTGCAGGCGCTTGGGCAGCAGAAGGTTCGCGTAGGCGTCGCGGGTGTCGACCGCCCGGATGACGTCGAACGCCGTGCGGCGGACGAGGTCCTGGGGGCGGCCTGTCTTGCGCGGGCCGGCGGGCCTGCGGTTCTGCGTGTGTCGGCGGTTACGGGTGGGCGGCATCAGTGCAGCGTGTCCTTGCCGGTGAGGTTGACGCCGCGGCCCCAGTCGGCCGCGGCCATGCGGCGCTTGCCCTGCGGCTGGACCTCGCCGAGCGCGACGGGATGCGTGGCCGTTCCCACCAGTACCTCGTTCTTTCCGGGACGGATCTCGCCGGGCGACAGCTTGTCCGCGTCGGGCACCGGACGGACCGGCCCCAGCTTGACGCGCATGTCACGGAAGTTCGTCCACGCACCGGGGGTCGGCGTACACGCGCGCACGAGGCGGTCGATGTGCAGGGCGGGGCTCCCCCAGTCGACGTGACCATCCTCGGGCGTCAGCTTCGCCGCGTGGGACACGCCCTCGGACGGCTGTGGCCGGGGCTCCAGAACGCCCGCCTCAATACCGTTCATCGTGTCGAGCAGGAGGGACGCACCGGCGACGGCGAGCCGTCCCAGAAGGTCGCCGGACGTGTCGGTGGGCTGGATCGGCTCGGTGAGCACGCCGAAGACCGGGCCGGTGTCGAGACCCTCCTCGATCTGGAACGTGGCCGCTCCGGTCATGTCGTCGCCGTGCAGGATCGCGCGCTGCACGGGCGCCGCGCCGCGCCAGGCGGGCAGCAGCGAGAAGTGGAGGTTCACCCAGCCGTGCCGGGGGATGTCGAGGGCCTCGCGGGGCAGCAGGGCCCCGTAGGCGACGACCGGGCAGCAGTCGGGCGCGATCTCGCGGAGCCGGCCGAGGAACTCGGGATCGCGGGCCTTCGCGGGCCTGAGCACCTCGATACCGGCCTCGGCGGCGAGCGCGGCGACCGGCGAGGCGCTGAGCTGCCGCCCACGGCCCGCGGGCCGGTCGGGGCGGGTCACGACCGCCGCCACCTCGTGCGAGGAGCCCAGCAGCGCCGTCAGCGCCGGGAGCGCGGTGTCAGGAGTCCCTGCGAAGACCAGCTTCACCTAGATCGCCTTCCCGAAGGTCCGGTGCGGCGACTCCTTGACGACGGGGACCGGGTCGCCGAACCACTCGGCCTCCCGGATCGCCTTCATCGCGGCCTTGCGCTGCTCGGCGTCCATCCGGTCGATGAAGATGATCCCGTCGAGATGGTCGGTCTCGTGCTGGACGCAGCGGGCCAGCAGGTGCGTGCCCTCCACCGTGATGGGCTCGCCGTGCATGTTGAAGCCCTTCGCCACGACGCCGACCGACCGCGGCGTGGGGAACGCCAGGCCGGGCAGGGACAGGCAGCCCTCGTCGTCGGTCTCCTCGTCGTCCGACAGGTCCAGGCTGGGGTTGATCATGTGCCCGAGCATGTCGTCGACGTAGTAGGTGAACACCCGCAGGCCCACGCCGAGCTGCGGCGCCGCGAGGCCCGCGCCGGGAGCGTCGATCATCGTGTCGGTGAGGTCCTTGACGAGCTGGCGCAGCTCCTTGTCGAAGTCCTTCACCGGCTCCGCGGGCGTGCGCAGCACGGGGTCGCCGAAGAGGCGGATGGGCTTGACGGCCAACGAGGACTCCGTTTCCTGCGAGGTTCTCTTGCACGTGGGATGTATCCGTCCAGTCTACGGAGACATCCCACGATGATTCACACGCCGCGGTGCGCGCTCTGGTGCGCGGACCGCGCCTTGTAGGCGGCGGTACGGGCGGCCTTGGCGGTCGCCCGGTCGGGATGGTGCGCGCCCAGGGCCTCAAGGACGTCGGCCGCACCGGGATGGTGGGTGCGCCACAGTTCGTCGACCATGACCTTCATCTCCGCTTCCGGCGGCGCGTCGATGAGGGCGGCCTCGACCGCCTCCTCCGGTTCGGCGGTCTCCAGCATCCCGGCGACGGTGTCGACGAACACCCAGAGGTACTCATCGCGCGCGAGTTCCCGTCCGGACGGGTCGCCGACGGCGTTCAGCCAGAGCGCCGCGTAAGGCGAGACCAGTGGATGCTCCTGCGCGGCGCGCACGACGCCCGCGGCCTCGGGGCCGATGCGGTGCAGGACGGCCGCGGCCAGGTTGCGGGCGCCCGGGCCTCCGGTGCGCATGACGTCCAGAAGGTCGGCGGCGGCGTCCTTGGCGTCGTGCGCGGCCAGCCAGCCGTCGATCTCCTCGTCGGCGGCCTCAGGCCGGTACCAGGTGAGCCCGGCGATGAGCTCGGACGCACGCGAATCGGCCAGCTCGCCGATGAGGGGGGCGGTGAAGCCGTCCGCCAGCAGCAGTTCACGGACGGCCCACACACCGAGCGGCGTCAGCGCGCGCCCGTCACCGGACTGTTCGACGATCCCCCATTCCTCAAGGGTCGTCAGTTCCAGATGGAACGCGTCCTGGACGAGCGTGGCCATGACCTCGGAATCGGACAGGTCGTAGGCCTCATCGACGTGGCCCAAGAGCGCACCGACGAGGATTTCCGGCTCGGTCGGCTCCTCCTGCTCGTACAGGTGGATGAGTACGCCGGTCATCTCGTTCTGGACGAGTTCCAGAGCGTCCAAGCCGTCCACGTAATCGTGGCCGGGTACGACGATCGCCTCGAACAGCGGCAGCCAAGCGGCGAGCAGTGCATCGTCATCGTCGGACTGGAGGTCGTCGCAAGCCGGCCCCTGGGAGGCGGTGCCGTGCTCGGCGGTGATGACGTCCGCCTCAACGGCGGCCCACCACAGCCGCTCCAGCTCGCCTTCGTCCTCCATCTGCCCGTAGCGGCGCGGAGTGTCCAGGCCGAGGACGGCGCCGGCGGCGTCGATGTCCGCATCGGTCAGGGTGTCGTGCTCGGTGAGGGCGCGCTCGCCCGTCCACTCGGCCAGCGCCAGGATCGTCCCGGTCAGCCCTGATCCGCGCGCCGCCGCGGCCACCTCGGCCCGGGGCACCGGCCGGACGGGCGGGACGACCAGCTCGCCGGCCCGCCGCAGGTACTCCTCGGTACGGGCATAGCGCTCCGCCTCGGGCAGCGCCTCGAACTCGCGCACCCACGCGTCGACGGCCTCCTGGTCGTCCAGGGAGACCCCGTCGGCCTGCAGCAGCCCGCTGACGACCTCGGCGGCGGCCTGCCGCTCCTCGCTGTCGACCGCGGCCACGACCTCGGCGAACTCGGGCCCGGTCCGGTCGATCTCCGCCGCCAGCGCGGCGGCGTCCGGCGCGGTCACGGCGCCGGTGTCGCGCAGATAGGCGACGATCTTGCGGAACGCGTCGAGGACGGTGGGGACGTCGTCGCTCGCGGCGACCACGGTCTCCGGGAAGACCTCCAGCAGCAGCCCGCGGACCCCGTCCGGGGTCAGCTCCGCCGGGTCCGCCAGGCCCATCTCCTCCCGGGCGAGGCCCAGCAAGATGCCGACACCCTGCCCGTCCACTGTCTCGCCGTGTTCGTCCGCCCACCGCCGCAGGTCGTCGGCGGTGCTCTCCACCCAGTTGTCGGCCACCCGAGAACCCTATTGGTCAGGCACGTTCGGCGCGTCAGTCTTGGACACAGGAGGGCACGGAAAGCACCAACAGACAAGGGTGGTCGTCACCCTGGGGCAGCCTGGGGCACAGGTCCGTCAATCTGGGTTGGCTCCCAGCTTCGGCTACCGGGCTCCCCGCGCTCGACGCCGCAGAGTGGTGGCTGTTCGGGGCTCTCGGCGTCCTGCTCATCCTCGCCCTCGCGGTCTTCTGGTGGGGGACGAACCTCACACCGTCGCATCGCTGCCCGACCTGCGGACGCAAGGGAGAGATCCTCGCCCGCTCGCCGCGTGGCCACGTCCTCTACCGCCGATGCAAGGCGGGGCACACGTGGACATGGTGAGGCGCTGGGGACGACGTCGGAAGCGCAGGGGCAACGACGGCCCGCCACCGGAGAAGTTCCAGTGGAAGGAAGGCGACATCGAGTGGATCAAGCCGCCGAAGTCGCTGAAGAAGCGGAAGGACGGCGGTAAGGACGCCTGAGCACACGAGAGCCCCGGTCCTCCAGGGATCGGGGCTCAGTGCTGTTCCGGGGGATGTCAGCGCTTCAGGGAAGCCACCAGGGCCGTGAACTCCTCGCGCCCCACCAGGAGCTTCGGGCCGTCCGGGTCCTTCGAGTCGCGGACCCCGATGACTTCACCAAGTTTCGCGAGTTCCACGCAGTCCCCTCCCTGCGTGTTGGAGTGGGACGACTTGCGCCACTTGATCACTTCATCTCCTCCATAGCCTGCTCGACCAGCGTCCGTGAGGCGTCTTCGGGGAGCGCCTTGCTTCCGATGCGCTCCCACCGGGTACCGAACTGCCTTACCTCGCCGGTACCGAGAACCAGTCTCCCGCCCCCGTGGGCTTCCGTGTACGCCGCATCCCCTTCGTCCACCGAGAGGATCTTGAAGGGGCCGTCTAGACCGATCGTCGCCCCCGCCGTCCGAGGCAGGATGCGCAGGCTCACATTCGGAGCCTTCGCCATGTCGAGCAGATGCGCGAACTGAGCCCGCATGACCTCGGGGCCTCCCACTGGCCAGTCGAGCACGCTCTGAGAGAGCACGACCCACACGAGCGGCCGAGGGCTCCGCTCCAGCGACTCTTGCCGCTGGAGCCGTTCGGCCACGTGCCCGTCGATGTCCTCGACACCCGCCGCCTCAAAGCAGGCACGAGCGTACGACTCGATCTGGAACAGGCCGGGGATGAGCGCGAGTTCGTAGATCTTCAGAGCGAGCGCCCGAGCCTCGTACGAGACGTGCTCCCTGAACCAGTCCGGGTTATGCCCGAGCTTGGCGTAGGTGAGGAGGCGGAGGAAGTGACCTCCTGTTGCGAAGTGTTGATCCAAAGCGATGGCTTGTTTCTCATCGAGCCGGAGTTCACCGCTCTCCAGCCGGGAAACAGTGGACCGCACTACACCGATGATCTTACCGAAGGTCTCGCCGCTCATCCGGGCGCGCAGTCGATAGAAGCGCAGGTCGTAGGCCAACCAAGCCCACATGGAGGTCATCGGATCAGGTGACGGCTTGGAGGGCATTGATCACACTCCGAAGTAAGACTGTGTTTCCGCTCGTTGCGGAGATGGGCCGGAACAACGACAACCTAGCTCACGTGAAGCCACTCTGTGGCCTGGTTAACACACACCGTGACGAAGGTCGTGCCCGATGTCCGCAACGCTCGCCCCAGAGGCTCCGCCCACGCTCGTACTCGACCCCAACAGCGAGGCCCCAAGCCTCGCCCGCCGGTTCCTCGCCGACCTGTTCGCCGAGTGGGGCATCGAAGACGACTACATAGGCCGCGTCGTGGTCTGCGAGCTGGTCACCAACAGCTTCCAGCATGGCGAAGGGCAGATCATCGTCCGGATCTTCCGCGACGAGCACGACGGCCGCCCAGTGATCGAGGTGTGGGACGCCGGAGAAGGCAAGCCGGAGATCCAGCCGGAGAACTACGCCGCTGAGAGCGGTCGCGGCCTTCTCCTCATGACCGAACTCGTCCACGACTGGGGCGTCCGCCCGCTCAACGAGGGCGGAAAGGTCGTCTGGGCGCAGCTCAACCATCCCTGACCTGCGAGGGGAACCCGGCGGGGTGGGCCGGGTCCCCCGCTCCAGAGGAACCGACGCGAGGCCCCGGCCGGGGAGCTTGTGAGGCCCGGTCGGTTCCCACCGCCCCCGCCCTTCTCTGATCCCCCCGGACGGAGAGGGCGGGGGCCTTCCTATGCGAGGAGACGATGAACGAGTCCGTAACGCTGCTGCTTCTTCAGCACCTCTTCCGGCCCGAGTGGGTGATCACGCGAGACGAGGTCGGGACCTGGAGGGCCACCGGCCCCATCCTCATCTCAGCCTGCGATGTAGACGGACTGCTGGAGATGCTCCGCATCGCGGACCCGGATGCCCTTGAGTATGCCGCCCGACTCCTCGCCGAGCGCTGATCAGCCACCGAGGCATTCCACGGCTCGCGTTCGACAACAGGTACGAAAAAGGTAGGCCCTCTCCGCCGGAGAAGCGGAGAGTGCCTTGGACAACCCGAAAGGAGAAGAGGTTCTTCCCGCTATCGACCTCACCTTCAGCATACCTTGACGGCGAAGAAAAATCCCTGCTCAGAACGTACCATTGGAGGTAAGATAACCCAAGCAAGAGGAGAACCCCATATGCCTTCCCAGACTGCCGCTGAAGATTTCCTACACGATCAGCTGGCCGGTGGGCCGATGCCCGCCCCGAAGCTGCTCGCCAGGGCCAAGGAATTCGGCGTGAATTCAAAGACTCTCGCCGATGTCGCCGAGAAGATCGGCGTCACGAAGACGACTACGAAGAACATCACGTCCTGGTCGCTTCCTGACCAAGGACCCCGCCGCGAGTACTTCGACGCCCCCTGCGCGAACTCGTGCGGTAGTCGCGTCCAGGCGTTCCAGGAACTCGACGCCCCCGGTCAGCCGTGCAGCTATCCGGAATGCGACGGCTGCTCCGCCAAGCGGCAAGCGGCGATCGACGCGCAGCATGAGAAGAGCCGCGCGAAATGGCGGCGGCTGTTCACGACCTTCGTCGCCGATCCCGACGAGATCAAGAAGTTCGACAAGCTCCCTCCGGCCGAACAGCGTGAGGCCGCCCAGCGAGCGATGATGACCCCGCAGGACGCCCCCGACTTCGAGACCGAGGCCGAGCACCGCCGGGTCGCCAGCTCGGGCACGTTCGACGGACCCCCGGCCGGGACCAAGATGATCGTCGCTCGGGACCTCCGGTGAGTGCCCCTGACGGAACCCTGCCCCCGAATCCGCAGGGCCGGAACCTCAACCCCGAGCGGCACCGAGCAGAGGCCACCTACGCAGCCCACCTGAACGCGGAGGCCGCCCAAGGGCGAGCCGAACGTCTCCGCAAGGTCGAACTCGCCTCTCTCCGGTACGAGGTGTTGGCCGACGAGTACGAGTACGTGTGCCCGGTTCAGGGCCGGAGGATGGCACGGGCCGGCGACCTGATCAACATCTCCGGGAATGTGGGCAGCGACCTCGTCTACGGCTTCCTAGTGGAAGTCACCGACGAACCCGCCGAGGAGGAGACGTGAGCGCCTCACCCTGCTCCGTGGACGGCTGCGAAAGGCCGACCGTCGCCCGCGGATTCTGCAACACCGACTACCGCCGAGCCCGTCGAGAAGGGCGGCTCGACCTCAAGCTCATCATCGGCGACGACCTCACCCGGTTCTGGAGCCACGTCCGGATCACCGGGACCGAGTCCTGCTGGCTATGGAAGGGCGGGAAGACCAAGGGCGGCTACCCACAGTTCTCCGTGGGAGGCAAGAACGTCCTAGCCCACCGATGGGCGTACCAGGAGTTCGTGGAGGAGATCCCAGACGGCCTCACCATCGACCACGTCAAGGCATGGGGATGCACGTCCCGAGCCTGCGTCCGGCCCGACCACCTCCAGCCCGTGACCAACGGTGAGAACGTCCTCCGGGGAACCGCCCCCACAGCGATCAACGCACGGAAGACGCACTGCGTCAACGGCCACGAGTTCACCCCGGAGAACACCCGCGTGTGCCAGGGCAAACGCAACTGCCGGACCTGCGGACGTGAATGGGCACGGCGAAAGAAGCAGGAGGCAGCAGCATGAGCGACGACGCAACGTCAGACGGGCGGAATCAACCCCGCAACGGCCACGGCCGGTTCGCGAAAGAGCGGACCCCCGAGCAAGCCGAGTTCGACCGGCAGGTGTGCGAGCTGCGTCTCTCCGGCATGTCCTACGAGGCGATCGGCGACGAGATGGGGTGCTCCGCTTCTACGGCCTTCAGGGCCGTTGAGCGTGCCTACGTGGCGACGGTGCGCGCCCCCGTCGAACTGCTTCGAGAGCAGGAGTCGCAGCGGCTCAACGTGCTTCTAATGGCCGCATGGAAGGTCCTGAAGGCCCGCCACCTGATAGTCAGTCACGGCCGGGTGGTCCGGCGGCGGGTCCTGGACTCGGACGGCCTGTTCATCGTGGTCGGCGGGGATGACGACAACCCGGTGTACGCCGAAGAGGAGCTTGTGGATCACAAGCCGGTCCTGGAAGCGATCCAGACCGTCGTGAAGATCATGGAGCGGAGAAGCAAGCTCTGGGGTCTCGACGCCCCCAAGAGGTACGAGACGCTCACGGTGGACCGGATCGATGCCCAGATCGCCGAACTCGAAGCGGAACTCGCGGCTGCTGGCGTGGGCCCTGGAGGACGCATGAGGCGGTACCGAAAGCTCGTCCTCGCTCCCGGCGAACACCGTCACGCGGGCGGAATCCTCCGGACGGACCGGAGCCTTCTGGAGGCGCTCGTCCGTTCGTGGGAGCGTCGAGCGTTCGACACGGTGCCGATCATGGAGCGCGCCACGTTCGAGCCCGAAGCGGCATGCGGACGGGTCGTGGGCCTGTCCGTCACCGGCCGGGGCCTGCTGGCGATCGTGGACCTGAACGAGAAGGGTTCGGCCCTGGTGGGCCGGAACCCCGGTCTCGCTCCCCGCCTGGTGAAGGACATGCATCGGGGCGATGGGCTGCGGTTCCCGATCGCTCTACAGAAGCTCACGCTGACTCCCGAGGACGCCACGGAGAGCCTATGGGAGCCCATGGGGACCCTGGGGCCGGCCGGTGCGACGAAGGGGCTGACGAAGGCCCTCGCGAGCGTCCGGAGGGACCTCGCGAATCTACGAGGAGAGCGCGAAATGATCAGCCTGAGCAACGACGACGACCGCTTCGCCGCCCTCCAGCGGCGTGACTCGGAACTGGATGAGCTGATCGCGGAGGTGCGCGAGGGCACCGGGGACGGCCGGAGGCTCAGCATGGAGACCCTGCATCGCCTCGCGGACGAGTTCGAGGGCAAGACGCCCCGGAGGCTGATCTCGGACGAGAACGGAGTGCGCCGCCTCGCTGTATCTGGAGGCCGGAGTGCCGATCCACGTGATCAGCGCGTACCTCGGGCACGCCGATGTCTCGATCACGGCGAAGATCTACCTCCACTACACGGCCGAGTCCGTGACGCTCTCGGGAGGCACTCTCAAGGTCGCAGGCTCCCAATGATGTGTCCCGGAATCCGCCACGACCCACCGGAGCCCAGTGCACGCAGGCGATACGAGCAGGAGGACGGGGACGTGAACCCTATTGGTCAGATCAGCTCCAGGGGGTCGATCTGGACCCTTACCGTCTCCGTGGCCTTGCGCGCACTGCGTACGCCCTGGGCCTCCTTGAGCGCGCGCGCCATCGCCGCCCCGGCAGACCGCGGCACGCGTACCAACGCGCGTTCCTTCTCCTGGACGTCTGTCTGTGCGGCCGGTGTCGGGACGGGCACCGGGCCGAGAACCTCCGCGCCATCGGGCAGCCTGGCATCGGCCAGAAGCTCGCGTATGGCGGCCGGGGTGCCGGTGAGCGACGCCATCCGTGCGGCGGGCGGGAAGCCCGCCTCCCTACGCTCGGCCAGCTCGCGCTCCGCGTAGGTGACCGGGTCCCACCGGACGAGCGCCTGAACGGCGGGAAGCGCTCCTTCGGCGGCCACGATCACCGGGCCGTGGGGGCGGACGAGCGACGCCGCGTTCATCCAGCGCCGCAGCGTTTCCTCACCGGCACGCAGATCCGGGCGGCCCAGCAGGACCCAGCCGTCCAGCAGTAGGGCGGCCCTGTATCCCTCTTCGGCGGGTGGTTCCGCTCCTGGCGTGGACACCACCAGGGCACGTTCCGGGCCGATCTGTTCGAGAATCGCGTCACGCCCAGACGTTCGTACGGGGACGCCAGGGAACGCTCTGCCCAGCTCTTCCGCCGTGCGTTTCGCGCCCACCACGACGGCCCGCACCTGGAAGAAGCCACATTCGGGGCAGTGCCAGTCACCCGCGATACGTCCGCACCACCGGCAGTAGGGGGCCGCATGGGACGACGCCAGCGACAACGGCCCCTGGCACGCCTCACATCGTGCCGGTGTACGGCAGCGTCCGCACGCGATGCCCGGCACGTATCCGCGCCTTGGCACCTGTACAAGGACCGGGCCGTCCTCCAGGGCACGCCTGGCGGCCTCGAACGCGACGTTCGGCAGGCGCGCCGTGCGGGCGGCCGCGTCACGGGCTAGCTGGGCGTCCTCCCCCACGTACCGGACGCGGGGCATCTCCGCCCGAACCTGGTCACGGACGGCGGAGAGGGTGTGCGCCCAGCCGCTCTCCACCAGCTGGGTGGCGTCGGTGGTTCTGGTGAACCCGCCTATCAGCGCCCCGGCCGCCGCTCTGTGCGCACGCAGGGCAAGGACGTCACGGGGGTGCGGGTAGGGCGCGTGGGGTTCGGCATGGACGTCGTCGCCGTCGTCCCACAGCACGACCAGCCCGAGATCCGTGACGGGCGCGAACATGGCGGCGCGCGTGCCGACGACTGCCTTCGCCTTACCGCGCAGGACGGTGAGCCATCTGCGGTAGCGCTCGGCGGGGCCGAGTTCCGCCGTCAGGGCGACGTGCAGGCCCTCCCCTAGCTCGGCCTTGAGCGCGGTGTCCACGCGCGCGACGTCGCGTCCGTCGGCGACCACCACGATCGCACCGCGTCCGCCGTTCAGCGTGGCGGCGACGGCCCGCGCTATGGCGGACGTCCAGTCAGGGCCCGGCAGCGCCGTCCAGACCGCTCTCGGCGCTCTGCCGTCGGCAAGGGCGCTCAGGAACGACGACCCGGCCTGATAGTCGCGCCAGACCCCGGCATCGACCGTGCCCGGCATCTCACGGGTCTCGGCCTCCGCCACGGGTTCGGCCTCCACGCGGGCGTGCCGGGGCGGGACGGCCAGCCGCAGCACGTCCGCGAACGTGCCCGCGTACCGGTCGGCCACCTCCCGGACGAGCGCGGCGATCTCCGGCGTCAGGACCGGCTCGGACGACGTGACCCGCTCCAGGAACAGCAGCTTCCCGTCGTGCCCGCTCTCGGCGGCCCGCTCCAGCAGGAACCCGTCGACGAGCTGCCCGGCGAACCGCACCCGCACCCGGCACCCCGGCACGGCCTTGGCGTCCATCTCGGCCGGCACCAGGTAGTCGAACGGCCGGTCCAGGTGCGGCAGGGACATGTCGACGGCGATCCGCGCCACGGGCAGTTCGGCGGCCGGTCGGCGCGCCCCCTTCTTCCTGGAACCGCCCGGCTTCTTCGCTTTGCCGGGCTTGTCGGCAGGTGCCCGGGGAAGGTCGTCCAGCCCCGGGATCAGGTCCGTTCCCCCGCCGTCCTTCGTCACGCCCCCGTCCTACCAGATCGACCCGACACCCGAACGCGCACGCTAGGGTTGATCCGTTTGAACCGGGCGCGCGTCCGCCGGCCCATTGCCCGATGCCCCCTCCCGCGCCCCCGCCGTCCGACGAGCCCGTGCAGGCGAAGTGACCACAGCGCATACTCGAGAACGGGCGGACGCCCCGGTCCGGCATGGATCGTCGCGCCGTCCGAACAGCTCCCCTTGGCAGAAGTGGAAGAAGCGGGCACGCCACCCGGTCGTGGCGGCCACGGTCGCCGCCGCCGTCCTCCACCTGGTGTGGGGGCTCTTCCTGGCGGCGGAGGGAGGCGACCTCGCCGCCCAGGCCGCCTGGACCGACTTCGCCTGGGAGCACCCGGGCGCGGCGTACAGCTTCGCCTGGTACGGCGGGATGCACCCGGCGTCCTACAGCGTCATTTCGCCGTACGTCATGGCGCTGTTCGGCATCCGCACGGTCGCGGTCGTGACCGGCACCTTCTCGGCCACCCTGACCGCGTACCTGCTCAAGAAGTTCAGGGCGCCCGTGGCGCTGCCCGCATCGCTGTGGGCCGCGTTCGCGCTGTCGTGCAACGCCGCCTCGGGCCGGGTCACGTTCGGCCTGGGGCTGATGTTCGCGCTCATGGCGACGATCGTGGTCTACACCTCGCGCGGCACCCCCGCCCTGCGGGCCGCCGGCATGGTCGGCCTCAGCGTGCTCGCCTCGCTCGCGAGCCCCGTCGCCGGCCTGTTCCTACTGGTTCTGGCCGCCGCGCTGTTCCTCACCGGCCGCCGCCGTGCGAGCGTCTGCGTCGCCGTCGGACTCCCCCTCGTGGTGGGGACGACGAGCCTGCTGTTCCCGTTCAGCGGCGTGCAACCGATCTCGCTCACCGCGATCGTGCTGCCCGCCGTCACCAGCGTCATCGCGATGCTGCTGTGCGCGCCGAGGAACTGGACGTTCGTGCGCATCGGCGCAGGCGTCTACCTGGCCGGCATCATCCTGACCTGGCTGATCCCCTCCCCCGTCGGCAGCAACGTCGAGCGCCTGTCGCTGCTGTTCGGCGGGATGTTCCTGCTGTCGGCGGTGGCGCGTGCGCAGGGCCGTGTCCGGATCGCCGTGCTGTCGCTGGCGTTCATCGTGACCGCGTCCTGGCAGGTCGTGAAACCCGTCGACGACCTGATCCACACCGAGCCCGCGGCGTCCGCCGCCGACCACGCCCGCGGCCTCGTCGCCGAACTGAACGCGCTCGGCGCGCAGAAGGACCGGATCGAGGTCGTGCCGCTGCGCTCCCACTGGGAGTCGTCCGGCCTCAGCCGCCACTTCATGCTGGCGCGCGGCTGGAACCGCCAGGTCGACGCCGAACGCCACAAGCTCTTCTACGAGGACGGCGCGCTGACGCCCGACTCCTACCGCGACTGGCTGCACGAGTGGGCCGTGCAGTACGTCGTCCTGCCCGAACAGGAGGTCGACTGGTCGGCGCAGGACGAGGCCGCGCTCGTCGAGGACGGGCAGCCGTACCTCACGGAGGTCTGGCGGGACGAGCATTGGCGCCTGTTCCACGTCGCACAGCCGACGCCGCTGGTGGACCGTCCCGCGTCCGTCCACAAGCTCAACGCCGGTGAACTCGTGGTCGACATGCCGTCCCGAGGGTCCGTCCTTGTACGGGTCTCCTGGTCGCCTTGGCTGAGCGCCACGGGCGGGGACGCCTGCCTAGCGCGCGCGGAAAACTTCGTCCGCATGACGGCGCACGAGCCCGGCCGCTACACCATCGCGGCCCGCTACGGCCTGCACCGCGGCAACCACTGCGCCTCCTGACCGGCCACAGCCCCGCCCGAACGACGGGCCCACACGAACGAAGAAGCCCCGGGGACGCCCCGGGGCTTCTTCGTCGTTCCAATCGGCCGGCGTTGCAAGCGGCCCGCCGTACAGGCAACCAGCCTCTCCGTCAGTCCGTCACAGGCGGCCAGTCGCAGGCAGGCCGCTGTTCCCAGCCCCGGTGGTTACAGGCCGGCGGCGGAGGCGAGGTCCTTGGCGCGGTCGGTGGACTCCCAGGAGAAGTCGGGCTCGGACCGGCCGAAGTGGCCGTAGGCGGCGGTCTGCTGGTAGATCGGGCGGAGCAGGTCCAGGTCGCGGACGATCGCGGCCGGACGCAGGTCGAACACGTCGTCGACCGCCTTCTCGATCTTCTCGGGGGCGACCTTCTCGGTGCCGAACGTCTCCACGAACACGCCGACCGGGTGCGCCTTGCCGATCGCGTAGGCGACCTGGACCTCGGCGCGGTCGGCGAGCTGCGCGGCGACGATGTTCTTGGCGACCCACCGCATCGCGTAGGCGGCGGACCGGTCGACCTTGGACGGGTCCTTGCCGGAGAACGCGCCGCCGCCGTGCCGGGCCATGCCGCCGTAGGTGTCGACGATGATCTTGCGGCCGGTGAGGCCGGCGTCGCCCATCGGGCCGCCGATCTCGAAGCGGCCGGTCGGGTTGACCAGCAGCCGGTAGCCCTCGATGTCGAGGTCGAACTGGGCGAGCACCGGGTCGACCACGTGCTCCTTCACGTCCGGCGCGAGGAGCTCCTTCAGGTCGATGTCGGGAGCGTGCTGGCTGGACACCACGACGGTGTCGAGGCGGACGCCGCGGTCGCCGTCGTACTCGATGGTGACCTGGGTCTTGCCGTCCGGGCGCAGGTAGGGGACGTCGCCGCTCTTGCGGACCTCCGACAGGCGCTGCGCGAGCCGGTGCGCGAGGGTGATCGGCAGCGGCATCAGCTCGGGCGTCTCGTTGGTGGCGTAGCCGAACATCAGGCCCTGGTCGCCGGCGCCCTGCCGGTCCAGGTCGTCGACGCCCTCGCCCTCGCGGGTCTCGTAGGCGTCGTCGACGCCCTGCGCGATGTCGGGCGACTGCGCGCCGATGGACACCGACACGCCGCAGGAGTGCCCGTCGAAGCCCTTCTTGGACGAGTCGTAGCCGATCTCCAGGATCTTCTCCCGGATCACGCCCGGGATGTCCACATAGGTCTCGGTGGTGACCTCACCGGCCACATGCACCTGACCGGTCGTGATCATCGTCTCGACGGCGACCCGGCTCTTCGGGTCGTCCTTGAGCATCGAGTCGAGGATCGCGTCGCTGATCTGGTCCGCGATCTTGTCCGGGTGTCCTTCGGTCACGGACTCGGAGGTGAACAGGCGGCGAGACACGTACGTGAACTCCTTGCAGCGGCTGCTGACTGACGTCGCAGGACGGATTTTTTGTCGAGTTCGGCGGGGGACGCCGCCCCCCGCGCGGGTTCCCCACGGGTGTTAGGCCCAGAAGTCTAGCGGGATCGCCGCCGGTCCCGGCTACGCCGGATCGGCGGCCGGGGGTTTCAGCCGGGCGGCGACGAGGTCCCAGACGACCTCGGCGAGGGCCTCCTTGGCGCCGCGCGGCACCTCGGTGCGCGAGCCGTCCGCGCCGAGGATCACGGCCTCGTTGTCGGGGCGGCCGAAGGTCAGGTCCTCGCCGACCTGGTTGACGACGAGGAGGTCGCTGCCCTTGCGGGCGAGTTTGGCGCGGCCGTTGGCGAGGACGTCGTCGGTCTCGGCCGCGAAACCCACGATCACCTGGCCGGGACGGCGGTCGCGCCCCAGCTCCGCGAGGATGTCGGGGTTCTTCACGAGCCGGATCGGCTCCGGCTCGGCCCCCTCCGCCTTCTTGATCTTCGAGCCCTGGTAGCCGGACGGGCGGAAGTCGGCGACGGCGGCGGCCATCACGACCGCGTCGGCGGCGCCGGCGGCCGCCACCACGGCCTTGTGCATCTCCTCGGCCGACCCGACGGGGACGATCTCGGCGCCGGCGGGGCCGGGCAGCGCGACGTTGGCGGAGACGAGCGTCACGCGGGCGCCGCGGGACACGGCCGTGCGGGCGAGGGCGTAGCCCTGCAGGCCGGACGAGCGGTTCCCGATGAACCGGACGGGGTCGATCGGCTCGCGGGTGCCGCCCGCGGAGATCACCACGTGCCGTCCGGCGAGGTCGCGGCCGTCGGCGCCGCGGGCCAGGACGTGCCGCGCCACCTCGAACAGCTCCGCGGGGTCGGGTAGCCGGCCGGTGCCGGTGTCCTTGCCGGTGAGCCGCCCGGACGCGGGCTCGACCACGACCGCGCCCCGGGACCGCAGCGTCGCCACGTTCGCCCGGGTCGCGGGGTGCTCCCACATCTCGGTGTGCATCGCGGGCGCGAACACGACCGGGCAGCGGGCGGTGAGCAGGGTGTTGGTGAGCAGGTCGTCGGCCAGGCCGTGCGCGGCCCTGGCGAGCAGGTCGGCGGTGGCGGGCGCGACGAACACCAGGTCCGCCTCCTGCCCGAGCCGGACGTGCGGGACCTCGGCGACGCCGTCCCACACCTGCGGGGACACGGGATTGCCCGACAGCGCGGCCCACGTGGGCTCGCCGACGAAGCGGAGCGCGTCGGCGGTCGGCACCACGGTGACGTCGTGACCGGACTCGGTGAGCCGCCGGAGCAGCTCGCACGCCTTGTACGCGGCGATCCCGGCACTCACGCCGAGCACGACACGCGGCTTACGGGAGGTCATACGCCCACGATCCCATCGCACGCCCCACGGCTACACACCGGGGTCCCGGGGTCCCCGGGGGTCTGGGGGTCGTCCCCCAGAAAGACACTGCGGGCTCCGGCGAAGCCGACTGCAGGTCGGCGAGCAGCATGGGGCGCCTCGGGGGTCGTCCCCCAGAAAGACACTGCGGGCTCTGGCGAAGGCGGCCGCAGGCCGACGAGCAGCATCGGGCGCCCCGCACCGGGGTCTAGCCCTCGATGGGCTCGGCGTTGAGGAGGCCTTCGCGGGTCTCGCGGAGGGCGATCGACAGCGGCTTCTCCTGCACCTGGGTCTCGACGAGGGGGCCGACGTACTCCAGCAGGCCCTCGCCCAGCTGGGCGTAGTAGGCGTTGATCTGCCGGGCGCGCTTGGCCGCGATGCTCACGAGGCCGTACTTGGTGTCGACGACTTCCAGGAGCTCGTCGATCGACGGGTTGGTGATGCCCTCATTGCTGGCTGCCACTCGGTGGCCTTCCACTGGTAGGTCGCTCTACTGGTCAGCCATCAAGGCTAGCAGCTCGCCGCACACGTCCTGGACGGACGTGTTGACGAGGGTGACGTCGAACTCCTTCTCGGCGGCCAGTTCGACGCGGGCCGCGTCGAGGCGGCGCTCGATGACCTCGGGGGGCTCGGTGCCGCGGCCGGTGAGCCGGCGGACGAGCTCGTCCCAGCCGGGCGGGGCGAGGAACACCAGCCGCGCCTGCGGCATGGTGCCGCGGACCTGCCGGGCGCCCTGGAGGTCGATCTCCAGGAGCACCGGTTCGCCGCGGGCCAGGCGTTCCTCGACGGGCCGGCGGGGGGTGCCGTAGCGGTTCCCCGCGAACTCGGCCCATTCGAGGAGCTCCCCTTCGGCGACGAGCCGGTCGAAACCGGCGTCGTCGACGAAGAAGTACTGCACACCATCGGTCTCACCCGGGCGGGGGGCCCGGGTGGTCACCGAGACCGACAGCCACACCCGGGGGTGTGAGCGCCGGATCTCGGCGACGACCGTGCTCTTGCCGACGCCCGACGGCCCGGAGAGGACCGTCAGCCGCCGCGCGAGCGGGCCAGGCGTTGTGGAGCCTTCCGGCGTGAGCATTCTTCAACCAGCCTGTCCGTTGAGGCAGGGCCTGTCCGGGCCTGCCGGGGTTGAAAAGCGCTCGTTGGGTGCGCCGGAGTCGGGCGGGGTGGTGCCGGACCCGGGTCGCCCCGGGCCGGCCGCGGCGGTCCGGCCGCCGCGCCCGCCCGTGAGTCGCGCGTCAGCGGGTAGCACTTCCGCCGAACTCACGCTCCAGGGACGCGCGCTGGTTGGCGCCGAGGCCCCGCACACGGCGGGACTCGGCGATGCCCAGGCGCTCCATGATCTGCTTCGCACGGACCTTGCCCACACCGGGCAGGGACTCCAGGAGGGCCGACACCTTCATCTTGCCGATGACGTCGTCGGACTGACCCTCTTTGAGGACCTCTGCGAGCGAGGTCCCACCGTGCTTCAGCTTGTTCTTAACCTCGGCCCGCTCCTTGCGAGCCTTGGCAGCCTTCTCCAGGGCTGCGGCGCGCTGTTCGGGGGTTAGGGGCGGAAGAGCCACGCCGGGTCACCTCAGGTTTCCACTCGACGGAGTCGGACGGGTTGGGAAACTAGCGAGTTCACCACCCATAAGGCAACGTGAAGTGCCGTTTAGCCCACCACAAATTCACGAATATCACTCCCCGGAGTGTCCTGAATACAGAGTGTACCCAATCTGAGGGGGTCGGCGGCCCATCCCCTTGCCTTGCTGGGACTTTCGCATGATCGTGAAAATCCCCCCGATCCGACCACAAATGCGGCGCTCGATACCCTTATGTCACTGCCCTCCGGGGCGTCCCGCCGCGCCGCCGGCGGGCCGCCGCGACCGTCCCCCGCCCGCCCGCTGTGAGGTCTCCCACAACCGATCCCGACCGCGTGACACTCGTCACGCCGCGCCGTTCCGCACGTCGCGGCGGCACCGTTACTGTCATCCTCGACAACACCCGACCCCGCCAAGATCGTCTCCCGCTCGGAGGACCGCGCCACCCGCCACTCAGCTCCCCGCCCACCGCCAGGGCACCGACATGGACGCGGAAGGACCGGCGCCGCGCCGCGGCCGCATCGCGGTGAATCGCCACTCCGCGTGAACGACTTCGTCGTTCGGCACGTACTCGCAATGCGAACACTCCGTCCCCGGCATTCGCTTGCGACTAAAACCACAATGCGCGGTACCGCACGTCCGACAACGCTCGAAACTTTCGTACCGAATGGAGTTATCTCCCACCCCGAGCGCGCGCTGGAACCGCGCGCCGCACGCGCCCCGGCGGGCACGGGGCCGGACCGGCGGGCTGGTCAGGCGGGGTCGGCGGACGTGCGGCGGAGCGCCGCGGCCATCGCCGC
>NZ_JABXFD010000397.1 GCF_013372625.1 Actinomadura sp. BRA 177
GGGCCGGTGAGGACGCCCGCGGCGATGGCGGCGCCGGCGCGGCGGCCGGACAGGAGGGCGGGGGCGGTGGCGGCGCAGACGGCGATGTGGCGGACGTCGTCCACGCCGAGGCGCAGGGCCGCGGTCAGGACGAGGTCCGGGTAAGGGCGGTCGCGGGGGACGTCCTCGGGGCTGAGGGTCAGGTCGGCGCGGTCCCACCAGTCGAGGGCGTCGAGGACGCGGGCCTGGGTGCGGCGGCCGAAACCGGTGAGCAGGCATACGCGGACGCCGGAGCTGCGGAGGTGCTGCAGGGCGTCGCCTGCTCCGGGCACGGGAAACAGGCCGCGCCGGTCGACGAGCTGTCCGTAGGATCGCTCGAACGCCAGGTGCGCGGCCTGGGCGCGTGGTTCGTCGAAGAGCGCGCGGAAGATGGCGAGCTCGGATTGGCCGCGCGCGTCCTCGAAGTGGGCGATGGCACGTCGGAACGCCGCCGTGCCGGAGACGATCCCCAGGGTGGCGATCGCCTCGGCGAAGGCGGTTTCGACGGTGTCACCGTCCGCGACGGTGGTCCCGGCGAGATCGATGCAGGCGACGGTGATCGGTGCCGCGTCGCTCACGCCGGGGCCTGTCGCCGGCGTGTCAGCTGTCGGACGACGTGGCCTCGGTCCACAGGTCCAGCTCGGCGCGGTCCTGCTGCATCCGGCGCCAGACGGCGAAGCCGCCGAGTGCGACAACGGCGAGAATGAGCAGCTTCTTCACGGTGGGACCCCTTCACCTCGACTATGAAGTCAAAACCCGGGGATGTGCCGATCAGTATCTGCTTCCCCAGGCTCTCCGCAGCCTAGCAACCGTTGCCGGGCGGTCCGCACCCGCTTCGCCGTTATCGGACTGCGCGTCCGATGGAACCGTCCCTCGCCGGGACGTCCGGACGGACGCATACTCCGAGGGGACGACCTTCGGGAGTGCCGATGGCAGAGGACGACTTCCACCGCTGGGAACGTGAGTTCGATCCGCGCGAGGCGGAGGAGGGCGGGTCCGGGGGCCGGGCACTGGTGCTGATCGCGGGGGTCACCGCGGCGGGGTGCACCGCGCTGATCGTGCTGGGGGACGTGCCGCTGGGCGCGGCCGGGCTGGTGCTGTCGTCGATCGTCCTGCTGCTGTGGCGGATCGGGATGTGATCCGCCATGATCTCGGCATGGAGCTGCGCGGAGCGAACGTCCTGGTGACCGGGGCGACCGGCGGGATCGGCCAGGCACTGGCGAAGGCGCTCGCCGCGCGCGGCGGCCGGCTCGTGCTGACGGGCCGGCGGGCGGACGTCCTGGAGCCGCTGGCCGACCGGCTCGGCGGCCGCGCCATCGTCGCGGACCTGGCCGATCGCGCCGCGGCCGAGACGCTCATGGACGAGGCCGGACGGGTGGACGTGCTCGTCGCGAACGCGGCGCTGCCGGCGTCCGGGCTGCTCAGCGAGTACTCGATCACGGAGATCGACCGGACGCTGGACGTCAACCTGCGCGCGCCGATCGTGATGGCGAAGCTCGCCGCCGCGCAGATGGCCGATCGTGGCCGCGGCCACCTGGTGTTCGTGTCGTCGCTGTCCGGGAAGGCGGCGTCCGGGCATGCGTCGCTGTACAACGCGACAAAGTTCGGTATGCGGGGATTCGCCCTGGCGTTGCGGGAGGACCTGCGTCCGCACGGCATCGGCGTGTCGACCGTTTTCCCCGGATTCATCCGGGACGCGGGCATGTTCGCGGACGCCGGCGTGTCCCTGCCGAAGGGGATCGGGACGCGATCGCCGCAGGACGTGGCCCGTGCGACGGTGCGCGCCATCGAGCGGAACATCGCGGAGATCGACGTCGCGCCGCTGGGGCTGCGGCTCGGCGCCCGGATCGGCGGGATCGCCCCGGTCCTGTCGGCGGCCGTGCAGCGGCGCTCGGGCGGGCACCGCATCGCGGCGGGCCTCGCCGACGGGCAGCGCGAGAAGAGGTAGCGACAAATCCGGATACTCCGGCGATAATCCGGGCGTGTCCCGCTTGATCAGCGGGACGGGCCAGGCGCCGTGTCCGGCCGCACCCCCGCCCGCCGCGCGCGCCCCTCGCGAGGAGGTCTGCGCATGTGGACGGGCAGGAAGATCGTGATCGGGGCGGCGGCCGTGACCGTCCTGCCGCTCATGGCGGCGCCCGCCCGGGCGGCGGAACCGGCCGACGCGACGGTGGTGCCGATCCAGATCACCGGCGACCCCGCCAAGCGGTTCAACCTGGTGGTGATGGGCGACGGCTACACGCCGGCGGACATGCCAAAGTTCCGCGCGGATCTCTCCAAGCATCTGAACGACCTGTGGACGATCGAGCCGTTCAAGTCGTACCGCAGCTACATCAACGTGTACGCGGTGGAGATCCCGTCGGGTGAGTCCGGGGTCAGTTGCGACCCCGCACTGTCTTCGCCGCGCCGCACGACACCGTTGCGCATGGCGTTCTGGAGCGGGTGCCGGGAGGACGGCATTCAGCGCCTTCTCGTCATGGACTCTGCGGCGGCCAAGACGTACGCGGATCTCGTCCCAGGGGCGACGCAACAAAACCGGCAGATTCTCGCGCTCGCCAACAGCGACACCTACGGCGGTGCAGGCGGGACGTACGCGACAGCTTCCGGCGGCAACGCCATGTCGGCCCTCATAGCGCCACATGAACTCGGGCACTCGCTGGGCGGGTTGGACGACGAGTACGACTACTACCAGCGGGGCGTACCTGGCGGGACGTACACCGGTCCTGAGCCCGCCTCCATCCATCACACGCTGCTGACCGAGCACGAGATGAAGACGCAGAAGAAGAAGTGGTGGCGGTGGCTCGGCGAACGGAGCGAGTCCGGAGGCACCATCGGACGTTACGAGGGCGGGCTCTACTTCAGTAAGGGTGTGTGGAGGCCGAGCCGGCACTCGATGATGAAGACGCTCGGCTACTACTACGACCAGGTCGCGCGTGAACGGGTGACACAGCGGATCTCAGCCAAGGTCAACCTCGTCCAAGCGCACACGCCAACGGACACTCCCGTGGGCAACGACCGTGTTTTGTGGGTGGAAACGATGCATCCGGCCGGTCACCGGTTGTCTGTCACATGGACGGTCGACGGGAAGACCAAGGGGAAGGGGCCCAACCTCGACCTGTCCAGGCTGCACCTGAAGAAGGGGACGCACACGGTCAAGGTGACGGTCACAGACCCCACTTCCTTCGTCCGGGACCCGTCCATACGGTCGTCGGCCGCACTCACCCAAACCCGCACCTGGACGGTGGACACCAGCCTGAAAACGCCTCCGGCCACTGTGCCGGTCGACTTCAGCTCATCTACGCCGACCGACAAGCCGGTGGGTGCCAACTCCGTCGTGTACGTGGAAACGACCCATCCCGTACGGTTCGCTCCCAAGGTGCGCTGGGAGCTCGACGGACGACGCGTACACGGCGGCGACCGCGACATTTCCCTCGCACGCCTCCACTTGTCCAACGGCACGCACACGCTGGTCGCGCGGGTCGGTTCCAACAGCCGCGTGTGGACGATCGACGCGGAACGTCCGACGGTGGCCTTTGCGTTGTCCAAGGCCGCGCAGAGCCGACTTCGCCCTGGACACACGCCGGAGTACGTCTTCGACGGCCCGTTCACCATGCGGCTGACCGGGACTGACGACCGTCCAGGCGTGGTCGTCTCGGAGTTCCGCGTCGACGGCGACGGCTGGTTCAACTACTTCGGCTGGCCGACCGACTCGGCCGCCCCCTGGCTGTTCACCGCGGACGGTACCGTCATCGACAGCCTCACCTACGGCAAGCTCGGCAAGGGCCGCCACACCATCGAATACCGCGCAACGGACCCGTCCGGCAACACCAGCAAGCCCCAACGCTTCACCGTCACCCTCCACTGACCGTGCTGCCCTACTTCACCCCTAGATGTCGCCGGTCTGGGCGACCCCGGCCTGTGCACCCCCAGGCGGCACTTCGCCGGCCTGCACTTCGCCGGCCTGCACTTCGCCGGCCTGCACGTCGCCGGCCTGCGGGGTGTCGGGGGCCGGGGTTCGGTGGGCCGTGGCGAGGACGGAACCGCCGAGGATGAGCGCGAACGAGGCGATGATCGTCCCGGTGAGGGGCTCGCCGAGGAAGACGACCCCGGCGGCGACCGCCACGGCCGGGTTCACGTAGGTGAACACCATGCCGCGGGACGTGCCGACCTCGCGGATCAGCTCGAAGAACACGATGAACGCCAGCGCCGTGCAGATCAGGCCGAGGCCGATGAGCGCGGCCAGCACCCGTCCGCTCGGCATCGCGTCCGGCCAGGTGGCGATCGCGGGACCGGTGTAGACGAGCGCGGCGATGGCCAGCGCGAACGCGGCCATGTGCAGGCTCGGCAGGTCCTGGAGGCGCCGGGTGGCGATCATCGGGGCGATCGCGTATCCGACCGCGACCAGCATGACCTCGCCGATCGCCCACGCGCTGCCGCCGCCGAGATGCGGCCCGGCGAGGACGGCGACGCCGGTCAGCCCGACCAGCAATCCCGCCCAGCGCACCGCACCGAGCCGCTCGGCGTCGCCGGTGAGCCTCGCCAGCACCACCCCGACGATCGGGACGGCGGCGATCAGCAGCCCGGTCATCGAGCTGGTCAGCCGGGTCTCGGCGTCCGACAGCAGCGCCCACGGGCCGAGAATCTCCACCGCCGTGAAGAGCAGCAGCGGACGCCAATGCCGGCGGACCACGTCCAGCTGCCCGGACCGGAGCACCAGCGGGAGCAGGACGAGGGCGCCGAGCGCCGTCCGCGAGAACACCACCATGGGCACCGAGACGCTCTCGACCGCCACTTTGATCATCAGGTAGGGGACGCCCCACAGCACGCTCATCAGCGCGAACAGAATCCATCCACGGCGACTCAACACGACCTCCATTCCCGTCCACCGGTTGGGGCTCCCGTGCCCCCTGCCCACACCACTGCCGTCGGTCGGCGGCCCCTTCACGGCGACCGAGGAGGGCCCCGCCACGATCAGCAGGCTTGGCCGACCCCATCGGGGCGGACGTTGCCAGAATGCGGGACAGCGGACCGCACTGTCTTGAACGCTGTTGCGGTCCACACCCCACGATTACGGCGCCTGCGTCCGGCCCCATCTACAGATCCAGCGACGGCTGGATTCGGCCCCCGTTCAGGCAATCAGCGACGAGGATGAACTGATCACGGACGGGGCCAGAGCAGACCGCCACCCTCTTGACGCCATCGCGACGCACACCACGCAAGACGCCACGCCCGTGGTAACCGCCAACAAGGGCGACCAGCAGGCTTAGCCAACCCAACCGGACAGACGCGCCAACACCCAAGACGACGGGACCCGCGTGACGACAAGCGTCCGGTAACCGCCGGCGCTTCACCGGGACGGCAGACTCAGCCAACCCGACCGGACAAGCACGTCAACACCCAAGACAGCGGACCCCGCGTGACGGCAGACATCGGGTAACCGGCCGATGAAGGGCTTCCCCGCGACCGGCAGGCTTAGCCAACCCGAGCAGGCAGACGCGCCACCACCCAGGACGGCGGGCCCGCGTGCGGGCAAGGCGTCCGGTAACCGTTGGCGCTTCGACGGGACGGCTGGCTTTGCCGACGCGATCGGGCCAGCGTGGGTCAAGAGGTGGGGCGGTGGGTCTCGCTGTCTTGGACGCTGTTTCGGTAGGCGCCTGGCGTTACGCCTAGTACGCGGCGGAACCAGCGGGTGAGGTGGGCCTGGTCGGCGAAGCCGACGAGGGTTGCGGCCTCGGCCGGGCGGTGGCCCAGGTCCAGCAGGGCGCGGGCCCGCGTCACCCGGTGCTGGGCGAGCCACGCGTACGGCGGCATGCCCATCGCGTCGCGGAAGGCGCGCAGCAGTTGGTAGCGGGAGAGGTCCAGGTCGGCTGCCATCTCGGCGAGCGTCGGCGGGGCGGTCAGCTCGTCCGAGAGGCGGGCCGCGACCTGGCGTGCGACGCGTCCGGAGTCGGAGCGTCCGCGTTGCGGCAGCGTCCGGGGGCCATCCATGGCATGCCGCCGGACGAGGGCGCCGAGCACTCCGAGCAGCCGGGATTCGCCCTCTAGGGGGTCGTCGCCGAGCCGGAGGGCGCGGTGGGCCAGCCGCAGTTCCTGACCGAGGCGGACGTCGTCGATGATCGGTTCGCGGAAGTGCGGTTCCGCCGGCACGGGGCCGGGTTCGGCGGTCATCGCGGCGCCCAGCAGTTCGGCGCCCGGGTAAAGGCACAGGTAGGCGAACCCTTCCGGACGTGCCGGGCCTCCGGTGTGCGCCTCGCCCGGCTCCACCACGACGACGCTGCCGGCCGCCGAGTAGATCTTCTCGCCCCGGTAGCGCATCGTCTCAAGGCCGTCGACCGTCACGCCGATGGCGTACTCGTCATGGGTGTGCGGCGCGTAGTGGCGGCGGCCGATCCTGGCCGTCAGCAGATCGAGCGGCGCGCCCTGGATTCCGCCGACGCGGGTCCAGAGGGTTCGGTCGGCGGCCGCCGTACCGTCGCGACCGGGCCGGAGGTCAGGTCGCGAAGACGTGCCGGAGCCGCCAGCGATCCTGGTCACGACCCAGCTCCGCGACGACGACGCCTTCGGCGCCCGTGACACGTACCCGGTAGACCCTGCCCTCGCGGGCCGTCCCGTAGGTCTTCAGCACCTCGTCCACCGCGTAGCGCGACCCCCGCCACTCGTACGCGGTGAGCCGTCCCGCCGGGTCGTGCTCCGTCCGGACCGGCTCGTTCAGCAACTGCCCCATGGCGGGAGCGTAGCACGCCTTCGAACTGATGTTCGCAGGCCGGAGGGGCTTCCAGGGCCGGTGGCCCAGGCCATCGTACGCATGCCGGGACCCGTCGCGCCGGGCGTGGCGCGACACTCGGCTCACGTCTGGCATCGAGTCTGAGCATGTAGGCCATGGGCTCGACAACAGAGGCCGTCGTGGATCTCATCCCGCCCTCGCTGGACGGTCACCCGGGCGACTGGCGGTGCGTTGCTCGACGGTGATCCGCGGGCGGTGAAGAATCCGAGCCGTCGCGACGCGCGGAAGGCAGTAATCCACAGGCTGTGGACAGCGTTTGCGCACACCTACTCTTCCCTGGTGACGGGCGATCCGGAGGTTGCATCCACAGGCGGATCCCCAGAACAGCCGGGTTTTCCACGGTCTGTGCGGCGCATCAGGCGCCGTCCCCTCCATCATCCACGCGACTGGACCGCCCTCCACAGAATCCACAACCTGTGGATAACTTCTGTGCACACCCTGGGTACGACCGGCCGGCTCCACGTCCACCATTCTTCCCCAGGTCACCCCCAACCGGCTCACCTCGTTGTCCACGTCGTGGAAAAGCCGCTGACCTGGGCCAAGGACCGCCTTCGGTCACCGTTGCCCACATCCCGTTCACAGCCTGTGGGCGAATACCCTCCACAGGCGGGGCGCAGCGGTGGACAACGTTGCCCACCGATAATCCCCAGCCGCGTCCCCAACCTGCTCCCCTCCACACCCCTTGGGTGCCGGCCCCGCGTCTGTTGGGCGCTAGCGCATCGGCGTGGCCTCCTCCCACTACCGCTCTCACTTACCCGTCACGGTAGGAAGCCAGGTCACCCGGCTCGGCATGACGGAAGGCCCCAGTTCGCCAACGGCCCGGGGTGTGGTCACCGGCCCCGGCTGGCGGCAGCGGAACGCACGCCAGCCGCACCCGGCGTCACACCGCAGGCACGATGCTTGAGTTCAGAGAGCAGGAGGGGATCCCTCGATGAGGTTTCGGGACGCCCTTTGAGCACCGCGTCGACTTCCGCGTCGAGCCGGTCGGCCTTCGCCTGGTGACCGACTCTTCTGCTCCGCCCTGAGCTGCTCGAACGACGCCTCCAGATCGTCCAGCCAGCAAGGTTTCTCTACATGGGTGGACGGAACCGTAAGGCACAACGCTGCAGGCTTCGGGAATGAAGGCGTTGCCAGAGTCCCTGGCATCTCACAGCAGGCACGCGGCAGGTCACGATGCCCAGGGTTCAGGGAGCGGGAGCTGTCCTCCAGGTCGTCTACAGGGGTGGACGGATCTGTAAGGGGGACGCAGCAGCGATCAGGGTGGCGGTGGGCGCGCTGCTCGGGGTCAGGCGGTAGGGAGCTGGTCCTCCAGGTCGTCCAGCCGACGGAGGTCGTCTGTGTGGGTGGACAGATCCGTTGGGCGAATGGTGCGGGCTTCGGTGATGAGGGTGGCGGCTCGGGGCCAATCCTCCAGGTGGACGGCGGCTTCGGCCCGTAGGACCAGTGCTTTGAGGCGATCGGATGAGGTCAAGGGGTCGTCGGTGGTCAGCAGGCGGTCGAGGATACGGGCGGCGGCCCGGTGGTCCCCCTTCGAGTCGCCGCCCAGGAGCGCGGCCATGTGGAGGGCTTTGGCCACTCTTCCCTCCGGGATGGGTGCGTGCCCCAGTTCGTCCGAGATGGGTTGGCCGATGCGGAGTTGGAGGCCGTCTGGATCGCTGAGGAGGAACTGCCGGACGCCGTACGACATGTCCCGTAGTGCGCTGATCCTGGGCAGCCCGCGTGCGGGGACCCGGCCGAGTGTCTGCTTGAGGCCGCCGCGAAACGCCTCGTACAGGTCGTCCACAGCCGCAGTGACGATGTAGCACATGTTCATGGACGCGGCCGGATCGTGTTTCCGCCACCCGAAGAAGTGCAGCTCGACGTCACCGCGCCGGACGGCGACATAGGGGTTGGGACGCTTCTGCCAGGACGCCTGCTCGAAGCCGAGGGCCCGGTAGAACTCCCAGGTCGCTTCGATCGAACGGCACGGATAGATCGGAATCGCCTTTTCGCCCATGCCGGGAGCGTAGGTTGATCTAGGCCTATAGTCAAACTTGACTAGCTGCGGTGAGAGGGGCACTCGGTCTTGCGGACGCGTCGTCCACACACGCGGAGCCTCCCGGGTGGAGGATGGTGTGGCGGAAATCGTGGCCACGTCGGCCGCAGATGGGACTCAGTGCTGGGCCGTCGCGGACGGGAAGGCCCGCACTAGCCGCAGAAGTTTTCCACAGACTGTGGACAATGAGGTCGGGAGGCATCGTGGACTTCAACGAGCACACCGCCACGGAGGCCGTCCAGAACAGTTTCAGCGAGACTCCAGACGTACGCCTCCAGGAACTGCTGAACACGCTCACCCGCCACTTGCACGCGTTCGTCCGCGAGGCCAGACCGTCCGTCCAGGAGTGGGAACAGGCGATCGAGTTTCTCACCGCAGTGGGCCAGACCTGCACTGACACACGGCAGGAGTTCGTCCTGCTGTCGGACGTCCTCGGCGTCTCAATGCTCGTGGAAACCCTCAACGAACAGGAAGGCGGGACGGAGAGCACCGTCCTAGGCCCCTTCCACATGGTCGAGTCGCCACCGCGCGCGCTCGGCGACACCATTGACCTTGTGGGCGAAGCCGAACCATGCGTGGTGTCAGGGCGCGTTCTGAGCACCGACGGAACGCCGCTTCCACATGCAGAGGTCGACGTGTGGCAGTGCAACGAAAAGGGGTTCTACGACGTCCAGCAGCCAGGCTCGCAACCGTCCGGCAACGGCCGCGGGCTTTTCCGCGCCGACGCCGAGGGACGGTTCCGTTTCCGCACCATCGTGCCCAGCCATTACCCGATCCCCACGGACGGCCCGGTTGGACGGCTCCTCAAAGCCACCCGGCGGCACCCCTACCGTCCGGCGCACATTCACTTCATCGTCCAAGCCCCCGGATACATGCCGCTGACCACACACATCTTCGTAGCGGGCAGCCCTTATCTGGACTCGGACGCCGTCTTTGCAGTCAAGCAGGGCCTCATCGTCGACTTCGCAGAGTCAGACGACGAGGAGGCCGCCGCCCGCAATGGCGTCCAGGCCCCGTTCCGCCACGCCGAGTTCGATCTTGTGCTGAGCGCAGAGCGGGCGGCTTAGCCTGTGCGGACGTCCACCCTGCCCCGCTGGCGCCCGGTCAGCCCGGCGGAAAGGGAGTTGCTACGCACCTCGGACTGGCGTCCCTGGTCCCGGGCCTCCCCAACCAGCCGATCTTCTGTCCCGTCCGCAACGAGGAGTATGCGATCAAGATCGCCCGCGACTGGACCGTGCCCGCGCACGGCTCCGGTTAAGTGACAAAGTTCCAGGTGGACGCAGCCCTCGCCGAGCGCTACGCGATCCGGCAGGACGATCCTGGAACTGTGGGTGCCAGCCAGGGATCGAGCACATCGCCGGCAGCATCGAGGGCGTCAACGAACTCCACGCCACGCCCGAGAGGTGAACCCGTCCCGCTGCTGTGGACCTAGTTATCCACAACCTGTGGAGAAATGCCCTGACCCTCTGGATAACTTCTCCTGACCAGCCCAGACGAGCTCAACTCCCAGCGAACTCCAATCCACAGCTTCCCCAACATTCGCCCCGGTGATGTAGTCGTCCCATGCGCTCGCTTCTCATAACGCTCGCCGGGACGGCCATCGGTACATCGGCGGGAGCTCTCTGGGGCTACTACGGAAGCGGAGGCTACGAGTCGTCCGACAGCGCGATCGGCACCGGCCTCATGGGCGCCATCGTCGGCCTCGTGGCAGGCGCCGTGGCCGCAACAATCGGCCGCGCTAATGACCGCCGCCCACCGGACAACGACCCCTGACCGAAGCCCAATCGCGTCGCGCCCACCTCGGCGTCGCGTGAAAACTGACCTCCTCAGTGAAGGGGCTGGGCGAGATCCGCCGGTTGCACCGGGCTAAGGACATACCGATCAAGGTGATCGCTCAGCGCATGCGCGTCTCGAAGAACATCGTCAAGCGTGCCTTGGCGGTCAGGGAAGCCACCGAGAAGGCCCGCCGAGGGACAAAGGGCGTCCGGCCTGAGTTGGCTCAATTGGTTAGTGCGTGGCGCGTGGGGTTGAGGGCGTCGAGGATCTTGCGTTGGTGGGTGGTGATGGCGGGCGGGAAGGTCTGCTGGGTGCCGTTGATCGCGATGGTCGCGCTGC
>NZ_JABXFD010000731.1 GCF_013372625.1 Actinomadura sp. BRA 177
GTGTAGTTGGCGCATGTTTATTTTTTGTTTTTTGCAAGAGGAGGACGGCCTACGAGCTAGGCGTCCGTCTCTTGGGCTCGGAGAGTTGTATAAGAGACAGCCGCCTCCCTGCCCCGCGAGGCCGGCATGGCTCCGCTGGACGCCGCCCCCTCCCGCCGGGTCGTCCCCCGCCCGTCCTCGGGATTCCTGGCATGAGCGAAGCGAACCGGGGGGTGTGGGGGGTCGACCCCCCACCGGAACCACGTATGAGCGACGTGGTGGAGCGGATTGAGGCGGAGTTCCGGGCGGCCGGTGTCACCGGGTTCCTGCACGTCGTCGACATGGACACCGGGCGGGAGGTCGCGATCGGCGCCGCCGAGCCGGTCGTGATCGCGTCGGTGTTCAAGGTGCCGCTGCTGGTCGCGTTCCACCGGCAGGCCGCCGATGGGCTGCTCGACCCGGCCGAGCAGGTCGTGCTGCGTCCGCAGGACCGCACCGCGGGGCCGACGGGGGTGTCCGCGCTGCTGGACGAGGTGCGCATGTCGCTGCGCGACCTCACCTGCCTGATGATCACTGTGAGCGACAACGCCGCCGCCGATGCCGTCCTCGACCGGGTCGGCCGGGACGCGGTCAACGCGGCGGCCGCCGGCCTCGGGCTGCCCGACACGGTCGTCGAGGTCAGCGGCCGCGAGCTGCACGAGTCCCTGCTCGCCGACGCCGGGGCCGCGACCTTCGCGGACGTGTGGGCGAAGCTGGACGAGCCCGGCGTCCTCGGCCGGCTGCGCGCCCTCGACCCGTCCCGCACCAGCCGCAGCACGCCCCGCGACATGACCCGGCTGCTGTCGATGATCTGGCGGGACGAGGCCGCGCCGCCGGAGCACTGCGCGGCGATGCGGCGGCTGCTCGGCCTCCAGGTGTGGCCGCACCGGCTGTCGTCCGGCTTCCCGTACGACGACGTCGTGGTCAGCGGCAAGACGGGTACTTTGCCGACCGTCCGCAATGAGGTCGGCGCGGTCGAGTATCCCGACGGTGCCCGCTACGCCGTGGCGGTCTTCACCCGGTCGCTTCTCCCCATCGCGGTGCTGCCCCGGGCGGACGCCGCCATCGGCACCGCGGCCCGGCTGGCGGTCGAATCGCTGCGTCGCTCATGAACGCCGCATACACCGAACGCGAAAACGTGTCACATCCAATAGCGCGGATCCGTGCGAGAGGTCGGCCAGCACTCCCCCGCAATACATAGGCTGTACCCCGGTTTTGACTGTTCTTGGGGAGTGTTCTTTGCGGCTGCCGGAGCATCTGGAGCTACTGCTCACCGACGAGCCGGTGCTCGACGTCTACTCGCACGGTCCGTGGCGCGTCCCGGACGGGCTGTTCGAGGAGATCTCGGCGCGGATCGACGGGCTGGCGGCCGACCCGCGGGCCGCGGAGCTGACCACCGACGAGCACAAGCTGCTGACGCTGCCGGCGTCGCTCGTCACCGCGGAGATCTTCGGCATGCTCGCGTTCCTGCCGGGCGGCGGCGCGATCAAGGCCGGGTCGCGGTCGCAGCTGCCGGAGCGGCTGCTGCACGGGCACCTGGCCAACCCGGGGCCGCTCAGCACCCGGATGACGCGCTGGGACGCGCCGGGCGGCCGGTGGCGGCCGCCGGTCGACTGGCTGATCGAGGCGCCCGACCGGGGCCTCGCCATCGAGCTGGCGCGCGACTGCCTGTCGGTGCTGGAGGGCATCGAGCCGCTGGAGGAGCGCCGCAAGGCGCTGCTGCGCCTCTACGACGACCCGCCGGACTGCGAGATCGGGCTGCCGAAGGCGGAGCTGCGCGAGCACTGGCACGCGCACGCCGGCGACGACATCGTCGCGGCGGTGCCGGAGCTGCTCGGCCCGGTCGGCTACCTGGAGTGGGTGTGCGCGGGGCTGCTCGCGTCCTACGAGCACCTGACGGACGTGGCGCCGCGCGACGAGACCGTCGAGGCCCACCTGATCCAGCTGCTGCTGCAGGGCAGCATGGAGCACGTCCCGGCGGAGCTGGCGGTCGCGCTGGGCGAGGACCGCTACGGCGAGCTGCAGCAGCGGTTCCCGGCCGAGCGCCGCGGGTTCAAGGCGGGCGCGTGGCAGGAGCGGACGCGGGCCTGGCTCGTCCGGGCGCTGGTCGCGGGCGCGGCGGACGCGTGCCGGGGCTGGCTCGACATGGCGATGCGGTTCATCGCGATCGCGCAGGGCCTGCCGGGCGACCCGTGGTTCCCGAAGGCCGAGTGGATCCCGGTCGGCCAGTTCCAGACCGACCTGCGGCGCCTCTACGCGCCGCGCCGCCGCGTCGTGAACCCGCTGACCGAGACGCTGCGGAAGGTGCCCGCGGCGGACGGGACGGCCAAGGGGCGCCCGGCCGCCCGCCCGGAGATCGCGACCGCGCTGGTCGGGCAGCCGGAGGTCGCGGCCGCGCTGGCGGAGCTGACCGAGGGCGGCGACCCCGTCCGGCTGCTGCTGGCGGGGCCGGACGGCACCGGCAAGCGCGACGCCGCGCAGGAGCTGGGCAAGGCCCTGGCGCTCGGCCGCGACCCGCACTGGGTCACCGACAACCTGTTCACCGGGCAGCGGCTGCCGGACGCCGTCGCCCGGCTGCACGCCGACGCCCGCGACTGCGCCGGCGACCGGCTGCTCGTCATCGAGGGCCTGGACGGCATCGTCACCGACCCCGGCAACGGGGAGGCCCTCGCCGCCGAGCTGCACCGGCTCCTCGCCGTCCACCCCGACCTGCACATCGTGGCGCTGTGCGACACGGGCGGGGAGGACCGGATCCGCGAGATCAACCCCGTCCTGCCGCAGCTGTTCCGGGTCGCGCGGACGCGGCCGTTCACCGAGGAGGAGCACGCCGAGCTGTTCCGCCGCGCGCTGGTCGCGCGGGGGGCGCGCGGCACCCGGCAGGCGGTCGCGGCGGCGGGTGAGCTGCTGGCCGCGACGCCGCCGATGCAGACGCTCCGCAACGCGCGGCTCGCGCCGCATCTCGCGGAGCAGGTCGTCACGGCGGTGCAGGGGCGGCTGGCGCCGGACGCCGAACTCGTCGTCCGCAAGCAGGACGTTCCCGACACGCTGGACATCTCGCGGGCCGCCGGGAACCCGCTGAAGGAGCTGCACGACCTCACCGGCCTCGACACCGTCAAGCACGAGATCGCGCTGCTCGTCGCCGGGACGCACGCGGCGCGGCTGCGCAGCGAGAACGGGCTGACGATCACCCCGCCGACCCGGCACATGGTGTTCACCGGGAACCCCGGCACCGGCAAGACGATGGTGGCGCGGCTGCTCGGCCGCATCTACAAGCGGCTGGGCGTCCTGTCGTCCGGGCACCTCGTCGAGGCGTCCCGCGCCCACCTCGTCGGCGAGTACATCGGGCAGACCGCGCCGCGCACGCGCCGGCTGGTCGAGCGGGCGCTCGGCGGCGTCCTGTTCATCGACGAGGCGTACACCCTGACGCAGTCGCCGCTGAAGGGCGACTACGGGCACGAGGCGATCGCCGAGCTGGTCAAGCTGATGGAGGACCACCGCGACGACCTGGTCGTGGTCGTCGCCGGCTACGAGCAGGAGATGGCGGAGTTCCTCGCCGCCAACCCCGGCCTCGACTCGCGGTTCCCCAAGCAGATCCACTTCCCCGACTACACCGACGACGAGCTGATCACCGTGTTCGGGCAGCTCGCCGCCGCGGACGGGTTCGAGCTGGCACCCGGCACCGACGAGCTGCTGTCGACGATGCTGCGGCGGGCGCCGCGCGGCCCGTCCTTCGGCAACGGCCGGCTGATGCGCAACATGCTGGACGTCGCCGTCGCCAACCAGGCGGACCGGGTCGCGTCCGCCGCCGTCACCGGCGGGCAGGAGCACACGCCGACGCGGCAGGAACTGATCACCATCACCGCCGACGACCTGCCCCCGCTCCTGGAGCACCCGGAGGAGTTCTTCGGCCTCTACCTCTAGGCCAGGCGTGCGGCGGCGTCGAACAGGACGTTCTCCGCGCCGCGCCGGGTGACGAGCTGCGCGCCGACGGGCAGGCCGCGGACCGTTCCGGCGAGGACGCTCAGCGCGGGCAGCCCCAGCACGTTCCACGGCGACGTGAGGCTGACCAGCAGCGCGGTCAGCGGCCCGAACTCGACCTCGGTCGCGCCGAGCTCCGGCGCGGTGATCGGCATCGTCGGCATCGCCAGGTAGTCGTAGCGGTCCAGCAGCCCGGCGATCTCCCGCGCGTACCGGTCCCGCTCGCGCAGCGCCCGGACGAGCCGCCAGCCCGGCATGCGGCCCGACTCCTCCAGCCGTCCGAGCGTCACCGGCTGGTACAGGCCGGGCGCGTCGGCGATCCGCTCGGCGTGCACGTCGTAGGCCTCGCTGAACTCGATCGCGATGAACACCTCCCGGAGCCCGGCGAAGTCGAGCGGCTCGGCGGGCGCGTCCGGGAACAGGGCCCGGACGGTGCGCACCACGTCGGGGTCGGCGGCGGGCGGCTCGATCCAGGCGACGCGGCCATGCGGCACGGTCTCGTCCGCCGGGCCGGTCAGCGCGCGGTAGGCGATCCAGCAGTCGTCGGCGGACGCGGCAAGGACGCCCACGTGGTCGAGCGACGGCGACAGCGGGAACACGCCATCAGCTGGAATCGAGCCGTGCGCGGGCTTGAACCCGGCGATCCCGCAGAAGGCGGACGGGATGCGCACCGACCCGCCCGTATCGGTTCCGAGGGCGAGCGGGACCATCCCGGCGGCGACCGCGACGGCGCTGCCGCTGCTGGAGCCGCCCGCCATCCGCGCCCGGTCGTGCGGGTTGCGGACCGGCCCGCTCGCCGACACGTCGCCGGTGGCGCCGAACGCGAACTCCTGCGTCCCGGTCTTCCCGACGATCACCGCGCCGGCGTTCCGGAGCATCGTCACGCATACGGCGTCGTCCTCGGCGACGTGCCCGTCGAAGTGCGCCGACCCCATCCCGGTCGGCAGGCCGGCGACGTCGATGATGTCCTTCACCGCGACGGGAATGCCGTGCAGCGGACCCCGGTCGATGCCGGACGCCAGCGCCTGGTCGGTCCTCTTGGCCGCGGCCTCCGCACCCTCCGCGTCCAGCGTCACGAAGGCGTTCAGGTCGGGGTCGACCGACTCCAGAACCTTCGCGACCAGCCCCTGCGCCGTCACCTCCCCGGAACGCAGCGCCTTCCCGAGGTCCGCCAGCGTCCGTCCGGTGAAGAACCCGCCCATACCGCCTCCTGCCTGATCAGCCGTCCCGAACTGACTAGCACACCGGATCCTTCGCGGGACGAGCCGGGCCGATCATGTCTTTCGGTCGTTGATCCATCGCTCTCCGTGACCGTTCGTCGCAGGCGTCCTACCGCTGACCGACCGCACGCCCCGGCCCGTGAACCTACGCGCGAGTAGGCGGCAGGCTTCGAAACGCCCAGTGGAGACGCTCCCACCGGTTCGCTGGGGGGCGAGGCGGAGCCCGCGCCGGGAACCGCCTCTGTAACCGGTCGACGTCCACCCTGTTAGCGCGGCGCCTCCGGTGCCCGGGCGCCGAGATGCCCGGCACCGGAGGCGCCGGGGCTTCGGTCCCCGGGGCCCGGGGCTTTGGGCCCTGGGCGCGCCGGCCCCCGCGTGATGGGCTCTCCCTGACGGTTGACCGCGCCGATGGCGGGGACGTGATCTCCCTGTGAGGCGGGACCGACAGCGGAGGGGACGCGCCATGGCCGAGTCCGTGATGTCCGACGACGAGGTGCGCGCGATCGACGCGTACTGGAGAGCCGCCAACTACCTGTCCGTCGGGCAGATCTACCTGCTCGCGAACCCGCTGCTGCGCGAGCCGCTCGCGCGCCGGCACATCAAGCCGCGGCTGCTCGGGCACTGGGGCACCTCACCCGGCCTGAACTTCTGCTACGCGCACCTGAACCGGGCGATCCGGGCCCGCGACCTCGACATGATCTACATCATGGGGCCGGGGCACGGCGGCCCGTCGGCGGTCGCGAACGCGTGGCTGGAGGGCACCTACAGCGAGGTGTACCCGGAGGTGTCGCGGGACGCCGAGGGGATGCGCCGGCTGTTCCGCCAGTTCTCCTTCCCCGGCGGCATCCCGTCCCATGTGGCGCCGGAGACGCCGGGTTCCATCCACGAGGGCGGCGAGCTGGGGTACTCGCTCGCGCACGCGTTCGGCGCGGCGTTCGACAACCCGGACCTGGTCGTCGCGTGCATCGTCGGGGACGGCGAGGCGGAGACCGGTCCGCTCGCGGCGAGCTGGCACTCGAACAAGTTCCTCGACCCGGTGCGGGACGGCGCCGTCCTGCCGATCCTGCACCTCAACGGCTACAAGATCGCGAACCCGACGGTGCTGGCGCGGATCCCCGAGGAGGAACTCGTCCAGCTGCTCGACGGATACGGGTACCAGCCGTTCCTCGTTGGCGGAGCCGGCGAAATCGGCAGGGTCAGCGGGGACGAGCCGGCGTCCATGCACCGGAAGATGGCCGCCGCGCTCGACCAGGCCCTCAACGAGATCGCCGGCATCCAGCGCGACGCCCGGGAGGGCCGGACGTCCGAGCGGCGCCGCTGGCCCATGATCGTCCTGCGGTCCCCGAAGGGCTGGACGGGGCCGAAGGAAGTCGACGGGCAGCCGGTCGAGAACACGTGGCGCTCCCACCAGGTGCCCCTCGCCGGCGTGTGCGACAACCCCGAGCACCTCGCGCAACTCGAAGAGTGGCTCCGCTCCTACCGTCCGGACGAACTGTTCGACGAGGACGGACGTCCCGCCGAGGCGCTGCTGTCCCTCGCCCCCGAGGGCGAGCGGCGGATGAGCGCCAACCCGCACGCCAACGGCGGCCTGCTGCTGAAACCGCTCACCCTGCCCGATTTCCGGGACTATGCCGTGTCCGTCGACAAACCGGGCACGACGCTCACCGAGCCCACCCGCACACTCGGCTCATTCCTGCGCGACGTCGTGCGGGCCAACCCGTCCAACTTCCGGATCATGGGCGCGGACGAGACGGCGTCCAACCGGCTCGGGGACGTGTTCCAGGCGACCGACCGCGTCTTCACCGGCGAGATCCTCCCGACCGACGAGCACCAGGCGCCGTCCGGGCAGGTCATGGAGGTGCTGAGCGAGCACCTGTGCCAGGGCTGGCTGGAGGGCTACCTCCTCACCGGGCGGCACGGGCTGTTCAACAGCTACGAGGCGTTC
This sequence comes from Actinomadura sp. BRA 177, assembly GCF_013372625.1. GTDB lineage: Bacteria > Actinomycetota > Actinomycetes > Streptosporangiales > Streptosporangiaceae > Spirillospora. The sequence goes on from NZ_JABXFD010000731.1 coordinate 7,162, forward strand.
GTCCACATCGTCGACGCCATGTTCAACCAGCACGCGAAATGGCTGAAGGTGACCCGGCACCTGCCGTGGCGGCGGCCCATCGCGTCGCTGAACTACCTGCTGTCCTCCCACGTCTGGCGGCAGGACCACAACGGCTTCACCCACCAGGACCCCGGCTTCCTCGACGTCGTCATGAACAAGAAGCCGGAGCTGATCCGCGTCTACCTGCCGCCGGACGCGAACACACTGCTGTCGGTCGGCGACCACTGCCTCCGCTCCCGCGACTACGTCAACGTGATCGTCGCCGGGAAACAACCCGCGCTGAACTGGCTGCCGATGGACGCCGCGATCGCGCACTGCACCCGCGGCATAGGCATCTGGGAATGGGCATCGACCGAAGGCGGCGAGGACCCCGACGTCGTCATGGCGTGCGCGGGCGACATCCCCACCTTGGAGACACTCGCCGCCGTGGACCTGCTCCGCCGCCTCTTCCCCGAACTGCGCGTCCGGGTCGTGAACGTCGTGGACCTCATGCGGCTGCAACAGTCCAGCGAGCACCCGCACGGCCTCGCCGACCGCGACTTCGACGCTCTGTTCACCACCGACAAGCCCGTCATCTTCGCGTTCCACGGCTACCCGTACCTCATCCACCGGCTCACCTACCGCCGCACCGGCCACGCCCACCTGCACGTCCGCGGCTATAAGGAAGAAGGGACGACGACAACGCCGTTCGACATGGTCATGCTCAACGACCTGGACCGCTACCACCTGGTGATGGACGTCATCGACCGCGTCCCGTCCCTCGGCGGCCGCGTCGCCCACATCCGCCAGCGCATGGCCGACCTGCGCCTCTCCATGCGCGCCTACACCCGCGAACACGGCGAGGACGCCCCGGAGATCCGCGACTGGACGTGGCCGTACTGATGCGCGTCCTCACGGTCAACCCCGGATCGAGCAGCCTGAAGGTGAGCCTCCTCGACCCCGATGACACCGTCCTCGCCGAGGACTCCGGCGCGGGCCACGAAATGGCCGACCTGGTGGCGAACATGCCGCGCCCGGACGCGATCGGCATCCGCTTCGTCCACGGCGGCACCGACTACACCACCCCCGTCCGAATCGACAACGCGGTCACCGACCGCCTGCACGAACTAGCCGACCTGGCACCCCTCCATCAACCCGCCTCCCTGCACGCCCTCTCCGAGATCACCGAGGCGCTGCCGGGCGTCCCGGCCGTGGCCTGCTTCGACACCGCGTTCCACGCCACCCTCCCGGACGCCGCCGCGACCTACGCGCTCCCCGCCGAATGGCGCGAACGCTTCGGCCTGCGCCGCTACGGCTTCCACGGCCTCTCCTTCTCCTACGCCACCCGCCGGACGGCCGAAATGCTCGGCACGACCCCGACCCGGACGGTCATCTGCCACCTCGGCTCCGGCGCGTCCCTCTGCGCCGTCGCCGAGGGCCGCTCGATCGACACGACGATGGGATTCACGCCCCTCGAAGGGCTGGTCATGGCATCCCGGGCGGGCAGCATCGACCCCGGCATCCCGCTGTGGCTGATCAAGCACGGCCTCGACCCCGCCGACGTCAACCGGACCCTCGAACGCGACTCCGGCCTCCGCGGCCTCACCGGCACCGGCGACATGCGCCGCATCCGCGACCTGGCCGCGCAACGCGACATGACCGCCCTCGCCGCCCTCGACGTCTACCACCACCGCCTCCGCGCCTGCGCCGCCGCGATGACCGCCTCCCTAGGCGGCCTGGACGCCTTGGTCTTCACGGGCGGCGTAGGCGAACACGACTCGTCCGTCCGCATGCGCCTAGCCGAAGACCTCACCTACCTGGGCGTCTCCATCGACCCGTCCCGCAACGACTCGGTCGGCGGCGACACCGACATCACCGCCCCGGACGCTTCCGTCCGCACCCTGGTGATCGAGGCCCGCGAAGACCTGGAGATAGCCGCCGGCGTCCGCCGCGCGCTCACCCGCGGCTGAGCCCCGTCGACGACCCGATGCAGGGCCGCCAGCGCGGTGTCGAGGTCGCGGCGCAGGGACAGGGTGTCCGGCCGCATGGCGGTGATCAGGGCGGCCGGGCCGGTCAGCGCCATGAGGGCCACGTCACCGTCGAGGGGACGGCTGGGCGGCGGCCGGTCGCCCCACGCCGGGTCGGTGACCAGGATGGAGCCGATGGCGCGGTGGCCTCCGGTCACCGCCGGTCCGTCCCAGCCGGTGGCTTCGGGGCCGATGGCGAGGTGCTGGTGGTGGAGTGGGCGGCCGCCGAGGCGGACACGGAGGATCTGGTCCACGGCTCCGGGTTCCTCGCCATGGCGGCCGAGAAGGAGTTCTTCGCGGAGAAGCAGCCTCGCGCCCGGATCCAGCTCGACGTGGACGTCGGTGCGGTGGTTGCAGTCCTTGGCGGCGATGACCGGCTCGGGGAGCCAGACGAGGGTGGCATCGGCGGCCACATGAATGTCGACGCGGGTACGGGACTGCTCGCCGCGCGGGCCGGGGAGCAGCAGGGTCGACAAGACGTCCTGGAGGACGAGTGCGCTCCCCGCGCCCACGTCGACGCGCAGGGACAGGTGGTCGCCGCCGATGGGCCCGGCGGCGCCCGCGGTCAGGTGGACGTGGGCGGCGCCGGCGAGCCGCGGCGCCCAGGGTGGATAGCGCGGTGCCGCCAGCGTCGAGCGGAGTACGAGGGGCGCTTCGGAGCGGTGTGTCGAGATGCGGGTGCGCCCGTTCCCGGTGTGCTCGGTGGCCAGGTGTGCGCGGGCTCGCATCAGGTCGGGACGGCGGCGAGGCGTTCGCGGACCCAGGCGGTGACCGGTACGGCGGCCGGGTCCTCGACCAGCGACAGGAAGCACATCGGCAGGTCGCCGCGCCGGGCGTGTGCGTCCCGGTCCATCACCGACAGGTCGGCACCGACCTGGCCCGCCAGGTCGGTCTTGTTGATGACGAGCAGGTCGGCGGTGGTGACGCCGGGGCCGCCCTTGCGGGGGACCTTGTCGCCGCCGGCGACGTCGATGACGAAGATCTGGTGGTGGACGAGACCGCGGCTGAACGTGGCGGTGAGGTTGTCGCCGCCGCTCTCCACGAGCACGACGTCGAGGCCGGGCAGGCTGTTCTCCAGCGTTTCGATGGCTTCGATGTTGGCGGAGATGTCGTCGCGGATCGCGGTGTGCGGGCAGCAGCCGGTCTCGACCGCGCGGACCCGCTCGGACGGCAGCACTCCGTTGCGGAGCAGGAACTCGGCGTCCTCGCGGGTGTAGATGTCGTTGGTGACGACGGCGACGCCGAGACCGTCGCCGAGCGAGCGGCACAGGGCGGCGACGAGCGCTGTCTTGCCGGAGCCGACTGGTCCGCCGATCCCGATGCGCAGCGGGCGGCCGGGCTCGTGCGGCAGGGTCGCGGTGCCGTGCGGCGTGTTGGCGTGGTCTTGAAGCAAAGAGACGCATCTCCCAGGTGGCGTGGTGTTCGGCGGCGATGTCGAGCAGCGGTGCGCTGAGCGCCGGCAGGTCGGCGGGCGCCGTGCGGGCGTGCCCCGCGGCCGTGGCGGCGAGCCCGTCCAGGAGCGGCCCGAGCCGGGCGAGGGCGGCGTGGACGGCGTGCGGGTCCAGGCCGAGCAGCCGGACGGCGGCGGTCGCCGGGCCGGTGACCGACTCGTGCAGCGCGGCGTGCGCGGCGGCGTGCGGGTCCAGCG
>NZ_JABXFD010000640.1 GCF_013372625.1 Actinomadura sp. BRA 177
GGCCGCCGCCCTGCCTGCTGTGCGGGCTGCGGCCCAGGGCGGCCGAGCGACGGAGGGGTTGGCTCGCCGGGCTGACCGGCGGGCGTGGCATCGGGGGGTGGGCCCCGCTCGCCGCCGTCGCGTGCCTGCTGCTGGTCGTCGGGGGCCTGTTCGGCGGTTTCGTCCTCCCGCGCGGATCGGACGGCGGCGCGGCGAAACCCGCGCCGTCCGCCACACCGGAGCCGGCGGCGACCGCCGAGCGGATCAGCGCCGCGAACCCCGCGAGCAACATCAAGGGCTACGTGGTGCTCCGCAAGAAGGAGTGGGGGACCGAGGTCGAGCTGCACCTGGCCGGCGTGCCGAAGGGGTCGCGCTGCCGGCTCCAGGTGATCGCGCGGGACGGCCGCCGGGACGCGCTCGGCAGCTGGTACGTCCCGTACGACGAGGGCTACGGTGAGTACCGCGGGTCGACGATGTTCCCGCGCGGCCAGCTGTTCTCGTTCGAGGTCGTCGGGCTGGACGGACGGCCGCTCCTCACGATTCCCACCTGATCGGAAGAATTCCGGCCCCTTCCGGGTTGTGCCTGACGATGACCGGAGCCCTGATCGCCGCGGCGGTCCTCATCGCGGCCACGGTGTTCGCCCTCGTCCGGCGGCGCCGTGACGGTGTGCTGCGCGAACGGCGAGGGGAGGACGACGAGGTGGCGGAGACCATCCGGCCGGACGACGTGGGCGCCGAACTCGGCGAGAAGGCCACGCTCCTGCAGTTCTCCAGCGCGTTCTGCGCGCCGTGCCGCGCCACCCGCCGCGTCCTCGGCGAGGTCACCGGGATGGTGGACGGCGTCGCGCACGTCGAGCTCGACGCCGAGGCGCACCTCGAACTCGTCCGCCGGCTGAACGTCGTGCGGACCCCGACCGTCCTCGTCCTGGACGGTGCCGGACGCGTCGTCCGCCGCGCCACCGGAGCGCCCCGCAAGCCCGACGTCATCGCGGCCCTCGGGGAGGTCATCCCGTGAGCCCTGCCCCGACGACCTGCGATAAGACGAATGTCACTGTCTCGGAAGGCGAGACGGATGTGACAGCACGTGGATTGCCGCTTAACATCGAGTACGTGCGTAACTGGACAGAGCAGATGCTCACGAAGCGCCGCGCGGTGGACTTCTGCCGCGTGGCCGCCTCGCTCTGTCGCATGGCCTGAGGCATCGAGCCCGTCCGCCCCCGAGCACTTTTCCGACTTTCAGCTCGTACGCACGCTTCCACTCCGCCAGGAGCACCCCGATGCAGGTTGATCCGCGTGGGCCGCGCTTCGCTGCGGCCGTCACGACAGCCGTCCTCATCGCGGTGCTGGTGACCGGAAGCTGGGCATTGCTCGCCGCTCAGGCCACGGTGTTCGCGCTCGCGACCTTCCTCGGCCTCCGGTACGCCCCGTACGGACTGGCGTTCACAGTGCTGATCCGTCCCCGGCTCGCTCCGCCCAGGGAACTGGAGGACGCCGCCGCGCCCCGCTTCGCGCAGGGTGTCGGACTGGTGTTCGCCCTGGTGGGAACGGTCGGATATGCGACGGGGACCACCTGGCTCGGCATCGGTGCCACCGCCCTCGCGCTGGCGGCGGCGTTCCTGAACGCGGTGTTCGGGTTCTGCCTCGGCTGCGAGTTGTATCCGCTCTTCCGACGTATCACTGCGAAAGTTCGTTCCGAGAGGGAGGTTCCGGCATGAGCCGCTCCGACGTCCTGGTGGACACCGACTGGGTTGAGTCCCACCTGGACGACCCCGGCCTGGTTCTCGTCGAGGTCGACGAGGACGTGTCCGCGTACGACAAGGGCCACATCCGTGGCGCCGTGAAGATCGACTGGAAGACCGAGCTGCAGGACCCGGTCCGCCGCGACTTCGTGGACAAGACCGGGTTCGAGCAGCTGCTGTCCGGCAAGGGCATCGCCAACGACGACCTGGTGATCCTGTACGGCGGCAACAACAACTGGTTCGCGTCCTACGCGTACTGGTACTTCAAGCTGTACGGGCACACCAACGTGAAGCTGCTCGACGGCGGCCGCAAGAAGTGGGAGCTGGACTCCCGCGAGCTGGTCACCGACGTGCCGTCCCGTCCGGCGACCGACTACAAGGCCAAGGACCAGGACCTGTCGATCCGCGCCTTCCGCGACGAGGTCGTCGAGGCGATCGGCAAGCAGAACCTGGTGGACGTCCGTTCGCCCGACGAGTTCAGCGGCAAGCTGCTCGCCCCGGCGCACCTGCCGCAGGAGCAGTCGCAGCGGGCCGGGCACATCCCGACCGCGGCCAACATCCCGTGGTCGAAGGCGGCCAACGACGACGGCACGTTCAAGTCCGACGAGGAGCTCCGCGAGCTCTACACCGAGGCCGGCGTCGACCTGAACAAGGACACCATCGCCTACTGCCGCATCGGTGAGCGCTCGTCGCACACCTGGTTCGCGCTGCGCGAGCTGCTCGGCATCGAGAACGTGAAGAACTACGACGGTTCGTGGACCGAGTACGGCTCGCTGATCGGCGTGCCGATCGAGCTCGGCGCCGCCAAGTAACCCCGGCCGACCTTCCCACCGCTGGAGGAGCAATGACCCAGGGCTGCGCAGCGCCCGAGCAGACCGCTCACCTGCCCGCGACCGTCGACCTCACCAACGAGGCCGTCATCCAGGGCACCGTCACCCGCGAGGGCACCCCGGTGTCCAGCGCCTACGCCCGCCTGCTCGACTCGTCCGGCGAGTTCACCGCCGAGGTGGTCACGGGCGACGAGGGCGTGTTCCGGTTCTTCGCCGCGGACGGCGACTGGACCGTGCGCGTCCTCGCGGCCGGCGGCGTGAGCGTCGACAACACCGTCACCGCGAAGACCGGCACGGTCGCCGGCCTGGAAGTCGCGATCTGACCTGGCCCGAATACCGGACCCCGCCGTCCCACCGCACCCCGGGACGGCGGGGTTCGTCGTGAAATGACCCGGATCCTCTACGATCGTGCGCCATGGCCTGGCCGTCCGCGCGTTCCCCGCTGATCCTCCCGTGGGCGACGCTGAAGCTCGCGGGACGGTTCGTCCTGGCGGTGGCCCTGTGGTTCACCGTGGGGGAACTGCTCCGGTACGGCGCCATGTACGGCGGCTACAAGCTCGGCACGATGAAGGGGACGGCCGCGTCCATCGCCCCGATCGTCACCATCGGCCTGCTCGTGGTGATCACGCTGACGGTCACGGTGCTGATGGTGCACAGCGTCCGGGAGGGCCTGGACGTCGTGCACGCCCGCGCGGTGGACGGCGACCTCACCCCGTGGGCGGTCGGCAACGAGGAGCCGGTGATCGGCGCGATCGGCCGCGCCGCGCTCCCGTTCGTCATCTTCTACCTGGCGTGGGGGATGCAGGGCGAGGACGCCCGCGAGTTCGCGTCGGCGGCGGCGAGCCGCGGGTTCGCGGAGGGCGGCATCGAGGGGCAGATCAAGGGCGCCGGGATGCTGCTGTCGCTGGAGAAGCACGTCGGCCTCGCGATCGGCCTCACCGCGGGCCTGTTCGTGCTGAAGGTGCTGGCGGAGTGGCGGCTGGAGGCGCGGCTGCCCCGCGCCATCGGCGCGCTCGTCGCCTTCCTGGAGATCAACTTCGCGCTGTTCGGCATCTTCACCATCGACCACCTGCGCGGCCTCGGCGTCGGCTGGCTCACCGGGCGGGAGGTGTGGGGCTGGGTGAGCGGCGTCGCCGGCCCCGCGTTCGACCTGTGGCCGCCGTTCAAGGACGCGGTGCTCGGCGCGCTGATCTGGCTGGTGATCGCCGGGGTGATCCTCGGGCTGGACGCGGCCGACGAGCGGGTCGTGCTCGGCGGCGGCCGGGCGGGGCGGCGGCTGGCGCGGGCCGGCGGTCTCGACCGGGCGAACAGCTCCCGCGAGCTGCTCACCCGCGGGTTCCGGGAGATGTGGCTGCCCGCCTGGTACGGGCTGCGGCTCGTCCGCCGGTCCGGGATGCTGCCGTTCGCGACGTTCGCCCTGCTGTTCGCCGGCCTGTACGTGGGGGAGGACGCGTCCCGCCGGCTGGTGTACGAGGTGATCGGCCCGCACGAGGTGACGTGGTGGATCCAGGCGCTGCCGGCCGTCGGCTACGTGACGGGGCTCGTCTTCGAGATCCTGCGCGTCTGCCTGCTGGCGGCGGCGTTCAACCTCGTGATGGCGCGAGTCAGTGCGCGAAACGCAGCGAAGCCAGTGGGTCCCCCTGCTGCCGTGACTCCTTCGGTGCCTGGATCTGCAGATCCAGCGCGCCCGCCTTGGAGCGGGGCACCGTCGCCTTGACGGTGATGCGCATCGCGACGCCCGCCTTGGGCTCCGCCGTCCGGACACCGTTCGCGAACCATTCGCGGCCGTCGCCGTCGTGCAACCGGTATCGCAGCCCGTAGGAGCCGACCGCCTTGGCGCTTTCGGCGTCCGAAGGACGGACGGCGACCGCCAGTTGCAACTCGACCACATCGCCCTGCCCACTGAGCGGTGCCGCTGTCCGCCGGTCGAAGACCTTCCATTAAGCACCGACCAGATCGCCGATCTGCCCTTCGGGGACGGTCGTTATCTTCTCCGGCGGTTTCAGTGACTTCTTGACGTTCTCGGTCTCGTCCGCCCATGGAAGGACGAGCATCGCCGCCATTGCGCACATGAGCGCGATGGCCTGCACGATCCGCCGATCCCGGGGACGCATTCCAGGCCGTCCGGGTAGCGGGATCCCGTCGGGCTGGGTGTCGGAGGCCGTCATGAGGTCTCCGTCCTGACCTGGTACCGCTCGGTGGCGCTCTGGACCAGCTTGGCCGCCCGATCCCGGTTGAGCTTGAGGTCGATGTCGGCCGCCGACGACAGCTGCGGCAGCAGCCCGCCGGTGCCCACGACCAGATGCGCGCCTTCGACCCGGTCCTTCGGCAGCTCGAACACCAGCTTCGTGGACGTCCAGATCATCGGCTGCAACGTCGGCTGGTTCAGCGACGCCGCCGCGGTCCGCGGGCCGCCCTTGAACGTGTAGCCGCCCGGCGTCTCCAGCTCCGCCGACGCGAGCTGCAGCGGTTCGTGCCCGGCCGTCGCGCTGAGCCGCACGACGAGGTAGACGCCGTCCGTCCCCACCGGGCGAGCGCCGCCGATCGAGAAGCCCGACTGCAGCGACCGCGCCGCGTCGACCCCGTCGACCCGCACGCTGAAGTCGCGAGTCGTGACCTTCTCGCCGACCGTCCCGTCGGTCCGGATCGGGTCCAGTTCCCCCGCCCGCACCTCGGGACGGACGGAGTGCAGCCACATCGCGCCGGCGAGCAGGACCGTCCCGCCGGCCCCGGCCCCGCCCCGCAACAGCACCTGCCGCACGTTCATGGCGGACTCACCGGCAGGGTGAGGCGGGCGGCGAGGACATCGCTACCGGGCGGGACGATCCAGTTGTAGCTGCTGTCGGTGAACCCGTGCTCGTAACTCCACTTGCGCAGGCCGACGGTCAGTTTCGTCGGCGAATCGGCCGGGCCCATCTCCCACATCGCGGACGCCTCGACCGGCAGCCCCGGCTGCGTCGTGTCCGTCTTCGCGCCGCCGGCGACCCCGTCGATCCGCTCGGGTTCGACCCATTTGCCGGCCTTGGTCAGCGCGGCGACGCCGTCCGTCAGCCCGCCGCTGCCCAGCGACTAGGTCTCCTTGCCCTTGTTCAGCACGCGCATCCGCATGATGAGGTAGCGCTTCTTGCCGCTGCCGAACGCGTCGTCGGCGAGCCCGATCCGCACGTCATGGACGGTCACGCTGAACAACCCGAGGTCGAGCCGTTCACCGGCCTTCTTCGCGGGCTGCTTGGGCGTCGCCTTGAATCCGCCCGCGACCCACACGACCGGCACCAGGACCACGAGCACGCCCAGCACGGCCAGCGGCACGACCCACCGCCGCACCGCCGCGCGCTGCTCGGGCTCTGGGGGCACCGGCGCCGTCGACTGCATCCGCCAGATGGTATTACGCCGCCCGTCCCCGGGCGGGCCGGCCGCGGGCTAGTCGTCCCCGCGCCGGTCCGCGGAGTCGGCGGTCATCGTGACGTAGCCGGGGCGCCAGCCGCGGCGCCGGCCGAGCGGGATCAGCATGCCGCCCGCCGCCACCAGCGCGGCGAGGCCGAGCGCCCCGCCCGCGATGCCCAGCGCGACGGCGCGGGTGGTCGGGTCCGGACGGTCCGCCATGGCGATCTTCACGGGCGGGCCCGCGGCGCCGGGCTGCCCGGCGTCCGCGACGCCCACCGCGGTGAGGGCCTCGAACGGGTTGATCATGCCGTGCCCGCTGCCCGTCCCCTTGCTGCCCTCGGCCGTCGCCTCGATCCGCTGCTTGACCTGCGCGGGGGTGAGTTTCGGATAGAGCTGCCTGATGAGCGCGGCGAGCCCGGAGACGAACGGGGTGGCGAAGCTCGTGCCCTGCTCGGCGACGGCGTAGGTGCCGTCCGGGGCCGTCGTCACGATGTCCTTGCCCGGCGCAATGACCGAGACGGGGGTCGCGGGGTTGGAGAACGTGGTGACCTGCCCGTCCTGCCCGACGGCGCCCACCGAGATCACGCCCGGGTAGGCGCCCGGATACATCAGCCCGGGGACGTTGCCCTTCTCCGGGTCGATGTTGCCGGCCGCGGCCACGACGACGACGCCCTTCGCGAGCGCGTCCTCCACCGACTTGCGCAGCCGGGGGTCGTCGCCCATCGACTGGGTCGAGACGTTGATGACGTCCGCGCCGAGCCGGACAGCCTCGTCGATGCCCTTGGCGGCGAGGCCGCTGTCGACGCCGCTGGCCTGGGCCGCGAACTTGATCGGGATGATCCGCGCGTCCGGCGCGACGCCGTAGAAGGGGCTGACGCCCTGCTTCGCGGCGATGATCCCGGCCACCCAGGTGCCGTGCCCGAGGCAGTCCTTCGCGCCCGTCTTCGTCAGGTCGACCCCCTTCAGGACCTTCCCGGCGAGTTGGGGGTTCGCCGCGGTGACGCCGCTGTCCACCACCGCGACCTTGATCCCGCGCCCGGTGGCGCGCTCGTGCGCGGCGCCGATGTTGAGGATGCGCTGCGCCCAGGGCTGCCCGTTCTGGTCGAGCTGCCGCTTGGTCATGACTCCGGCGGGCGGGTTGCAGTTCGCCGGTGCCGCCGGTGCCGCCGGGATCGCCGGGGCCGCCGGCGCAGCGTGGGCGACCGGCGCCGTGCACAGGGGCGCGAGGCAGCCGGCCAGCACGGCGACCGCTGTCCATCTCATCCCGCTCATCCCGGAAGCTCCTTTCACCGGACACGACTGTAGAGGACGCCGGCCCGGTCATGCCGAGATCATCGGGTGTACTGCACCGGCGGGACGCCATGACCTATCCTGCCGACGGCAGGAAGCGTCACAAAAAGGCTGCGCGACGAAAGGCGGCGGGTGTGGGCGGCGAGATCTCCGTGAACCCGGCACGGATCGACCAGCACGGCAAGGAGATCAAGAGCGCGGTCCGCCCGGCCCTCGACAAGGCCCGCAGCACCCTGAACTCCAAGGGGACGATCGAAGGCGGCGACTTCAGCGTCACCGGCACCCTGGCGTCCATGGCCTATCCGATGGGCCTCCAGTTCGCCTACGAGGACCTGAACACCCACCTCGAAATGCTGGACGGATTCGCCGAGAAGCTGGGCACCGCGGCGAAGAACTACGGCGGTGCCGAGACCGCCAGCAAGATCAAGTACGTCTGACGAGGGGCGAGGGCGCCGCGATGACCGCATTCAATTCCTATGACACCCTCATGGGCACCGCCGACATCGAGACCGGCATCGCCCAGTTCATCCTCCCGCCGGCCGTCTGGATCAAGCTTCAGTTCACGCTGAGCAAGGGCAATCCGGTCAACCTCGAAAAGGCGGGGCAGGCGTGGATGGACGCCGCCCAGTCCGTCGAGCAGACGAAGACACTGCTGCAGCAGCGCGTGGCCGCCATCTCCCCCCAGGACTGGACCGCCGACGACCGTCCCGGCTACGAGCAGAAGGTGCAGGAGTTCGTCGCGCAGCTCGACATCCTGCAGACCTACTTCCAGGCCGTGGGCATCGCGCTGATCTCGTACGCGTGGGCGCTGATGGTCTACGCGATCTTCGCCGTGGCGATGGGCACCTTCCTGGCCGCGCTCGCCGCCGTCGCCGCCGCGGCCCTCGCCGGGATCATCACCGCGGAGATCACCGCGGCCTGCGAGGCGATCGCGGCGACCTGCCTGACCGTGACGCTCGTCGCCACCGGCGTCCTCGCGATGGCCGCGCAGCTGGCGGCCATGGTCTTCCAGGGCGGGTCGCTGCTCGCCGCGGTCGCCGAGTCGGGCAAGGGCAACGACCAGGCCCTGTCCGACTTCATGACCGCCCAGGCGACCGGCTCGGCCGCGGCCCTCGCCAACCTCGGGCAGAACGCGATCAACGGCGGCCTCGCGGCCGCCGGGTCGCGCGGCGGCGGCCGGGGACTGCCCGTCTCCAAGGTCGACCTCGACGCCGACCGGAACGCCAACCACACGTGGAACATCGGGGGCGGCGCCACCGTCAAGACCGGGGCCGGGAACGAGATCACCGGCGGCGGCCACGTCAAGTGGGGCGACCACGGCCTCGCGGGCGGCGACCTGTCGGGCGGCTTCAAGTCCTCGACCGGGCTCGGCGTCAACGGCAACGTCGAGTACACCGACGAGGACGGAATCGGCCAGGGCGACCACGGCAGCGTCAAGTACGGCGCCGGGGCGAGCGTCGAGACGCCCGGTTCCGTGTCCGTCGGCGGCAACGGAACCGGAAACGGGCAGAGCGTGCCCATCCCGACCGTCGGCGGCAAGGTGGGCATCGAGGGCAACCATGACTTCGAGACCGGCGAAGGCAAGGTGTCGGGGTCGGCGAGCGGCCAGCTCAACGGCGGCGACGTCGTGAAGGGAACCGGCAACGTCAACTACGACGGCCAGGGCCACACGTCCACGTCGGGCACGCTGGGGCTGCCGACCGGAGACATCAAGGCGGGCGACGAGACCCCACCGTGGGACAAGTGAGGTCCACCCGTGTTCGATTATCCGGCGTTGCGCATCGCGCAGATCTCGTCCCAGTTCGAGTACGAGATCAGCGACCCGGGCGGGCAGTCCCTCGGCCGGACCACGCAGGTCTCCGGCCCGAAACCGCGCAAGGGGCCGCTGGCGATGTTCGGCGCGGGCGTCGGCGACGCGCGCGTGGTTCTCCAGCTCTTCGCGGCGGACGGCACGCCGGCCTTCTTCGTCGACTACCAGCGCGGCGCACCGGTCGCGTTCGTCGCGCCCGACGGCACCGTGATCGGCCGGTACGCCGAGGACCGGACGTCCGCCGCGCAGCAGATGGCCGGGCAGGGCGCCCTCCGCAGGATGATGGCGGCCATGGCGCCCGCAATGTGCAACATCCTGCTGGACGGCGCCGACCGTCCGCTCTGCCGCCTCGACTGGGAGATGAGGCTGGACAGTTCACAGAACGACAACCGACAGTGGCACGTCGTCGGCTGCTCCTACACCGATATGAACGGCGTCCAGGTCGCGAAACTCGACGTGAACGAGGGCTTCTACAAAGGCAAGTACGACCTCCAGTTCTTCTACCAGTTGCCCGAGCCGATGCGGACGCTCGTCCTCGCCTCGCCCATCGCGTTCGACCTGACCCGGAGCTGACGTGCCGAGCCTGTACGAGACGCTGACCTGGACGATCGACGAGCCAGGGCAGCCCCGCACGTACGTCTTCCACGGCGGGGACGAGCTGCTCGCCAACGGCACCCGGGTACCCGTCCGGCGCCCCGACGACGCGGCGATGCCGTACGCGAACCCGCACGCTCAGCACGACGAGTCGCGCGTCGTCATCTGCCTCGCCGCCCCGGACGGCAGCCCGTACTTCTACGTCGACCGCACGAACGACCCGATGCGTCCGCAACCGGCGTACGTCGTCGCGGCGAACGGCGGGCTGATCGGCTCCATCGCCGTCGCCACTGGCGGCGTCAAGGGCGTCTTCTCCCTGATGTCCGGGAGGAGCGGCGGCCGATTCACGCTCCTGGACGCCCAGTCCAGGCCGCTCGCCAGGTTCACCGGTCCCGGTCTTCGCAACCCGAAGGCGGAGGGCGTCCTCGTGGACGCGTCCGGCAAGGAGATCGCCCGGGTCGCCACCGACCACTCGCCGTACAACGACCGCAGGCGCCGCCGGACCGTGCGCGTCCACGCCCCGCTCCCCGAACCGCTGCACACCCTCGTCCTCGCGCTGGTCATCGGCGTGGAACTGATGATCCCGGCCACCTGACGGTCGTTCCGGTCAAACCGTCGTCACTCCGGCGGACGTCCCTTATGATCAACATTCGACTCGGGAGGGACACGTGACACCACCCAAGGCAGCGGACCCGCAGCGCATCGCCCTGCACGGCAAGGACATCACCGACCAGGTCGTGCCCCGGCTCCGGACGGCCGGCGACAAGCTCAACACCGACGGCACCTACAACCTTGAGGGCGGCGACTTCAGCATCACCTGCTCCGCCGCCTCGGCCGCCTACCCGATCGCCGTCCAGTTCGGCTTCGAGGACGTCAAGCTGCTGATGGAGACCGCCAAGGGCTTCGCGGCGAAGATCGACACCACGGCGAAGGCGTACGCCGAGGCCGAGCGGTCCAGCACGGTCTGACGGAGAGGAACGGCAGCGTGACCACCCCCAGCGGCGGACGGACGGCGGGCGGGACGAGCCCGTCCGGCGGCGGCTCGACCACCTCGTCCGGCGGCGGCACCACGAGCGGGTCCCGCGGCGGCTCGTCCACCACCACCCCGTCCTCACCGACGCAGGACGCCCGCAACAAGGGGCTCCGGGGCGGCGCGGGCGTCCTGCGTCGGTGAGGACGGGGTGGTGGTG
>NZ_JABXFD010000436.1 GCF_013372625.1 Actinomadura sp. BRA 177
GATCCGCACCGCGCCGCCGCGCCGCGCCGCCGGCATCGCCGACAGCAGCAGCCCGAGGCTGGTGGGGATGAGCGCGGCGGCGCCGGCGGCCTGCACGACGCGGAAGCCGACCAGCCACCACAGGTCGGGGGCGGCGGCGCACGCCTGGGAGGCGAGGGTGAACACGATGAGGCCGAGGACGAGGCCGGCCTTGCGGCCGTACCGGTCGGCGAGCCGGCCGAGCGGGACGAGCAGCGCGGCGAACACGATCGCGTAGGCGTTGAGGACCCAGGACAGGTCGGCCATCGGCGTGCCGGCGAAGTCGCGGCCGATGTCGTCGAAGGCGACGTTGACGATGAACAGGTCGAGGCCCGCCATGAAGGAGGCGACGGAGAGCACCGCGAGGACGGGACCGGTGCGTACCTGACTTTGTTTCACCATAGTCAGCGACGCTAGCGCCCGGCCTGACTTTGGTCAAGCGAAGTCAGCAGGTTTATAGTGGGTCGCGTGACAATCGCACTTGAGGGGCACTTCGCCGACCGCGACACCTGGTCGATGCAGAACTGCCCGGTCGCCCGGACCCTGGCCGCGCTCGGCCCGCCGTCGGCGGTGCTGGTGCTCAGCGAGGCGTTCTTCGGGACCAATCGTTTCGGCGACTTCGTGCGCAACCTCGGCATGACCGAATCCGCCGTCACCGCCCGCCTGCGCCACCTCGTCAAGGCGGGGCTGCTCACCCGGGAGCCCTACCAGGAGCCCGGCCAGCGCACGCGCTACGAGTACCACCTGACGAAGATGGGCCTGGACCTCGCGCCCACCCTCGTCAGCCTCATGGAGTTCGGCGAGACCTACCTGCCGCACGAGGAGGGCCGCCAGGTCATGCTGACCCACGCCCGCTGCGGCGAGCGCGTGACGGCGCAGGTCAGATGCGCGGAGGGCCACGACGTCGGGGTGGACGAGATCATCATGCGCCCGCCGCACCCCGAGGAGGTCCACTGACCCCATGAACGCGCCCCGTTGACCCGCGGCGTGTTGCCCCTATACCGCGCCGCATAAGGGCGACACGCCGCAGGTCAACGGGGGTCAGCCGGCTCGGCGGGGGCTTGCGCCGCCGGCCAGGCGCAGGGCGTGCTCGACGAGCGACACCAGGACCTCTTTCGCCGAGCCCGTGCGGCGGGCGTCGCACAGCAGGACGGGGACGTGCGGGTCGATGTCCAGGGCCGTCCGGATCTCCGGCGGGTCGTAGCGGTCGGCGTCGTCGAAGCAGTTGACGGCGACGACGAACGGCGTGCCCTTGCGCTCGAAGTAGTCGATCGAGGCGAAGCTCGCCATCAGCCGCCGAGTGTCGGCGAGCACGACGGCGCCGAGCGCGCCGCGCGACAGCTCGTTCCACATGAACCAGAACCGCTCCTGGCCCGGCGTCCCGAACAGGTAGATCGCGACGCCGTCGCGCAGCGTGATGCGGCCGAAGTCCATCGCCACGGTCGTGGTGGTCTTGGCGGCGACGCCGTCGAGGTCGTCCACGCCGATGCTCGCGTCGGTCAGCGCCTCCTCGGTGCGCAGCGGCCGGATCTCGCTGACCGCGCCGACCATGGTCGTCTTCCCGACGCCGAACCCGCCGGCGACCAGGATCTTCAGGGCGACGCGGGGCCCGTCCTCCCGGTCGTCGGTGTCGTCGGGCGCGGGCGGGGGGTCAGAGTGCACGGAGTTCATCGAGCACCATCCTGAGCAGGTTCTGGTCGGTATGCGGCTGGATCATGGTCGGCTGCCCGGCCGGCGCGGCCGGCGTGGACCACCGCTGGACGTCCATGAGGCCCGATTCGAGCAGGTCGCCGGCCAGCACCCGGATCACCCCGAGCGGCAGGTTCAGGTCCGAGGCGAGGTCGGCGAGGGCGTGCGGGCGGCGGCACAGCGCGAGCAGCCGGCGCTGGTGCCGCGACAGCCGGCCCGGCTCGGCCGGCGGCCGCCCGGTCGCGACGAGGATCGCCACGATGTCGAGCGGCTCGCCGGCCGGGCGGGTCCGGCCGCGCGTCACCGCGTAGGGGCGGACGATGGGCCCGGCGGCGGCGTCGAGCCACCGTTCCCGGCCGGGACCCCGGGGAGCACCGGGCACGTCACTGGGGTCCATGGCGGGTCACCTGGGTCCGGGTCCGGCGGCGCCCTGCCTGAGTCCCGTGGACAGCTGCCTGCCGACGCGCTTGACGAGCATCGTCATCTCGTAGGCGACGAGGCCCGCGTTGGCGCCGACCTCGCTGAGCAGCGCGAGGCAGCTGTTGGCCCCGGCGGGCACGACGAAGAACAGGCCCTGGTCCATCTCGATGAGGGTCTGCCGGATCTCGCCGGACTCCAGCTGCGGCTTCGCGCCGATCGCGAGGCTGTGGAACCCGGCGGCGAGCGCCGCGAGGTACTCGGCGTCCTCGCGCCCGACGCCGCGCGACTTGCCCATCACGAGCCCGTCCCGGGACAGCACCACGACCTTGCGGATCTGCGGTACCCGGTCGACGAGATCGTCGAGGAGGAAGTTGAGTTCGGCCGCGACTCCCTGCTGGGTCATGATCTTCCCTCCATGCCGTCGGCCGGTCCTTCGTCCTCGTCCCTGCCCCGCAGCCAGCCGGCCTGCAGGGAGGCGAACAGGTCCCGGGACGCCTCCGCCGAGCGTTCCTCCCAGGCGGCGACGGCGTCGGCGGGCGGCGGCGCGGCCGGTTCCGCGAAACCGTCCGGGTCGCGCAGCTGCGGCGCCAGGTTGCCGCCGCGCACCCGGCGCGGCAGCGGGGCGCGCCCGCCGCCCGCCTGCGCCTGCGACTCCCCGAACGAGGCGGGCGTCTCGTAGCGGCCCGCGCCGTTGTAGGGGTCGTGGCCGTAGGCGGGAACGCGCGGTCCCCCGGCCTGGAACGGGCGCGTCGCGTCGAACGCGGGCGGCGGTCCGGGCTGGGCCCCGTACGACGGTGGGGTGCGGTACGACGTCGGGGTCTCGGTTCCGTCGTACGCGTTGAACCCCACCGTCGCGTCGAACTCCGGCCGATCCTCCAGGGGCGCCGGTGTATCGGGCGCCCCCGGAGGCGCGGCCGTGGCCTCGTAGGCGAGCGCGGTGTCGAAGGCGCTGTCGGGGACGGACGTGCCGTGGGTGGGCGTGCCGTCATAGGCGGGCGGCGTGTCCTGGACGGTGTCGTACACCGGCGCGTTCAGCATCGCAGTGGACGACGGCGCGGACGGCGTGGGCCATTGCCGCGTCGAGCCGTTCACCGACGCGTGCCCGTTCTGCCCGTTCTGCCCGGCGACCGGTACGTCGCCGCCGGCCGGGCTCTCCTCGTCCTCCGGCTGGTCGACGTCCACGATCAGCTCGCGCGGGATCAGCACGACGGCGCTGACGCCCCCGTACAGCGACGGCTGCAGGGCGACCCGGATGCCGTGCCGTCCGGCGAGCCGGGCGACGACGAACAGGCCGAGCCGGTCGGTGACGGCCAGGTCGAACTCGGGGGGCCGCGACAGCCGCAGGTTGAGGGCGTCCAGCTCGGACTGGTCGAGCCCGATGCCGCGGTCGATGACGTCCACGGCGAACCCGTTGGCGCCCATCTCGCCGCGCACCAGCACCTCGGTCGGCGCGGGCGAGAACACGGTGGCGTTCTCGATCAGCTCGGCGAGCAGGTGGATGATGTCCGCGACGGCCTCGCCGATCAGCGCGGCCTGCCCGGTCACGACGACGACCTCGACGCGGGTGTAGTCCTCGACCTCGGCGACGGCGGCGCGCAGCACGTCCTCGACGTGCACCGGACGGCTCCAGCCGCGGCCCGGGGACGTCCCGGACAGGATGACCAGGCCCTCGGCGTGCCGGCGCATGCGGGTCGTGAGGTGGTCGAGCCGGAACAGGTCCTCCAGCGCCTTCGGGTCGGACGCGCCGCGCTCCATCTCGTCCAGCATGCGGAGCTGGCGGTGCAGCAGCGACTGGCTGCGCCACGCGACGTTGAGGAACACGCGGCTGATGCCCTGCCGCAGGTACGACTCGCGGACGGCGGTCTCGATCGCGGTGTGCTGCACCTGGGTGAAGGCGTCGCCGACGCGCGCGACCTCCCTGCTCTTGCCGATGACGAGCGGCGGCGCCTCGGCGTCCACGTCGACCTCCTCACCGCGCCGGAGCCGGGCGACGACGTTGGGCAGCCGGTCCTCGGCGAGGTTCAGCGCGGCGCGCTGCAGCCCGCGCAGCTCGCGGGACAGGCTGCGGGCCGCGAGCAGCGACAGCACGATGGACGCGATGACCGCGAGCAGCCCGAACCCGCCGGCGAGGACGAGCCGCATGACGATCCGCTCGCCGATCGGCTTGGCCAGCTCGTTCAGCGCGAGGCTCGCCTGCTGGACCTTCTGCCCCCACGCCTGCGACAGCAGCTGGGTGGTGGCCTGCCAGTCGGCCGCCTCGGCCGGCAGCCGGTCGCCGCGCGCGTTCACGATCGCGGCCTCGGCGGCGCGGTACCGCTTGAACTGGTCGGACGCGGCGAGCTGCTGCAGCGGCCCGCGGATCTGGTCGTTCAGGTCGGAGAGCCCGGCCTCGAACACGCGCCGCCCCTCCGCCGCCCACTGGACGAACGCGGTGTGCTCGTCCGGGGTGAGCCGCCCGTTGCGCGCCATCGCGGCGGTGACGAGGGAGTCCTCGCGGAGCATGTAGGCGCGGGCGTTGCCGATGCCGATCAGCGCGCGGCCCTGGGTGAGGATCGCGACGTCGTTGACCGACACCAGGCCGTCGAACACCCTGATGACCTGGTCGAGCATCGTGCTGTAGGAGTTGATGACGTCCAGCGGGGCGGCCTGGCCGGAGTCGACCTTGCCGCGCAGCTGCGGCAGCCTGTCGAGGGCCTTGATCGCCTCCGCGAGGCGCTGCTTCGTCTCCGGTTGCGCCGCGTCCTGCGCGTCGGGCGACAGCGCGGTCGACCGGAACGACTTCTCGACGGCGCTGACGCGGGCGCGCTGCCCGGCGAGCTTCTTCGCGGCCCCGGCGTCGTGCGTGGCCAGTGCGACGACGCTGAGGGAACGTTCCGCCTGGAGCTGGTTCACCAGGTAGAGGCCGGGCAGGCCCATCTTCTCGTACGTCGTGGAGAAGTCGTACTTGTCGAACGCGTCGCCGAGCGTGATGTTCGCGGCGAACGCCCACAGGGCGATCAGGGATACCAGCGGGACCAGCAGCAGCGCCGTGATCCGCAGGCGGATGGGACGCCGCCGCCGGGCCTTGCCGCCGGGGACGTCGTCGCGGGGTGTCTTCGAGGGCATCAGATCACAACCTCATGCCGAGGGCGGGCCGGGATCGCGGCCCGTGTCGTGGGGGGACGCGGGGTGTCGGGTCGGTGGTCGGCTCAGGGGCGCACCTCGTCCAGCGCGGCGCGGGCGACGAGCCCGCGCAGCCTGCCGGAGATCATGGCGACGGCCTGCGCGTGGCCGCGCGCGGCCTGCTCCCGCGAGCTGTACTGGCCGATGTCGGCGTGCATCGCGTGGTCGGACACGATCGTCTGCCACAGCAGCGGCCGGCCGTTCGCCGCGATGCCGAGGTCGATCACGGTGAACCAGGTCGAGACGACCACGACGACGGCGCCGACGCGGATGACGTCCTGCGCGAGCAGGCGTCCTCGCACGTCCAGCAGCAGCCGCTGGGCCTCCTCGGCCGTGGCGGGTCTCCCGTCCGCCCGGTAGTAGCCGGCGGACGGGTGGTCAGCGGGCGCGTATTCGGGCATGGCACGACTTCCATTCGCCGATCCGGGGGTCTGCGAACGGTTGCTCAGTGCCCGGGGTGCTCGTCCCGCGGCCAGGCGCGCACCTCGCACCAGACCGACTTGCCGGACGGGGTGTGGTCCGTCCCGTGCCGGTCGGCCATGACCGCCACGAGGAACCAGCCCCGGCCCGTCTCCTCCATGAGGTCGATCCGGCGCGGCCGCGGGACGCCCGCGCCCTGGTCGTGGACCTCGATGCGGAGCCGGGTGCCGGCGCGCAGCAGCCGCAGGCACAGCGCGGCGCCGGGCGCCGTGGCGTGCCGGACGGCGTTGGTCACCAGTTCGGAGACCAGGACCTCGGCGTCGTCGCGGACGTGCGCGACGCCGGCCGCGAGGGTGATGGACCGGCTGAACCGGCGCGCCCGGGGCACCGAGGCCCGTTCGGCGGGCAGCGTCAGCTCGCCCAGCAGCAGCGGGACCGGTTCGTCGATCGTGGGCAGGCCGTGCGGCGGAGTGCTGGTCGCGAGGTCGCCGGGGAGTGCGGTGTTGGGGAGTGGGCTGCTAGGGAGTTCGATGGTGTGGTGTTCGCCCGACATGATGAACGCCTCCTTGACTAAGGCGTGTCGCCCGGGTCCAGCCCGGCCGGGATGCGAGGCTGGGGTGGGTGTGGGGGGTCGGCGCGGGTGGCGCCGTTCTCGCGAGGGCCGCGGGCCGCATGATGCCGGTCATGACGGATCGCCCCCCTCGGCATGGGTGCCCGCCCTGCTGCGCAGCAGCCGGGCGGTGCTGGTGAACCACTCGTAGTTCTCCTGCTCGAAGCGGCGGCCGCGCAGGCAGGTGAGGTACGGGCCGAGCGGGGACCCGGTCCGCAGGAAGGTCTCCTCGTCCAGGTCGCCGCGCAGGTGCTTGAGGGTGTGCTCGAAGACCTCGATCTTGGCGGCGGCCGCGACCGCCCGGTCCTCGAGCTGCGCGATGACGGAGTCGGTGGAGATGTGGTCCACGGCTTGGACCATCACGAGAAGGTTCTCCCGGATGATCCCGGGTTTGGCGGGGGTGCCGGCGAACCGCTCGAGTTCGTCGACGCCGGCCGGGGTGACCGTGTACACCCGCTTGTTGGGGCGGTCGTGCTGGATGATCTGCCGTCCGCGGATCAGGCCCTCCGTCTCCAACCTCGACAGCTCCGAGTAGAGCTGCTGCGGTACGGCATGCCAGAAGTTGGAGACCGACAAATCGAAGATCTTGGCCAGCTGGTAGCCGCTGTACTCGCCATCGAGCAGCGCCGCCAGCACCGCGTGACGTAGCGCCATCGGCCTTCTCTCCCCGCCTTGACTCAGGGTTGCGACCGACGTTAGCAGACAAAGACATGATTAGTCATGCTTTTGACTAGGATTGGTTAGGGGCAATTTTTCGATCTTCGAAATTGCAGGTCACGGGGGTCGTGCGCGCCGGGTTCACGCGTGCGCCCGGCGCAGCTCGGAGACGCCCGGTTCGAGATCGTCCGCCAGTGCGGTGATCTCTCCGGTGAGGAACGCCTCGCGGGTCAGCCGGCGCTGCATCTTCCCGCTCGTGGTGCGCCGCACGGTGCCGCGCGCGGCGAGCACGACGCTCACCGCGGGCAGCTCGAACGCCCTTGCCACGCGGGCC
Organism: Actinomadura sp. BRA 177; assembly: GCF_013372625.1. GTDB lineage: Bacteria > Actinomycetota > Actinomycetes > Streptosporangiales > Streptosporangiaceae > Spirillospora. Next base: position 7,311 of record NZ_JABXFD010000436.1, read on the forward strand.
TTGATGAGCGACGCCAGCTCGTCCAGGGGCGTCCCGGTGGCCGCCCGGGTACTGATCTCCTGGACGATGACGACGTGCTCCCGGCCGCCGTCCAGGCCCCGGCCGGCACCGGTCCCGACATCGGACCCGACATCGGCCCCGACATCCGCATCTATGGCGCCGTCAATGGCGAACGCGGCGCCGATCAGCGCCGCCGGATGGGCCGCCCGCGCCGCCTCCTCGATGTCGTGGGCGTGGATATTCCGGCCGTTCACGATGATCAGATCCTTGATCCTTCCGGTGACGAAGAGTTCGCCGCCGGCGATGAATCCAAGATCACCGGTCCGCAGATATGGACCTTCCTCCGCGGTGGTGCGGGCGCCGAATATCGCGCGGCTTTCCTCGGGGCTGCGCCAATAGCCCTGGGCGACGCTGCCGCCGCGCACCCAGATCTCCCCGACGCCTCCCGCCGGACGCTCGGCGCGCGTCTCCGGGTCGACGATCCGCACATCCAGCGTGACGGGGCGGCCGCTGCTCACGAGCCGCCGCGTCCCCCGCGGGCCGTTCCGGGGAACCGCCACGTCCTTGGTGAGGGCCTCGGCGTCGAAGTCGCGGACCACCGGCCCGCCGCCGATCGGCGCGCCGGTGACGAGCAGCGTCGTCTCCGCCATCCCGTAGCAGGGCATCCACATCTCGGGCCGGAACCCGACCGGGCCGAACCGCTCGGAGAGCGCCTCCAGCGTCGCCGCCCGGACGGGTTCGGCGCCGTTCTTGACGACGGTCAGCGACGACAGGTCCAGGCCGTCCAGCTGCCGGTCGGTGACGCGGCGTAAGGCCAGCTCGTACCCGAAGTTCGGGGCGACGGTGATCGTGCCCCGATGTTGGGTGATCAGCTCCAGCCACAGCACTGGACGTTTGATGAACGTGATCGGCGAGGTGAACACGTACCGGCAGCCGAGGTAGAGCGGCTGCAGGAACTGACCGACCAGGCCCATGTCGTGGTAGTGCGGCACCCAGCCGACGCCGACGGTGTCCGGTGAGCCCTCGATGCGGCGTTTGATCTCCTCGCCGTTGCACAGCAGGTTGCCGTGGCAGACCATCACGCCCTTCGGGTCACTGGTCGAACCCGAGGTGTACTGCAGGAACGCGAGCGTCTCGGGGCCGAAGTCCGGCGGCGTCCAGTCGCCCGGGTCTGCGTCCTTGCCCGCCTGGGTGTCCAGGCAGTGGACGCGGTTGCGCAGGCCGGCCGCCCTGAGCCACGCGTCGAGCGTGGCCCGGTGGGCGGTGTCGGTGAGGATCAGCGTGATGTCGGCGTCCTCGATGATGCGGCGGGTGCGGCCGAACCGTCCCGCGTCCAGGTCCGGCAGCGGCGCCGGGACGGCGATGACCCGCGCGTACAGGCAGCCGAAGAACGCCGTGATGAACTCCAGGCCCTCCGGATACAGCAGCAGGACGGCCCGGTCGCGCAGCCCGCGCGCCTCCAGGCGGCAGGCCAGCGCGCGGGCCTTGCGGTCGAGTTCGGCGAACCCGAGGACGTTCTCCTTGTACTTCCGTCCCGGTTCCTCGCTGATGAAGGTGAACGAGCGGTCGTCACCGTATGTCTGGATGTTGTCCCGGATGAGCGACACGAAATCCGCGTACACGGATATCACTCGTCCTCGGCCAGCGAGAGCAGCGTGAACCAGCGTCGTTCGTCGAAGCTGCGGAACATCGCGTCTTCCAGCGACGGGAGGAACTCCTCCGACAGGACGGCGTCGGGCTGCGCGCGCTGGAGCAGCCGTTGCAGGCACAGGACGAGCCACTGGCCGTCCGCGAACGGACCGCCGAACGCGTGCCGGTTGTGCAGCCACGTCAGCATGCAGGAGACCATCGCGTGCAGTTCGCAGTAGCGCTTGGCGCGCGCCAGTGCGGCCACAGAGGACGTGTCGCCTTCGCTGGTCCTGATGCCCTCGTCCACCTTGGCGCGCAGGCCGCCGATGCTGGACATGAGGTCCTTCAGCTCGGCCGCGACGCCGGGTGCCGCGTGCGTGTTCGCCGCCGTGAGCACTTCTTCGGCGATCTCCTCGAAGCGCTGGCCGACCTCGTCGCGTCCCTCGTTGGTGAGCTGCAGCCGCCGGCCGTCCGGTTCCCATGGGGGCGTGGTCCGCGTCCAGCAGAACAGGTCGGCGAGCAGTTCGTCCTCGCCGCCGGTCTCCTCCGGCGGGTCGATCAGGTACGGGAGCTGCCCGGCGACGTTCGCCAGGTTCACGTGCGTGGTGCCCTCGAAGATGCTCGCGATCGCGTGGTCGCGCTGCAGCTTCTGGAACACGCCGTGCGCGACGCCCTCGCGCAGGTAGCCGCGCGCGGCCAGGACCGTCCCGATGCTCGCGACGACCTCCTCCCCCAGCACGGGGACGAAGTACTTCGCGATCGACGACCACAGGCTGAGCCGTCCCGGCGCGACCGTCAGGCAGCGCGTCACCGGGATCGCGACGCACTCGGCGATCAGCAGGTCCAGATGCGCCTTGAGCAGATGGTCGCGGATGACCGGGATCTTGTAGATGTCCGACCCGTAGAGGGTGCGCTGCCGCGCGTACTCCATGCCGATGCGCACGACCGCGTCGATCGTCCCGACCGACAGGGCCGCGATCGCGGTCCGGGTGATCTGCAGGGTCTTCAGCGTCTGGACGAGCCCGGAGCCGCGCCGCCCGATCACCCGGTCGGCCGGCACCCGCGCCCCGGAGAACGCGACGCCGGACAGGTCGTGGCCGCGCAGCCCGACCGTCCGGACGGGCGGCAGCGTCGACCAGACCGCCGGGTCCAGTTCCCGCTTGTCGACCAGGATGAGGGAGAAGTCGCGCGGGCCGGTCTTGGCATAGGTGGTCACGAAACGTCCGCGGGTGGCGTTGCCGACCGGCCACTTCACGCCCGTCAGCACCAGCTCGTCGCCCTGGATCTCGGCCTCCGACTCCGACGCCATCACGTCGCTGCCGTGGTCGGCCTCCGAGACGCCGAAACAGGCGAGGTCGCCGCGCAGCACACCGTCCGCGACCGTCTTCCGCTGCCACGCGTCGCCCCACAGCCACACCGGGTTCACGGCCAGCAGCCCAGACCCGTACATCACCGCCACCGTGACGCTGCGGCGCGAGATGCCGCGCGTCACGAAGAACAACTCCTCCAGCGTCGTCAGCCGGCCGCCCAGCGGGACCGGCACCAGGTACTTCGGGAAACCCCACGCCCGGACGGCGTCCACCGCGCCCGGCGGAAGCTCGTCGCGCTCCTCGGCCTCCACGATCGCCTTGTAGGAGAACGGCCCGGCCTCGTCGTCCATCGGATCGCCGAGGTAGCCGTCCAGATCGGCGGCGATTCCGTGCGCCGGCGACAATCCCGCGACCACCCGCCGCGGTATCCCGCTCGTCTGATCGGTGGCAGCCTGATCGGCGGGCGGCCGCGGG
>NZ_JABXFD010000205.1 GCF_013372625.1 Actinomadura sp. BRA 177
GGGCGCGGGCGGTCGCGGGGCCGGTGAGCAGGCCCAGCACGGCCAGGTTCGCGAACAGGAAGTAGGCGTAGGAGCGCTGCGCGGACCCGCGGCTGACCAGGTAGGTGTCGAGGGTGGCGGCGACGCCGTCGGGCCACCAGAACCCCAGCGCGGTGAACGCGGCGGGCACCACGGCCAGGCCCACGCCCAGCGCCGCGAGCACCGCGGCCCTGGGACGGGCCAGCAGCAGCACCGCCAGCGGCACGGCGAACAGCGGCAGCAGCCCGTAACTCAAGTAGGGCAAGCACCCCAACAGCACCCCACCCACCGCAGCCTGCACCACCGCGCCCACCTCACCCGAGGCACCCCCTCCATGCGGCGCACCCGCTGCGTGCGGCGCGGTGACTGCAGGTGGCGCGGTGACTGCGTGCAGCGCGGCCCTTGCCGGTGGCGCGGACTCTGCGGGCGGCGCGGACTCTGCGGGCGGGGCGGCGGGCCGTATTCTGGGGCGGCGGGTGGATAGGGCGAGTAGGGCCGTCCCCCATGCGGCTACGGCCAGGAAGAAGGCGTCCATCGCGGTTGCGATCCAGAGTGCCAGCGGGGCCAGTACCAGGAACGGGACCGCCGCGCGGGCCGCGCGCTCGCCCGCCAGGCACCGCACCGTGACCGCGATCGCGGCGGCCGACGACGTGCCCGCCGCGATGATGAGCGCCGCCGCCCAGCCGGTGCCGCCGAGCCCGGCCTTCTCCAGCGCCCACAGCACCAGCGTCGGCAGCGGCGGATGCCCCCGCACGTGCGTGGTGTAGCCGGCGAGCCGCTCGGTGAACGTCGCCACCCATTCCAGGGGGTCGGGACGCACCTGCGCCAGGCCCGCCGGGTACTCGGTGGGCGCGTCCAGCGGCGCGGCGAGCGCGTCCAGGGGGTCGGGACGCACCTGCGGCTC
>NZ_JABXFD010000373.1 GCF_013372625.1 Actinomadura sp. BRA 177
CGCCCCTCCCGCGACCCTCGCCGGTCCCTCGCGTCCCGGCCACATGCGGCTAGGGATCTCGACAGCGGCCGATAATCGGCGCATCGTGAGCGCGCTAGTTGATCACTCGCAGAGAGGATCCCTGATGGCGCGTCACCCCCGGTCCATCCGGTCCCGGGCGATCCCCGGGCGGATGCTCCCGATCGCCGTCGCCGCCGTGAGCGTCGTCGCGTTCGCGCCCGCCGCCTCCGCGGACGGGCACGGCCACGGCCACCACCACGGCCACGGTCACGGTCACTTCACCCCCGGCGCCCCCGGAGTCGGCGACCCCTACTTCCCGCTGGAGGGCAACGGCGGCTACGACGTCCGGCACTACTCGCTCGACCTGAGCTACGACCCCGACTACGACCAGCTCGACGGCACCGTCACCATCACCGCGCGGGCCACGCAGAACCTGTCGCGGTTCGACCTGGACCTGTCCGGCATGGACGTGGAGCGGATCTGGGTGGACCGGCACCGGGCCCGCTACGAGCGCAAGGGCCAGGAGCTGATCATCACGCCGCGGCACGGGCTGCGGAAGGGGTCGGTCTTCCGGGCGGTCGTCAAGTACGGCGGCGTGCCGCAGACCATCGTGGGCTCCCCGATCGTGTTCGGCTCCCCGTACGGGTTCCTGCACACCCCGGACGGCGCGTTCGTCGGCGGCGAGCCGAACGGCGCCCGCACCTGGTTCCCGGTCAACGACCATCCGAGCGACAAGGCGACCTACGACTACACGATCACGGTCCCGGCGGGCCTGACGGTCGTCGCCAACGGGCGCCCCGACGGGCACCGCTCCGCCACCGCCTCGTTCAGCCGCCGCGCCGAGCGGACCCGCGCCGAGGTGTTCAAGTGGCGCGAGGACAGCCCGATGGCGAGCTACCTCACCACGATCGACATCGGCAAGTGGGACGTGAAGCAGGGCCGCACGCCGGGCGGCGTCCCCAACTACACGGCCGTCGATCCGGTCCTCCTGGCCAGCCAGCCGGACGCGGTGGACTTCTTCTACGACACCACCAGCGAGGTCACCGACCTGTGGTCGAAGACGTTCGGGAAGTACCCGTTCGCCAGCACCGGCGCGATCGCCGACGACGCCCGCTTCAACGGGCAGCCGCTCGGGTTCTCGCTGGAGACGCAGAGCAAGCCCGTGTACTCCGCCGTCCGCAGCACCGGCACGATCGCGCACGAGCTGGCGCACCAGTGGTTCGGCGACGCGGTGTCGCCGGAGCGCTGGAAGGACGTCTGGCTGAACGAGAGCTTCGCGACCTGGGCCGCCTGGTACTACACGGAGGTGAACGGCGGGCGGACCGTCCACGACGCGGCCCGCGCCACCTACGCCGCCCGCCCGTTCCCCGACCGTGAGGGACGCCCGTTCTGGTCGGTGCTGACCGCCGACCCGCAGCGCGACACCATGTTCAACGACCGCGTCTACAACGGCGGCGGCATGATGCTGCAGTTCCTCCGGGAGAAGATCGGCGACGACGAGTTCTTCACCCTCCTGCGCACCTGGTACGCGCAGCACAAGTACCGCAACGGCAACACCGCGCAGTTCACGTCGCTGGCGCAGCGGATCTCCGGCCAGGACCTGAGCGGGTTCTTCAAGGACTGGCTCTACTCCCCCATCAAGCCCGAGATCCCGCAGGACTGACCCCGCGTGCGGACGGGCCCCGGCGGGCTGCCCGCCGGGGCCCGTTCTGTGCCGAAATACCTGGTGGGCACCCGCCGGAATCTCTAGGCTCCCGGCAAGTGGGGGTCCTTCCGTGGGTGTGGTGGTACGGCTTCCGGCGGCACACCGCGTATCCGCTCGGCTCGCTGACCGAGTCGCTGACCAACACCGTCTTCGGCTTCATGCGGGCGTACGTCCTGCTGGCGCTGTGGGCCGTCCGGCCGTCCCTCGGCGGGTACGACGCCGCCGACGCCGTCACGTTCTGCTTCATCACGCAGGCGCTGATCGGGCCGGTGCAGATCTTCGGCGGGATGGACCTCACCGAGCGCATCCGCAACGGCGACGTCGCGATCGACCTGTACCGGCCGGTCGGGCTGCAGGGCTGGTGGCTGGCCGACGACCTCGGCCGCGCGGCGGGCTCCCTGCTGCTGCGCGCCGGACCGCCGCTGCTGGCCGGCGCGCTGGTCTTCCCGTTCCGCGCGCCCGCCCCGGCGAACCTCGCCGCGTTCGCGGTCGCGCTCGTCCTCGCGGTGACGGTCGGCTTCGGGCTGCGGTACCTGGTCGCTCTCGGCATGTTCTGGCTGCACGACGACCGCGGCCTGCAGGCCGTCACGCTCGTGATGTCGCTGTTCTTCTCCGGGATGATCCTGCCACTGGTCGTCTTCCCCGGCCGACTCGGCGACATCGCGCAGGCGCTGCCGTGGGCCGCGCAGATCCAGGTGCCGGCGGACGTGTTCCTCGGCCGGCACACCGGCGCCGGGCTCCTCGGCGCGCTGGCCTTCCAGGCGGCGTGGGCGCTGGCGCTACTCGGGGCCGGGGCACTGCTGACGCGGGCCGCCAGGCGGAAGCTGGTGGTGCACGGTGGCTGACCCGGTGCTGACCGGCACGGTGCGGATGTACGGGCTGCTCGCCTGGACGTGGATCCGCGCGGCGGCGCAGTACCCGGTGTCGATGGTGCTGCTGGCGCTGACGACGGCGGCCGTCACCGGGCTGGACGCGGCCGCGATCCTGCTGCTGTTCGCGCACGCCCCGCGCATCGCCGGGTTCGCGGCGCCCGAGGTCCTGTTCCTGTACGGGACGTCCGCGCTGGCGTTCGGCATCTCCGACATCGTGCTCGGCACGACCGAGCGGCTCGGGTACCACGTGCGGCAGGGGACGCTGGACGCGATGCTGGTGCGGCCGGTGAGCCCGCTCGTCCAGATCGCGACGGAGGAGTTCTCGCCCCGGCGGTTCGGCAAGCTCGTCCCGGCCGTGCTCGTCCTCGCGTACGCGCTGGCGGAGGCGGACGTGGCCTGGACGCCCGGCCGGGTCGCGATGGTCCCGGTCATGGTCCTGTGCGGGACGGCGATCTTCGGCGGTCTGTGGGTGCTGACCGGCGCGGTGCAGTTCGTGCTGGTCGACAGCCACGGCGCGAGCAAGTCGGTGACCTACGGCGGCGCGTTCCTCACCCAGTACCCGATGACCATGTTCGCCCGCGACTTCGTGCGCGGGGTGACGTTCGTCGTGCCGCTGGCGTTCGTCAACTGGCAGCCCGCGCTGTACGTCCTGGACCGCCCCGACCCGCTCGGGCTGCCGGCGGCGGCCCGGTTCGCCTCGCCGGCGGTGGCCGTGCTGGTGTGCGCGCTGGGCGCGGTCGCGTGGCGGACGGGGCTGCGGCACTACCGATCGACAGGGAGCTGATGCCGGTGCCGATGATCGAGGCCGCGGACGTCGTCAAGTCGTTCACCGTCCGGACCCGCTCGGGCGGCCTGCGGCGGGCGCGCCGGACCGTGCGCGCGGTGGACGGCGTGTCGTTCACCGTCGAGCCGGGCGAGTTCGTCGGGTACCTCGGCCCGAACGGGGCCGGGAAGTCCACGACGATCAAGATGCTGACCGGGATCCTCACCGCGTCGTCCGGCACGCTGCGGGTGTGCGGGCTGGACCCGTCGCGGCGGCGCACCGTGCTCGCGCGCCGGATCGGGGTGGTGTTCGGCCAGCGGACGACCCTGTGGTGGGACCTGCCGCTGCGCGACAGCCTGACCCTCGTCCGGCGGCTGTACCGGGTGGAGGCGGCGGCGCACCGGGCGCGGCTCGCCGAGCTGACCGCGCTGCTGGAGCTGGAGCCGTTCCTGGACACCCCGGTCCGGCAGCTCAGCCTCGGCCAGCGGATGCGCGGCGACCTCGCCGCCGCGCTGCTGCACGACCCGGAGCTGCTCGTCCTGGACGAGCCGACGATCGGCCTGGACGTGGTGAGCAAGGCGACCGTCCGGGAGTTCCTGGAACGCGTCAACGCCGAGCGCGGCACCACGATCCTGCTGACCACGCACGACCTCGGCGACATCGAGCGGCTCTGCCGCCGCGTCATGATCGTCGACCACGGGCGGCTGGCCTACGACGGCGGGCTGGACGAGCTGCGCCGCACCGTGGCCGCCGACCGGCTGCTCATCGTGGAGCTGGCCCGGCCGGGCCCGCCGATCACGCTGGACGGGATCGAGGCCGAGCGGGTGGAGGGGCCGCGGCAGTGGCTGCGGCTGCCGCGCTCGGCGAACGCGGCGGCGGTCGTCGCGGCGCTGACCCGCGACCACGAGATCCGCGACATCGCGCTGCGCGAGGCCGGGATCGAGGAGGTGCTCGCCGGGCTCTACCGGGGCGACCACGCGTACTGGTGCTCGGGCCGGCCGGTGGCGCCGTAGCGCAGCGTCACCACGACCCGCCCGGCCTGGGCGAGCGCGGCGAGGTAGCGCTGCGCGGTGGCGCGGGAGACGCCGACCTGGTCGGCGATCTCGGCGGCGGAGCGGGGCGCGTCCGCCCGCCGCAGCGCGTCGCTGACCAGCCGCGTCGTCACCGGCGACTGGCCCTTCGGGGCGGGCGGCTGGCCGTGCAGCGGCGCGTACAGGGCGCGGACCGCGCCGTCCAGCGCGGCCTGCGTCAGCTCGTTCCCGCCGGACAGCGCCTCCCGGTACCGGGCGTAGGCGGTGAGCCGGGCCCCCAGCGCGGCGGCGGTGAACGGCTTGATCAGGTAGTGCAGGGCGCCGTGCCGCAGCGCCTCCCGCACGACGCCGGGGTCGGCCGCCGCCGTCGCCATGATGACGTCGGCGCCCAGCTCCGGCAGCAGCGTCAGGCCGGAGCCGTCCGGCAGGTAGACGTCCAGCAGGACGAGGGCGGGCTCCAGGTCGGCCGCCATGGCCCGGGCCTGCGCGGCGGTGTGCGCGAGGCCAGCGACGGTGAAGCCGCGCAGCCCCGCCACGAAACCCGCGTGGACCTGCGCGACCCGGAAGTCGTCGTCCACCACCAGAACATCGATCACCGCATCGCCTCCGCGCCGAGAACGCCCGGAATCCGGGCGACGGCCACCGCTCCACTTCCGCCGGGCCCGGCCGTTCCGGCGTCCACGAACGTCACGTCGCCGTCGCGGGCGCGGGCGGTGCGGCGCGCCAGCCCGAGGCCGAGCCCGCGCGACCGCCCGGAGGCGGCGTCGCGGGTGGAGATCCCGTCGTCGAACACGGCGTCGCGGAGGCCGTCCGGCAGGCCGTCGCCGGAGTCGGTGACGGTGACGTGCAGGTCGCGGCCGTCGCCGAGCAGCTCGATCTCGACGCGGGCGGGCCGCCGGTGGCCGAGCCGGGCCGCCTCGACGGCGTTGTCGACGAGGTTGCCGACGACGGTCGTCACGTCGAGGGGGTCGGCGACGCGGCCGGGGACGTAGCTGCCGGCGCCGATGTCGAGCCGGACGCCCTTCTCCGCGGCGACCGCGCCCTTGGCCGACAGGAACGCGCGCAGGTAGGGGTCCGACAGCGGGTCGGGGAGGTTGTCGGGCGCGGGGGCGCGGCGGGCGGCGTCGTCCATCAGCGTCCCGACGTACTCGGCGGCCTCCTCGCTGTGCCCGAGTTGGAGCAGGCCGGACAGGGTGTGCAGCCGGTTGGCGTACTCGTGCCGCTGCGCGCGGCGGGCGTCGAAGAGGGTGGAGACCGAGTCCAGCTCGCGGGCGAGGGTCTCCAGGTCGGTGCGGTCGCGCAGCGTGATGACGGCGCCGAGGTCGCGGCGGTCCCGGCGGACCGCCCGCCGGTTGACGACCAGGACCCGCTCCCCCGCCGTGACGAACAGGTTCGCGGCCTCGCGCTCGCCGGTCAGGACGTCCCGCAGCGTGGTCCCCGCGGCGGCGAGGTCCCCGGCGGGCGCGCCCGGCTCTGGGGTGACGCCGAGCAGCCGGGACGCCTCGTCGTTGCAGACGGCGATCCGCCCCGCGGAGTCGACCGCGACGACGCCCTCGCCGACGCCGTGCAGCACCGCCTCCCGCTCGTGCACGAGCTCGACCAGCTCGTACGGCTCCAGGCCGAGCGTCTGCCGCTTCAGCCGGCGGCCGATCGCGACGGACGCGGCGACGCCGAGCAGGACGGCGCCGGCGACGAACAGCGACATCTCCCGCAGCACGTGCCCGAGCTCCCGGTCGATCGCGCGGGCGTCGAACCCGACGCTGACCTCGCCGAGGATCTGCCCGTTCCGCCCGTACAGCGGCACCTTGCCGCGCGCGGACAGGCCGAGCGTGCCGCGCTCGACCCGCACGACCTCCCGCCCGGCCAGCGCGTCGGACGGATCGGTGCTGACGTGCTCGCCCAGCCGGCTCGGGTTGGGGTGGGAGAAGCGGATGCCGCGGCTGTCGGTCACCACGACGAACAGCGCCCCGGTCCGGACCCGGATCCGCTCGGCCCGGTCCTGGACGATGTGCCCGGGATCCCCGGCGGCGACGGCGTCGGCGATCTCCGGGTCGACGGCGACGGTGCGCGCCACCGTCAGCGCCCGCTGGCCGTACTGGTCGCGGAGCCGGCCGTCCAGCATCCAGGCGACCAGCCCGTAGCCGAGGACGGCCACCACGACGACCACGCCGACCTGGAGGATCAGGACCTGCCGGGCGAAGGAGATGCGGGGCCGGACGGACATGACGTGTCACGGTAATCCATGCGGGCCCGGCCGCCCAGCCCCCCGGTGAGCAGAACGCGCAGAAGTCCGGATAACGCGGTTAACGTGGGGATTCGCGGCTTGCGAGCACATCGCGGGCAAGGGTTCCGGTGACGGGCGCCACATTCGTACGGTGCCGCCGTGTCCGAACGAGCATTGCCCCAAGAACAGAGCCCCGAGCGGCCCGCCGGACCGCTGATCGAACTGGACGGCGCGGCCAAGCGCTTCCGGTCGGCCGGCGGCGTGCACACGGCCGTCCGGGACCTGCACATGTGCGTGGGTCCCGGCGAGTTCGTCGCCGTGGTCGGCCCGACCGGCTGCGGCAAGTCCACCACCCTGTCCCTCGTCTCCGGCCTGGAACCGGCGTCCGAGGGCCGCATCCTCGTCCACGGCAGGGAGGTGGACGGCATCCCGGACGGCGTCGGCTACATGTTCCAGAACGACGCCGTCCTGCCGTGGCGGTCCGTCCTGGACAACGTCGCGGCCGGCCCCCGCTACCGGGGCGCGTCCAGGCGCGCGGCCCGCGACCGCGCCCGCGACTGGGTCGCGCGGGTCGGCCTGGCGGGCTTCGAGGGCTACTACCCGCACCAGCTGTCGGGCGGGATGCGCAAGCGCGTCGCGCTCGCGCAGACCCTGGTGAACGAGCCGTCCGTGCTGCTGATGGACGAGCCGTTCTCCGCCCTCGACGTCCAGACCCGCGGCCTGATGCAGGACGAGCTGCTGCGCCTGTGGTCGGGGTCGGGCGCCGCCGTCGTGTTCGTCACCCACGACCTGGAGGAGGCGCTCGTCCTGTCCGACCGGGTCGTGGTGATGACCGCGGGGCCCGCGACCATCAAGGGCACGTTCGACGTGCCGCTCGACCGGCCGCGGGACGCCGAGGAGGTCCGGCTGACCGGCGAGTTCCTCGACATCTACCGCGAGGTCTGGGACTCGCTGCGCGAAGAGGTCCAGATCACCCGCGAGAGAGGGGCCGGCAATGCCGCGTGACGCGGAGACCAAGACCACGGCGACCATCGAGAAGGCGCCGGCCGCGCGGGCGGCCGATACCGGTGACCGCGGGGAGCTGGCGGCGATCGCGCGGGCGCGCACCGCCGGGCTGCGCCGCGCCCTCGGCATCAACGCCGTCCGCGTCGCGCTCGTCGCGGCGTGGCTCGGGTCGTGGGAGCTGGCCGCCCGGCACGTGATCGACCCGTTCTACTACTCGATGCCGTCCAAGATCTGGGAGCGGCTGGTCGGCTGGTTCACCGACGGCACCTCGCAGGGGTCGATCTGGGAGCAGATCTCCGTCACGCTGCAGGAGGCCGTCGCGGGCTTCGCGCTCGGCGCGGCGGGCGGCGTGGTCCTCGGCATCGTGCTCGGCCGCAGCCGGTTCCTGTCGGACGTGTGCGCGCCGTTCATCAAGGCCGTCAACGCGATCCCGCGCATCATCCTGGCCTCGCTGTTCATCATCTGGTTCGGCCTCGGCATGCAGTCGAAGATCGCGACGGCGTTCGTGCTGGTGTTCTTCGCGGTGTTCTTCAACGCCTTCCAGGGCGCCCGCGAGGTGGACCGGAACCTGGTGAACAACGCGCGGATCCTCGGCGCCGGCCGGCTGCAGGTGCTGTGGACGATCGTGGTGCCGAGCGCCACGTCGTGGATCCTCGCGTCCCTGCACTCGGCGTTCGGGTTCGCCATCATCGGCGCGATCGTCGGCGAGTACACCGGCGCCGACAGGGGCCTCGGCCTGCTCATCAACCACTCGCAGGGCGTCTTCGACGCGGCCGGGATCTACGCCGGGATGATCATCATCACCGTGCTGGCCCTGCTCGCGGAGTACCTGCTCACGCTGCTGGAGGGCCGGCTGCTGCGCTGGCGCCCCGCCGTCTCCGGCCACGACATCCAGATCTGACACCCCCATCAGGAGAACCGCCATGCCCAGCACCACCGTGCGGGTGAGCGCCGCCGCGCTCGCCGCGCTCACCGCCCTGTCCGCCCTGTCGGCCTGCCGCGACTCCCACTCCGGTGGGGACGGCGCGTCCGGCGGCAAGGTCAAGATCATGGTCGGCGGGATCGACAAGGTCATCTACCTGCCCGCCAAGCTCACCGAGCAGCTCGGCTACTTCAAGGAGCAGGGCCTGGACGTCCAGCTGCTCACCGAGCCCGCCGGGGCGCAGGCCGAGAACGTGCTCATCGCCGGGGACGTGCAGGCCGTCGTCGGCTTCTACGACCACTCCATCCACCTGCAGACCAAGGGCAAGTGCGTGGAGAGCGTCGTGCAGATGGCCGACGTCCCCGGCGAGGCCGAGATGGTCGCGGCGTCGAAGGCCGGCTCGCTGACGTCCCCGGCCGGGTTCAAGGGCAAGAAGCTCGGCGTCACGAGCCCGGGATCGTCCACCGACTTCATCACCCGCGCGCTCGCTGTGCGGAACGGCGTGCAGACGTCCGACTACACGACGGTGAAGGCGGGCGCGGGCCAGACGTTCATCTCCACGATGGACAACGGCGGCATCGACGCCGGCATGACGACCGATCCCACGATCGCCAAGCTCGTCAGCACCGGCAAGGCGAAGGTCATGGTCGAGATGCGCACCGAGGAGGGCACCCGGGAGGCGCTCGGCGGGCTGTACCCGTCCAGTTCCCTCTACATGGACTGCGCGTACGTGCGGTCGCACGGCGAGACCGTGCAGAAACTCGCCAACGCGTTCGTCAAGACGCTCGGCTGGATCAAGGCGCACAAGCCGGCGGAGATCGCGGCGAAGATGCCGAAGGACTACGCGGGCGGCGACCCGGAGCTGTACGAGAAGGCGATCGGCGACTCGATCAGCATGTTCAACGGGGACGGCGTCATGAAGCCGGAGGCCGCCGAGAACGTCCTGAAGGTGCTGGCGCAGTTCTCCCCGGAGGTGGGTGAGAAGAAGGACCAGATCGACCTGGCCAAGACGTACACGACCCAGTTCGTGACCAAGGCGAAGCAGTCCTGACCGGACGACCGGACGCGGGCCGGGCCTTGCGCGGAGGCCCGGCCCGTCAGACCTTCCGCGCCCGTCAGCGCATCCGCCGGTCGGCGGGCCGGTCGTCGCGGTCCATCGCGGCGTAGAAGTCCATGTCGGCGGCGTCCTCGTCGCGGTGGCCACTCCAGCGGCGCGGCGCCCACGACGGCATCAGCAGCGCGAGCCCCATCATCCCGTACAGGCCGGAGCCGAGCAGCATGCGCAGCCCGAAGTCCATGTCGCCCGCCGGCGGCACCTTGCCGGGCAGGTCGAGGACGCGGCCGGGGTCGACCAGGAACCAGGCGGAGAGGCCGAGCAGCGCGAGCGCGGGCACCAGCGAGACCAGCGGCGACGCCCACCGCGCGACGATGATCACGCCCATCACCAGGCCCACGGCGGCGAGCAGGGCGAACGCCCCGTAGATGCGGGTGCGGTCGGTGATCTCCTGCCCGGTCCCGTCGAAGGACCGGCCGGCCTGCACGTAGCCCCACGCCGCGCCGTACACCAGCGCGGGCGTCAGCAGGACGCCGAGGACGAAGCCGAACGCATGGCGCACCGCGCATCACTTCCATTCGCACGCGCCCGGCACCGGGCGCGCCTCATTCCGACAGCGCCCCAATCACAACATGCGAATCGGGCAAGGCGCAGTAGATCCGTACTAATGCATGTGAACTCCGTCCCCGGGTACGGCGTCGCACATGTAGCGCAAGATCACATGGGGCACTGCGCTCCGCCGCTCCCCGGTCCCCCCGCCGGCAGGCGTGACGGCAATGGGCGCACGCGTGCGAAGGGGGATCGGATGGTCCAGCTCCTGGACCGCGTCACCACCACGGGGGGCGGCGACCGGCCGGGCGAGACCCGGACGACACGGCTGGTGGACGGCGCCACCGACGGCATCACGGTGCTGTTCGCGGCGTGGACGCTCATCTACCACCTCGGCCTGCTGATCCGGCCGCCGACCTCCGCGCTGCTCGTGGTGTGGCTGCTCGGCACGGGCGCCGCTCGGCGCGCTGACCGCGCCCGTGCCGACGTCTCTTATCCCAATCTGCCGCTGCCGACGAAGACGCAAGGCGAGAAGCTCGTAGGACGTGGAATCAGCACACACAACA
>NZ_JABXFD010000375.1 GCF_013372625.1 Actinomadura sp. BRA 177
GCGTCAACGGGTCGCCGGGGTCGGCGCCGCTCGGCATCGCCGCCGACCCCGGCGACCCGTGGACGCTGCTCGCGCCGCTCGTCCCGCTCGGCGCGGGCGCCGGGCTGGCCCTCGCCGCCTCGCTGCGGGACGCGGCGCCCGGCGCCGCGCTGTTCGGCCTGTCGCTGTGCTTCCCCGCCGTGCTGACCGGCCAGCTCCTCGTCCTGTCCCTGCAGGCGGCGCTGCTGCACGGCCGGCACCCGGTGACCGAGGCGCAGCGGGTGCACGCCCTGCTGGACGGCTATCGCGGCTGGCTCATCGCCGCCGGAATGGTCGCCGTTCTACTCGCCGCCGCCACCGCGCGGGCGAACGGGAGGCGCCGCGATGCCACTTCCGGGCCCCGAGCCGGGTAGTATTCGCGCGCTTACCGAAACCGAAATTCCGCAAGGAGAACCACCCGTGTCCGAGCGCACTCTTGTCCTGGTCAAGCCCGACGGCGTCCGCCGCGGAGTCATCGGCGAGGTCGTCTCCCGGATCGAGCGCAAGGGCCTGACGCTCGTCGCGCTGGAACTGCGCACCCTCGCCCGCGAGACCGCCGAGTCGCACTACGAGGAGCACGCCAGCAAGCCGTTCTTCGGCGAGCTGGTCGAGTTCATCACCGGCGGCCCGCTCGTCGCCATGGTCGTCGAGGGCCCCCGCGCCATCGAGGCGTTCCGCGCCCTGGCCGGCGCCACCGACCCGGTCAGCGCCTCCCCGGGCACCATCCGCGGCGACTTCGCGCTGGAGATCGGCGAGAACATCGTGCACGGCTCCGACTCCACCTACTCCGCCGAGCGCGAGATCAAGCTCTTCTTCCCCGAACTGGGCTGAGGCGCCTTCCGGGGGGACTCACGACCGCGGGCCGGATCTTCCGGCCCGCGTCTTCTTTAGCGAAAACCGAGCTGGTCAGGACGCGTTTTTTCCGCGACGCGCGGCGGCGGGGTGACTGCCCGCGGACGGGGGCGCACGTTACGATGGACGCGCCGCTATTCACGCCCGTCAAGCATGAAGGGCTCCCTTTCTTCATGGGTAACAAGCTGTCGTTTCTTGGCCGGGACATGGCCGTCGATCTTGGTACCGCCAACACCCTGGTGTACGTGCGCGGGCGTGGCATCGTCCTGAACGAACCCTCGGTGGTGGCGATCAATACCAACACCGGAAAGATCGTCGCGGTCGGCATCGAGGCGAAGCGGATGATCGGCCGCACGCCCGGCAACATCGTCGCCGTCCGACCGCTCAAGGACGGCGTCATCGCCGACTTCGACGTCACCGAGCGGATGCTGCGCTACTTCATCCAGAAGGTGCACAAGCGCCGCCACTTCGCCAAGCCGCGCATCGTCGTGGCCGTGCCGAGCGGGATCACCGGCGTGGAGCAGCGCGCGGTGAAGGAGGCCGGCTACCAGGCCGGCGCCCGCCGCGTCTACATCATCGAGGAGCCGATGGCCGCCGCGATCGGCGCCGGGCTGCCCGTCTACGAGCCGACCGGGAACATGGTCGTCGACATAGGGGGCGGCACCACCGAGGTCGCGATCATCTCGCTCGGCGGGATCGTCACCAGCCAGTCGGTCCGCGTCGGCGGCGACGAGCTGGACCAGGCGGTCATCTCCTTCTCCAAGAAGGAATACTCCCTGATGCTCGGGGAACGGACCGCCGAGGAGATCAAGATGGCCATCGGGTCCGCCTATCCCTACGGGGACGAGGAACCGCACGCCGAGATCCGCGGCCGCGACCTCGTGAGCGGGCTGCCGAAGACCGTCGTGATCTCCGCGGAGGAGGTACGGCGGGCGATCGAGGAACCGGTCAACGCCGTGGTGGACGCGGTGAAGACCACGCTGGACAAGTGCCCGCCCGAGCTGTCGGGCGACATCATGGACCGCGGGATCGCGCTCACCGGCGGCGGCGCGCTGCTGAAGAATCTCGACGAACGGCTCCGCGAGGAGACCGGGATGCCCATCCACCTGGTGGACAACCCGCTCGACTCGGTGGTGCTCGGCACCGGCAAGTGCGTCGAGGACTTCGAGTCGCTGCGCCAGGTCCTCGTGCCGGAGCCGCGCCACTAGACCCAGGAAACCGGAGGACGGTGCGTGAAGGACACCCGGCGCACCCGCATGGTGCTCGGCGGGCTGCTCGTCGTGGCGCTCACGATGATCACCGTCGACTACCGCGGCGGCGCGCACTCGCCGCTGCGCGGGCTGCGCGACCTCGGCGCGACCGTGTTCGGCCCGGTGGAGCGCGCCTCGGCGGCCGTGGTCCGGCCGGTCGGCGACACCTTCGACACGATCACCGACGCGCCCGGCGAGCGGCGCCGCGCCGACCGGCTCGCGCGGCAGAACCAGAAGCTGCGCGAGCAGCTGCGCTCCGCCCGGCTCGACAAGGACAAGTCCGCGCAGCTGGACCGGCTGCTCGGCACCGCCGGCATGGGCGGCTACAAGATCAGCGCCGCGCGGGTGATCTCCGCCGGGCAGGGCTTCGAGGACACCGTCACGATCGACATCGGCAGCCGCGGCGGCATCAAGCCCGACATGACGGTGATCAGCGCCGCCGGGCTCGTCGGCCGCGTCACCCGCGTCGGGCCCGCGACGTCCACCGTGCTGCTCGCCACCGACCAGACCTCGTCCATCGGCTCCCGGCTGGAGGACTCCAAGGAGATCGGGATCGTGCAGGGCCGCGGCCGCCGCGGCCTCGGCGGGGGCGGCGACACGCCGCTGCGGTTCCAGCTGCTGGACGCCGCCGCGCCGATCAAGGTCGGGCAGCGGATCGTGACGCTCGGATCGCAGGGGCAGCGCCCGTACGTGCCCGGCGTCCCGATCGGCGAGGTCGCGCGGATCGAGAAGTCCACCGGCGGGCTGACCCGCACCGCCTACGTCCGGCCGTTCGTGAAGTTCACCAGCCTGGACGTCGTCGGCGTCGTCGTCGCCCCGCCGAAGAAGGACCCGAGGGACGCGGTACTGCCGCCGAAGCCGAAACCGACCCCAACACCAACCCCCAGCCCGAGCAAGAGCCCGAAGGCGAGCAAGAGCCCCAAGGCCCGCGAGAGCGCGAACGCGCGGCCGAGCGGCTCCGAGAGCCCGTCCACAGAACCGAGCGCGGGGGACTGAACGTGCTGAACCCACCCGAGGCGTCGCCCGCCGGCCGCACCGCGGTGGCCGCGGTGGTGATCGTCGTGACGCTGATCCTGCAGGTGTCGGTGGCGAACCGGCTGCCGCTGCCCGGCGGCGTCCAGCCCGACCTGGTGCTGCTCGCGGTCGTCGCGCTGGCGCTGGTCGCCGGGTCGATGACCGGCATGGTCACCGGTTTCCTGGCCGGCCTCGCCGCCGACATCATCCCGCCCGCCGACCACACGCTCGGCCGGTACGCGCTCGTCTACTGCCTGATCGGCTTCCTGTGCGGCGCCGCCGCCGCCGAGATGGACCGCCAGTCCGTCGTGCCGTTCTTCGCCGTCGCCGCCGGGGCGCTCGCCGGGACCGTGCTGTACGCGGCGACCGGGATGATCCTCGGCGACCCGCGCGCCGAGTGGGGGACCGTGTCGCGGATGGTCCCGCTGCAGGTCCTCTACGACATCATCGCCAGCCCGTTCGTCGTGTGGGCGGTGCTGCGCGCCACCCGCCGGTACGAGAGCGGCGAACGATCCCGGGGCGACGGCCTCGCGGTGCCCGCCGCCCGCTACCGCGCGATGTCGGGGCGGGGCGGGAACCTGTGAACCCCAGGACCCACTTCCGCCTCGTCGTCCTCTACGTCCTCGTCGCCGCGCTGCTGCTCGTCCTCGTCGGACGCATGTGGACGCTGCAGGTCCTGGAGGGCGAGCACTACCAGGAGATCGCCGCGCAGAACCGCACCCGCGACATCGTCGTCCCCGCCGTCCGCGGCATGATCCTGGACGACCGCGGCGAGCCCCTCGTCCGCAACCGCAGCGCGCTCGTCGTGTCGGTCAACCGGACCACGCTGTCCCGGCAGGACGACGGCGGCGAGGCCGTGCTGAAGCGGCTCGCGGGCGTCCTCGGGACGACCTACGACGACATCTCCAAGCGGATCCGGCTGTGCAGCCCCACCGTGAAGCGGCCGTGCTGGCCCGGCTCGCCGTACCAGCCGATCCCCGTCGAGGACCACGTCGACCCCAAGCGCGCCCTGCAGATCATGGAGCGGCAGGAGGACTTCCCCGGCGTCACCGCGCAGATCCAGGCCGTCCGCGAGTACCCGGAGCCGGACGGCGCGAGCGCCGCGCAGGTCCTCGGCTACCTCCAGCCCGTCACGCAGGAGGAGCTGGACAAGCGCAAGGGCCTGAAGGTCACCGGGTACAGCGGCGTCGACCTCGTCGGGCGCGCCGGGCTGGAGGCGCAGTACGACCGGGCGCTGCGCGGCGAGCCCGGATACCGCCGGGTCCTCGTGGACAGCCAGGGCCGCGTCACCGGCACCGCCGAGGAGCAGCCGGCGACGTCCGGCAGCAACCTCGTCACCAGCATCGACGCGGGCGTGCAGGGCGCGGCGGAGAAGGCGCTCAAGCACGCGATCGACTCCGCGCGCAAGGGCGGCAAGCCCGCCGACGCCGGCGCCGCAGTGGTGATGGACGTCCGCACCGGCCGCATGGTCGCGATGGCCAGCTACCCGAGCTACGACCCGACGATCTGGACCGGCGGCATCTCCCAGGACAAGTACGACGCGCTGCTCGGCAAGAAGAACGGCGAGCCGCTGATCTCCCGGGTCACCCAGGGGCAGTTCGCGCCCGGCTCCACCTTCAAGATCTCCTCGGTGGCCGCCGCGGTGAAGGACGGCAACAGCCTTAAGGGCATCTATCCGTGCCCCGGCTCCTACAACGTCGGGAACCGGGCGTTCACCAACGCCGGCGGCACGGCGTACGGCCCGATGACGCTGCACACCGCCCTCGTGAAGTCCTGCGACACGGTGTTCTACCGGTTCGCCTACCTGGAGTGGAAGCACGACGGCGGGATGCATCCGAAGAAGAACCCGTCCGACCCGATGATCAAGATGGCCCGGCAGTACGGGTTCGGGACCAAGACCGGGATCGACCTGCCCAGCGAGAGCTCCGGCCGCATCCCCGACCGGGACTGGAAGAAGAACTACTGGGAGGCCACCAAGGTCGCCAACTGCAAGGGCGCCAAGGAGGGCTACCCCGACGTCGCCAAGACCGACCCGGCGCGCGCCGCCTACCTGAAGGCCGTCGCGACGGAGAACTGCACCGAGGGGTACGTGTGGCGGCCCGGTGACGCGGCCAACTTCTCGGTCGGGCAGGGCAACGTCCTGGTGACGCCGCTGCAGCTCGTCCGCGCGTACGCGGCGGTCGCCAACGGCGGCAAGCTGATGACGCCGCGGCTCGGCGTCGCGGTCGTGCGGCCGGACGGCACGGTCGTCCGCCGGATCGACGCCCCGCCGCCGGAGAAGCTGCCGGTCGACCCGAAGGTGCTCAAGTACATCCGCGACGCGCTCGGGGAGGTGCCGAAGAAGGGCACCGCGGCGGGCGCGTTCTCCGGGTTCGACTTCAAGCGCGTCGACGTCGGCGGCAAGACCGGCACCGCGGAGGTCTACGGCAAGCAGGACACCTCCTGGTTCGCCTCGTTCGGCCCGGTGAAGGACCCGCGCTTCGCGGTCGTCGCCATGGTCTCGCAGGGCGGCTTCGGCGCCTCGACGGCGGCTCCGGCCGTCCGCGAGATCTGGGAGGCCATGTACGGGACGAAGGACCGCAAGCCGATCCTCAAGGACGGCAAGCTCCCGTCCGAGTTGCCGAAGATGCCGGGCCAGGGGACCGCCCCGTGATCACCGGAACCGGCGCGGGGCCGGTCGAGGGGTACGGCGCGCGGCGGACGTGGCGGAGCCGCCTCGGCGTGCTGCGGCGGCTCGACTGGCCGCTGTTCCTCGCCGTGCTGGCGCTGTCGGTGGTGGGCGCGCTGCTGGTGCGCTCGGCCACCTTCCACCTGCTCACCGAGCAGGGCCAGGACCCGGAGAGCATGCTCAAGCGGCATGTGCTGAACCTGCTCATCGGGTTCGTGCTCGGCGGCGTCGTCACCGTCCTGGACTACCGGCTGCTGCGCGCCTACGTCCCCATCCTGTACGGGGTGGCGTGCGTGGGCCTGCTCGCCGTGCTGACCCCGCTCGGCGAGACGATCAACGGCTCGCACTCGTGGATCGTGCTCGGCGGCGGGTTCCAGGTGCAGCCGTCGGAGTTCGCGAAGGTCGGGCTCGTGGTGCTGCTCGCGATGATCCTCGGCGAGCCGCGGGACGGCGAGATCGGGCCGGGCCGCCGCGACGTGCTGCTCGCGCTCGTCCTCGCCGGGGTGCCCGGCGTGCTGATCATGCTGCAGCCCGACCTCGGCACCACGCTGGTGTTCATCGCGGTCGTGCTCGGCATGCTGGCGATCTCCGGCGCGCAGAAGCGCTGGCTCGTCGGCCTGGTCGGCGGCGGGGTGCTCGCGTGCGCCGCCGTCTGGTTCTTCGGGCTGCTGAAGGAGTACCAGGTCGACCGCTTCATCGCGTTCCTGCACCCGGAGGCCGACCCGCGCGGCGCCGGCTACAACGCCCAGCAGGCCCGCATCGCGGTCGGGTCGGGCGGCGTGTTCGGCAAGGGCCTGTTCCACGGCGAGCAGACCGGCGGCCACTTCGTCCCCGAGCAGCAGACCGACTTCATCTTCACGGTGGCGGGGGAGGAGCTCGGCTTCGTCGGCGCGGCGATCATCGTCGTGCTGCTCGGCGTGGTGCTGTGGCGCGGGCTGCGGATCGCCACCCAGGCCGCCGACCTGTTCGGCACGCTGGTCGCGACCGGGGTCGTGTGCTGGCTCGGGTTCCAGGCGTTCGAGAACATCGGCATGACGATCGGGATCATGCCGATCACCGGGCTGCCGCTGCCGTTCATCTCCTACGGCGGCTCCGCCACCTTCGCCAACATGATCGCCTTCGGCCTGCTGCAGGCGGTGCACGTGCGCCGCCGCGCGTTCGATTAGCGGGTGGTGACGGCGTAGGCTGGACGCTCATCCCACGTCCCCTGCACGGAGGATTCCGTCATGCCGGTCGAGTCGCTCTTCCCGCGCCTGGAGCCGCTGCTGCCGAGCGTGCAGAAGCCGATTCAGTACGTTGGCGGCGAGCTGAACTCCCAGCTCAAGGACTGGGACGAGGCCGACGTCCGGTGGGCGCTGATGTACCCGGACGCCTACGAGGTGGGGCAGCCGAACCAGGGCGTCCAGATCCTTTACGAGATCCTGAACGAGCGCGACGGCGTGCTCGCGGAGCGGACCTACTCGGTCTGGCCCGACCTGGAGGCCGTCATGCGCGAGCACGGCATCCCGCAGTTCACCGTGGACGCGCACCGCCCGGTCGCCGCGTTCGACGTGCTCGGCGTGTCGTTCTCCACCGAGCTCGGCTACACCAACATGCTGACGGCGCTGGACCTCGCCGGCATCCCGCTGGACGCCGCCGAGCGCACCGGCGACCACCCGATCGTGATCGCGGGCGGGCACGCCGCGTTCAACCCCGAGCCGATCGCCGACTTCATCGACGCGGCCGTCCTCGGCGACGGCGAGGAGATCGTCCTCGCGATCACCGAGGTGATCCGTGAGTGGAAGGCCGAGGGCGAGCCCGGCGGCCGGGACGAGCTGCTGCTGCGGCTCGCGGCGTCCGGCGGCGTGTACGTGCCCCGCTTCTACGACGTGACCTACCTGCCGGACGGCCGGATCCAGCGGGTCGCGCCGAACCGTCCGGGCGTCCCGTGGCGGGTCGAGAAGCACACCGTCATGGACCTCGACCAGTGGCCGTACCCGAAGAAGCCGCTGGTCCCGCTCGCCGAGACCGTGCACGAGCGGTTCAGCGTGGAGATCTTCCGCGGCTGCACCCGCGGCTGCCGGTTCTGCCAGGCCGGGATGATCACCCGTCCGGTGCGGGAGCGGTCGATCACCACGATCGGCGAGATGGTCGACACCGGCCTGAAGGAGTCCGGCTTCCAGGAGGTCGGGCTGCTCAGCCTGTCCAGCGCCGACCACAGCGAGATCGGCGACGTCGCCAAGGGCCTCGCCGACCGGTACGAGGGCACCAACACCTCGCTGTCGCTGCCGTCCACCCGTGTGGACGCCTTCAACATCACGCTCGCCAACGAGTTCTCCCGCGGCGGCCGGCGCTCCGGGCTGACGTTCGCGCCGGAGGGCGGCTCCGAGCGGATGCGCAAGGTGATCAACAAGATGGTCACCGAGGACGACCTGATCCGCACCGTCTCCACCGCCTACGAGAACGGCTGGCGGCAGGTCAAGCTGTACTTCATGTGCGGCCTGCCCACCGAGGAGGACGAGGACGTCCTCGCGATCGCCGGCATGGCCAAGCGGGTCATCCAGGCCGGGCGGGAGGCCACCGGCCGCAAGGACATCCGCTGCACCGTGTCCATCGGCGGGTTCGTGCCGAAGCCGCACACGCCGTTCCAGTGGGCCGCGCAGTGCGACCACGAGACCGTCGACCGCCGCCTGCACGCACTCAAGGACGCCCTGCGCGGCGACAAGGAGTACGGCCGCGCCATCGGCCTGCGCTACCACGACGGGCAGCCGTCCATCGTCGAGGGCCTGCTGTCGCGCGGCGACCGTCGCGTCGGCAAGGTCATCCGCGCCGTCTGGGAGGACGGGGGCCGCTTCGACGGCTGGAGCGAGCACTTCTCCTACGAGCGCTGGACGGCGTCCGCCGAGAAGGCGTTCGACGGCGAGCCCGTCGACCTGGCCTGGTACACCGTCCGGGAGCGCGACGAGGTCGAGGTGCTGCCCTGGGACCACCTCGACGCCGGCCTCGACCGCGAGTGGCTCTGGCAGGACTGGCAGGATGCCGTCGACGAGACCGAGGTCGAGGACTGCCGCTGGACGCCCTGCTACGACTGCGGCGTCTGCCCCACCATGGGCACCGAGATCCAGATCGGCCCCACCGGCAGGAAGCTGCTGCCCCTCTCGGTGGTCTGACGACCCGCGCGGGCGTCCGCATGTCCGGAAGCGGTTGCGGGAACGCCCTGAGCTGCGGGGGTCCCGGCCTTACGGCACCCGTGCTTGGCCGAACGGGGCTCGGGGACCCGTACTCTATAGGGAGACCTAGTTTTTCGACTCGACACGAGTAGGAAGGACCAGAACCCTGGCACCCATGCCGGAGGGTCCGGCGCCGGCCCCCGTGACCCAGCGACTGCGCGTCCGCTACGCCAAGCGGGGCAGGCTGCGGTTCACGAGCCACCGCGACATTTCCCGGGCCGTGGAACGCGCCGTCAGGCGCGCCGGGATCCCTGTCGCGTTCAGCGCCGGATTCACCCCCCACCCGAAGATCTCGTATGCGGGTGCGGCGGCGACAGGGGTGGCCAGTGAGGCCGAATACCTCGAAATCGGGCTCACCGCGCCGCGCGACCCTGCGCGGGTGCGGGCCGATCTGGACGCGGCCCTGCCCCCCGGGCTCGACATCGTCGATGTCGTACCCGTCCGGGCTGGACGCGGCGAAGCGCCGGCGAAGCCGAGCGCGTTCGCGGATCGGCTCCAGGCGTCCGAATGGCGGATCAGGCTGGACGGCGTGTCGGACGACGACGCCGCCGCGGCCGTGGCCGCCTTCATGGCCGCCGAGAACATCGAGGTGGAACGTCTCACCAAGAAGGGACGGCGCCGTTTCGACGTGCGCGCCGCCGTGTCCGCGTGTGAGCTGGACCGGCGCGCCGCGGAGGCGGCGGATGCCCCTTGTGCCATACTTCGAATGGTTGTTCGGCATTCCACACCGGCCGTACGACCCGACGACATCCTCACCGGACTGCGCCAGGTCGCCGACCTCGCGCCGCCGTCACCGCCACTGGTGACCAGGCTGGCGCAGGGGCCCCTCGACGCGGACACCGGTGGCCTCGCGGATCCCCTGGATCCCGACCGGGAGACCGGCCTGCCCTCCGGCGACGACGCCGCGGCGGCCGGCGGCCCTGCGCGGCCGCACCCCGGGGACGCCGCGAGCGCGGATGCCGTCAGCGCCTGACCGGGGAACCGAAGCCGTGGGAGCACGGAACCGGTTCCGCAGGGTACGGCTGGCGCACCCCCGACGACTTCGTCGTCACCGCCGGACCACCGTCCGGCGATGGCGACGCCGATGACTGACGAGGTGCTCTCGTGCGGCGCACCGCACCGGTCCGCCCCCTGGCGGAGCGAGCGGACGCGCCCGGGAGCCTGACGGGAGATTGCCCGGATGCTTGAGAACGAAGCCGATTCGGCCACGGCCGAAGGCACTGACAACGAACCGACCGATACCGCGGAGACCCCGGCCAACGGGGTGACCACGCGCCCCCGCCGGGCGAGCCGCCCGGCGGGCCCGCCGCCCGAGCCGACCGCCGAGGAGCCCGTCGCCGAAGAAGTGGCCGCCGGGGAGCCGGCCGCGGAGCAGCCCGCGGCCGAGGAGGCCCCGGCCGAGGAGCCGGTCGCGGAGGAGCCCGAAGAGGCCCCCGAGGAGCCGGCCGCCGAAGAGCCGGTGGCTGAGGAGCCCGTCGCCGAGGAGGCCCCCGAGCCGCCGAAGCGGACCCGCACCCGCAGCAGGAGCGCGAAGGCGGCCGCCGAGACGTCCGAGCCCGTCCCGATGACCGGCGCCGAGACCTCCCCCGAGGCGGAGACCACCTGTCTCCTATACACAACCGACGCTGCCGACGAAGAGGCTAAGCTAACACCCAGCGAGACCCCGACACCCCC
>NZ_JABXFD010000121.1 GCF_013372625.1 Actinomadura sp. BRA 177
TCATCCTCGGGCGGTCTGTGCGACGCGGTGGTTTTGCAGGACGGCGATGGCCTTGACGATGTGGCCGGCCTTGCTCGGGCTGCAGCGCAGCTTCCGTAGGATCCGCCATGACTTGAGTTGTGCGTTCGCTCGTTCGCCTGGTCCGCGGAGCTTGGCGTGCGACCGGTTGGCCTGCTTCTGTGACTCGGGCTTGTTCCTGCCCTTGTAGGGCGTGATGACCACCGACGCCTCGGCCCCTTGGTAGGCCTTGTCGGCCAAGGTAAGGATCCCCGTCCTCTCCAGTTCGCGCAGGATGCCCCATATGCGGGCGGCGGTCAGGTCGTGGACCTTGCCGGGCAGCGCCCCCGAGGTCCACAGGATCGTGCCGTCTGGCCCGGCGATGACCTGCACGTTCATTCCGTGTACTCGGTGTTTTCCGGAGTAGTAGGGGCGGTCGGCCCGGACCCGGTCGGTGTGGATGAGCGTCCCGTCCAGCACCAGATGGGTCAGTCCGTCCCTGCTCGCCTTCCGCAGCGCCTTCGCGAGTTTGGGTGAGCGGGCCGACAGCAGCATGACGGTCTCCTCCACGTACCTCCAGGCGGTGGTGGGCGACACCCCGAACCCTGTGCTGATCTCGGTGAACGTCTCGTCCTTGCGCAGGTAGGCCAGGACGAGAAGCGCCTGCTGACCGGGGTTGAGCAGCCTCCAGGTCGACCCGATCGCCTTGCGTCGCCGGCGGATCAGCCCGGCGACGTAGTTCAGCGTTGAACGCGACAGATCCAGCCCGGCACGGTAGAAAAGCACGTAGAGACCTCTGGTTCAGGCGACGTGATTGTGGTGATCAACCCGTCTACCAGGGGTCTCTCTGCGTCAGGCCACCAACCGACGCATTGCGATCATGCTGTGACCAGTGGACTGCCGCCACAGGGATGAAATGG
>NZ_JABXFD010000233.1 GCF_013372625.1 Actinomadura sp. BRA 177
GCAAGCTGGGCATCAAGGGCTCCCCGACCCGGCAGGTCATCTTCGAGGACACCCGCATCCCGGCCGACCGGATCATCGGCGCCGAGGGCACCGGGTTCAAGACGGCGCTGGCCACGCTGGACCACACCCGCATCACCATCGCCGCCCAGGCCCTGGGCATCGCGCAGGGCGCGCTGGATTTCGCTCTCGGTTATGTCAAGGAGCGCCGCCAGTTCGGTAAGCCGATCGCTGATTTCCAGGGTGTGCAGTTCATGCTGGCCGACATGGCGATGCGGCTGGAGGGTGCCCGGCAGCTGACCTACCACGCGGCGATCAAGTCCGAACGGGCGATGCAGGGCGAGAAGGTCGCCGACCTGACGTTCGTGTCGTCGGCGTGCAAGACGCTGGCCTCGGACGTGGCGATGGACGTCACCACCGACGCCGTCCAGCTCCTCGGTGGTTACGGGTACACGCGGGAGTTCCCGGTCGAGCGGATGATGCGCGACGCCAAGATCACCCAGATCTACGAGGGCACCAACCAGATCCAGCGCATGGTCATGGCCCGCCAGCTCCTCAAGTAGCCGGGAGCCGCACCTCGAAGAGCGCGCCGCCGCCGGGGGCCTCGCCGACCGCGAGGCTCCCGCCGTGCGCCAGCACCAGGTCCCGGGCGATGGCGAGGCCGAGCCCGGCGCCTCCCTCTTCCCGGCTGCGCGCGTCGTCCAGCCGCACGAACCGCTCGAAGATCCGCTCGCGGTCGGCGGCCGGCACGCCCGGCCCGTCGTCGGCGACCCGCAGCACCGCCATGCCCGCCTCCTCGCGCAGCGACAGCCGGACGGCCCGGTCCGCGTGCCGCTCGGCGTTGTCGAGCAGGTTGCCGGCCACCCGAGCCAGCCGCGCCGGCGCCCCCATGACCTGCGGGTCGGCTTCGATCGACGCCCGCACCGCGATCCGGTCGGACGGCGCGCGGCGCTCCAGTTCGTCCCGGACGAGCCGCCCGAACGCCACGGGACGGGCCGGCGGACGGTCCCCGGCGTCGATGCGGGCGAGGAGCAGCAGGTCGGCGGCGAGATGCTGGAGCCGCACGACGTCCTCGACGAGACCGTCCACGTCCAGCAGCTCCGGATGCGCGGCCGCCACCTCCAGCTGCGTGCGCAGCGACGCGATCGGGCTGCGCAGCTCGTGCGAGGCGTCCGCGACGAACCCGCGCTGCCGCGCCACCGACTCCTCCAATGCCGCGAGCGTCTCGTTCGTCGTCGCGGCGAGGCCGGCGATCTCGTCCCGCGCGTCCGGCACCGGCACCCGCCGGGCCAGGTCGCCGGACGCGGTGATCTCCGCCAGCTCCGCCCGGACGGCCTCCACCGGGCGCAGCGCCCGCCGCGTGACCAGCCACGTCACGCCCGCCACCACCGCGAGCAGCAGCGGCAGCCCGGCGAGCATCGCGCGGGTGACGGTGCCGACCGCGTCCCGCGCGGCGGCCAGGTCGGCGCCCGCGTACACGGTGACCGTCTCGTCCCGCGGCGTCGTCACCTCGACCGCCGCGAACCGGTAGCCGGCGGTCCGGCCGTCCACGGTCGCGCTGCCCGTGGTGAGCTTCGGGTCGTCGTCGGACACCTCGCCGCGTCCGGGATCGTCGTCGCGGTCGTCATCGTCGTCGTGCCCGCCCCCGGACCCGCCCGGCCGCACCTCGGGGGAGCCGGTGCCCTGGACGGCCTCCAGGTCGTCGCTCACCGCCCGGACGCGGCCGTCCTCGCCGACGACCTGCACCGGATGGTCCTCGGCGTCCGGCAGGTCGAGGCTCCCGTACGAGACGCCGGTCGCGAGCTGGGACGCGACCTCCCGCGCCGCCACCTCAGCCCGCAGGTCGGCCTGCCCGCCGAGGTTCGCGCGCAGCAGCAGCACCACCGCGAGCCCGGCGGCGATCAGCGCGCCCGCCACCACGGCCGTCGCGCCCACCGTCGTCCGGGCCCGCACGGACCCCAGGCGGCGCGCCACGTCAGGCGCCCCCGTCCCTGGCCAGCCGGTACCCGGCCCCGCGCACCGTCGTGATCGACCGGCGCCCGAACGGGACGTCCAGCTTGCGGCGCAGCGCGCTCACGTACACCTCGACGATGTTCGGGTCGCCGTCGTAGGCGAAGTCCCAGACCGCCTCCATGATCTGCGCCTTCGACACGACCCGGCCCGCGTTCGCCGCCAGGTGCTCCAGCACGGCGAACTCCTTGGCGGTCAGCTCCACCTCCGCGTCGCCCCGGAACACCCGCCGCGCCGCCGGGTCCACGGTGAGGTCGCCGAGCACGATGGCGGGCGCCGCGCCCCGCGTCCGGCGGCGCAGCAGCGCCCGGACCCGCGCCACCAGCACCACGTACGAGAACGGCTTCGTCAGGTAGTCGTCGGCGCCCGTGTCCAGGCCCTCGGCCTCGTCGTACTCGCCGTCCTTGGCGGTCAGCATCAGGATCGCCGTCTCGTCGCCCGCCGCCCGCAGCGCCCCGCACACCCGGTAGCCGTTCATCCCGGGCAGCATGATGTCGAGGATGATGAGGTCGTAGCCGCCGCCGAGCGCCCGGTGCAGGCCCTCCGCGCCGTCGTGGACGGCCTCCACCACGAAACCCTCGGCCGTCAGCCCCCGCGCCAGCGACGTGGCCAGGCGCTTCTCGTCCTCCACGATGAGCAGGCGCATGCCCTCAGCCTGCCAAACCGCACCTGAAGACGGCTTCAGGTTGCTTCAGGAGGGCTACAGGAACCCCCGGCATCGTCGGCAGCGAACCTGAGAACCGTACGAAGGGCGGGAGCACGATGAAGTTCGACGCACGGCGCATGCTCACGGGACGCGGGCTGCTGGTGACGGTGGTGGCCGCCGGGGTCCTGGCCGGCGGGGGAGCGACGGCCGCGGTCGCCGCCGGACACGACGACGAGCCGGCCGCGAGCGCCACCCCGACCGCCGGCGACCGGCCTACGGAGAGCGCTCCGCAGACCTCCGTGTCGATCAAGCAGGCGGTGGACGCCGCGCTCAAGGCGGTGCCCGGCAAGGTCGCGGAGATCGAACTCGACGATGAGCACGGCAGGACGGCCTGGGAGGTCGACGTCGTCGCCGAGAACGGCGACCGGCGGGACGTGGCCGTCGACTCCGGCACCGGCAAGGTCCTCACGAACCGCGCCGACGACCGCGACGACGATGACCGCGACGACGACCCCGCCGCGCTGCGCAAGGCGAAGGTGACCGCGCCGGCCGCCGCGGACGCGGCGCTGAAGGCCGTCTCCGGCCGCGTGACGTCCGCCGACTTCGAGACCGAGCACGGCAAGGCCGTCTGGGAGGTCGACGTGACCGGCAAGGACGGCGTCGAGCACGAGGTGACCGTCGATGCCGCGACCGGCAAGGTCCTCAATCAGGAGGTGGATGAGGACTGACGTGGATGGGGCCGGGGAAGGGACATCCAAGGAGGTGCGCATGAGCGAACAGAGACCCGGCCCCGACATCGACACGAGCGTCTCGCACGTGGCGCGCATCTGGAACTACTGGCTGGGAGGCAAGGACAACTATCCGGTCGACCGCGAGGTCGGCGACCAGATCCTGGGGATGCTGCCGGACGTGGCGCGGCTGGCGCGCGCGTCCCGGCTGTTCCTGAACCGGGTCGTGTGGCATCTGGCCGCCGAGGCGGGCATCCGCCAGTTCATCGACATCGGGACCGGCCTGCCCACGGTCGACAACACCCACGAGGTCGCCCAGCGGGCCGCGCCCGAGTCGCGGATCGTCTACGTCGACAACGACCCGCTGATACTGGAGCACGCGAAGTCGCTGCTCACCAGCACGCCGGAGGGCCACACGGCCTACATCCACGCCGACCTCCGGGAGCCGGAGGGCATCCTGGAGGGCGCCGCCGACACGCTGGACTTCAGCCAG
Organism: Actinomadura sp. BRA 177; assembly: GCF_013372625.1. Taxonomy (GTDB): domain Bacteria; phylum Actinomycetota; class Actinomycetes; order Streptosporangiales; family Streptosporangiaceae; genus Spirillospora. The sequence goes on from NZ_JABXFD010000233.1 coordinate 3,875, forward strand.
CCGGTGGCGTTCACGCTGATGGGCATCCTGGAGTTCGTCCCCGACGACGAGCAGGCGTACGGGATCGTGCGGCGGCTGATGGGCGCGGTGCCCTCCGGCAGCTACTTCTCCATGTACGACGGGACGAACGTCATCCACGGCGAGGCGTCCGACCGGATCGTGGACGTGTGGAACTCCGCCGGCAACGCGCAGCTCGCGCTGCGGACGCCCGAGCAGATCGCGGGCTTCTTCGAGGGCCTGGAGGTGCTGGAGCCGGGGATCGTCCCGGTGACGCACTGGCGCCCGGAAACGCCCGGCGAACCCGAGGCGGTCGACGCGTACGGCGGTGTCGGCCGCAAACCCTAGAACCCCTGGGACGGTGGCATGGAAGGCGAGTTCGCCTACACCCTCTACATCAACACCACACCGGACCGCCTCTGGGAGGCCCTCACCGACCCGGCCTTCACCCTCCGCTACTGGGGCGTCTCCTTCGAGACGGACTGGAAGCCGGGTTCCACGGTCACCTGGCAGGAGGAGGGCGCGACGACGGCCGACCCGGAGCAGGTCGTCCTGGAGGCCGAGCCGGGCCGCCGCCTCGCCTACACCTGGCACACCTTCACCCCCGAGTGGGCGAAGAGCGTCGGCGTGGACGAGGAGACGCGCCTGCGGCTCATGGCCGAGCCGCGCTCCACGGTGGCCTTCGACATCGAGACCGTCGGCGAGACGGTCCGGCTGACCGTCGTCCAGCAGGCGGGCGAGGTGCTGCTCGGCATGTCGCGGCACGGCTGGCCGCACGTCCTGTCCGGGCTGAAGACGCTGCTGGAGACCGGCGAACCCCTCCCCACCATGTGATGTGAGCTGCCGGGAGGCCACCGGCATGAGCCTGGTGGCTCACAGGTGCGCGGCCATCACCGATTTGGCATGTGCCCACAGTGAACCCGCTAGAGTGTGAGGTATGGCGCGGCAGGTGAAGCGGGCCTTCAAGTACCGCTTCTATCCCACGGACGAGCAGGCGGCAGAACTTGCTCGCACGTTCGGCTGTGTGCGCCTGGTGTACAACAAGGCGTTGGAAGAACGCACCCGCGCCTGGTACACCGAGCAGCGCCGTGTTTCGTACGTGCAGTCCTCGGCCGCGCTGACGGAGTGGAAGAAGACCCCGGAGTTGGCGTTCCTGGGCGAGGTGTCCAGTGTCCCGCTACAGCGGAACATCGTGTGGTCGCGGCCCCTGCCGGAGGGCGCGGTGCCGTCCACGGTGACGGTGTCGCGAGATCGCGCCGGCCGCTGGTTCTGCTCGATCCTGTGCGCCGACACCATCGCTCGGCTGGACCCGGTCGACGGCGCGGTGGGCGTGGACGCCGGAATCACATCTCTGGTGACGCTGTCGACCGGGGAGAAGGTCACCAACCCCCGGCACGAGCGCCGGGACCGCGAACGGCTCGCCAAAGCGCAGCGGAACCTGGCAGACAAGGCCGAAGGCTCCAAGAACCGGGACAAGGCACGCCGAAAGGTTGCCCGCATCCACGCCCGGATCGCCGACCGGCGCCGGGACTTTCTGCACAAGTTGTCGACTCGGCTCGTCCGTGAGAACCAAACGGTCGTGATCGAGGACCTGAGCGTTCGCAACCTGGTCGCCAACCACTCGCTGGCCCGCGCCATCTCGGATGCGGCGTGGCGGGACCTGCGGACGATGCTGGAGTACAAGGCCGACTGGTACGGCCGTGAACTCGTGGTGATCGACCGGTGGTTCCCCTCCTCCAGGACGTGTTCGCAGTGCGGGACTATCACCGCGAAATTGCCTCTCGGCGTACGGGAGTGGAATTGTGATGGATGCGGCGCCCAGCATGACCGGGATGTCAACGCCGCGAGGAATGTTCTGGCCGCCGGGCTGGCGGTGTCGGCCTGTGGAGCTGATGTAAGACCCAAACGGCGCAAGCCCGGCGGGCAGCCGGCGAGGAAGCAGGAACCCCAGCGGGTAACCGCTCGGATTCCCCGCCTTTCGGCAGGGAAGAGGCCAAGTGAGGAGCGGGTTCGGCAACAACACACGGGTTCGACACACGGACGGCGCCCGTGACACTGCTGGCCGATTCCACCGACCAGCGGAACGGGACCGTGGTCGCGCTGTTCCAGCCCGCCGAGGAGGCCTCCGACGGCGCCCAGGGCATGGTCGACCACGGTCTCGCGGACCTGATCCCGAAGCCGGACGTGGCGCTGGCCCAGCACGTCCTCTCCGCACCGGCGGGGGTCCTCGGCACCCGCTCCGGGCCCGCCTTCACGACCGCCGACAGCATGCGGATCACCCGCACGGACGCGGCGGGCACGGCTCGCTGCCGCAGGCGACGGTGGACCCCGTGGTGCTCGCGGCGATGATCACCGTCCGGCTGCAGACCGTCGTCTCCCGCGAGACGCCGCCGGGGGAGACCGCGGTGCTGACGGTCGGCAGCATCCAGGCGGGCACGAAGAGCAACATCATCCCCGACACGGCCGTGCTGCAGCTCAACGTGCGCTGCTACAGCGAGCAGACCAGGCACGACATCCTGGACGCGATACGCCGCATCGTCACCGCCGAATGCCAGGCGTCGCGCTGCCCCCGGGAGCCGGAGTTCGAGATGTTCGACAGCTACCCGCTGACCAGCAACGACCCCGAGGCGACCGACCGGGTCGCGCGGGCCTTCGCCGACGTCTTCGGCGATCAGGCGCGGACGATGGACCAGCAGACCGCCAGCGAGGACTTCAGCGACATCCCCGCCGCGCTGGACGTCCCCTACACCTACTGGGGGCTCGGCGGCATCGACGCGGAGACGTACCACAAGGCCGAGGCCGCCGGGCGCGTCGCCCAGGACGTCCCGGTGAACCATTCGCCGTCGTTCGCCCCGATCATCCAGCCGACGCTCGACACCGGGACGGGGGCGCTGGTGGTCGCCGCGCTGGCCTGGCTGGCCTCCTGACTCACCGCTGGTCGCCGGGATCCGATCCGGAAGACCCGTCGCCGGGACGCCTCCCCAGCGGACCGGGGGCGTTGAGCCGGTACCGGACGCCGAGCATCCGGATGACGAAGCAGGCCGCCACGGCGACAAGCACGGAGGGCAGCGCGTAGAGGCCGGCCTTGACGGCCGCGACGGTGATCCCGGCCGCGACCAGGGCGGGGATCGCGTACAGTTCGCTGCGCAGCACCGACGGGATCCGCAGGATGAGGGTGTCGCGCATCGTGCCGCCGCCCACCCCGGTGACCACCCCCAGCAGCAGCGCGGGCCCGACTCCCAGCCCGTGGTCCAGCGCCTTGCTCGCGCCGATGACCGCGAACGTGCTCAGCCCGACCGCGTCCAGCACCGTGATCGGCATGTCCAGGCGGTCCAGCAGCCTGCTGAACGCGTACGCGAGCAGCGCGCCGCCCGCGGCGAGGGCGAAGTAGCGCCAGTCCACGAACGTGGCGGGCGGGACCGCGCCGATCAGGACGTCCCGGATGACGCCGCCGCCCAGCGCCGTGATCATGCCGAGCGACACGACGCCGACCACGTCCAGCCGTGCCGCGCGCACCGCCGTCAGCGCCCCGTTCAGCCCGAAGGCGAAGGTGCCGGTCAGGTCCAGGGCGAGCAGCAGCGGCGGTTCGGTGCTCATCCCCTGTACCTAACACGGGTGTACCTACCACGGGTGTGCCTACCACGGGCCGGGACCCGGACGGCGGTCACAGGCGCATGCCGCTGCCGCCGGACTCCTCCTCGCCGTCGGAGGTGCGCTCCAGCTCCAGGTACTCGTCGTCGGGCCACAGCTCGTCGGCGAGGCCGGCGAGGTACTCCTCGTCGCCGGGGTCGAGCTCGGCCACCATGGACTCCGGGTGCGCGGCCCCGTCGGGCGGCGGGCCGGGCGCGGCCCGTGCGGGCATGGGGCGGAGCAGGCGGGGCAGGCAGAGGCCGAACAGGGCGAGCAGGGACACGAGGACCAGGACTGCGATCACACCACACCGCCCTTTCGCGGTCGAGTTCCACATGATTCTTGCGTAAGTAACAAAACAGTTGAACGTTATCGGGACGGTCGGCCGGATGGGAGCCCGACATGCGGGGCGCCGGGGACAATGACCCGGTGGAGTCTGCTGTGGACGCGCGTGCGCGCGGGCTGGCGAGGATCATCTGGGACCACCTCGTCCTGTCCGGCCCCCTCTCCCAGGCTGACGTGATCCTCGCGCTGGGGTGCCACGACACGCGGGTCGCGGCGCACGCGGCGAGCCTTTGGCATGCCGGATGGGCGCCGCTGGTGATCGTCTCGGGCGGGCGCGGGAAGATCACCACGGCCTGGGCGGAGACCGAGGCCCGGGTGTTCGGACGGGTCGCCCGCGAGCACGGTGTCCCTGCGGACGCCCTGCTGCTGGAGGAGACGGCGACCAACACGGGGGAGAACATCACCGCGTCCCGGCGGCTGCTGGACGAGCGGGGGATCGCGGTGCGGAGCGGGATCCTGGTCGCCAAGCCCTACATGACGCGGCGGGCGGTCGCGACGGCGCGGCGCCAGTGGCCGGGGGTGGCGTGGTCCGCCGCCTCGCCGGAACTGGGGTTCGACGCCTTCGACGCCGACGAGCGCCAGTTCATCGAGCTGATGGTGGGCGACCTGCAGCGGATGGTCGTGTACGCGGAACGGGGGTTCCAGGTGCCGATGCCCGTTCCCGCGGTCGTGTGGGCGGCCTACGAGGAGCTCGCCCGGCTCGGATATGACAGGCACGTGATCAGATGACGTGCCCCCCCCGGCCGCTACGCGGTCGTGATGGGACGGTGCGGAGCGATCACCCGGCCGTCGGGCAGCAGCTCCCCGGTGTCCTCGAAGATGACGATGCCGTTGCAGAGCAGGCTCCACCCCTGCTCGGGGTGGTTCGCGACGATCCGGGCGGCCTCGCGGTCGAGGTCGTCCGGCGCCGGACACTCCGGCTCGTGCGTGCAGCTGATGTCGTGCTGAGCGTTCACGGGGTTCCTCCACGGTGCCCTGTGATTAAGGACATAGTGCAGCCTGCCGCCGTGCGTCCGAAATATGCAAGTGGATGGCGGATTCTTTACCGTTCAGCACGTGTGAACGGCGGATAGATCGGGCATTTGGGATCTTTCACCGCAAGAGACCCTCGTCGGGTTCGCCGCCGTGGTCCACGTCCAGCCCGACGACGGACGTGCAGCCCGTGCAGATCCACTCGGCGATGACGGCCTCGGAGTTGGTGGCGTGCGTCCGGTACGGGCGGTCGACGGCCCGGCGGCGCATCCCGTGCCCGCACGAGGAGTGCAGCAGCCGGCCGCAGGCCGGGCACGGCCACACGTCCTCGCGGCGCAGGTCGCAGCGCGGGCACAGCGGCGCCTCGTAGTGCCCCGCCGGCTCGCCGAAGGCCATCTCGTCCAGCCAGTCGTGCTCCAGGTCGAGGTACTCGTCGCCCGGCCAGTGGTGGTCGGCGAGCCATGCGAGGTACTCCTCGTCCCCCGGGCCGAGGACGGTCGTCAGCGACTCGGGGTGCTCGTCGTCCGAGCCGTGCCGGTCCGGGCGCGGTCGGCGCCTGCCGTGCCGCGCGGTGGCCAGGAGCGTCAGCAGGCCCAGGAGCGCGGCCGCGGCCAGGCCTGTCGCCAGGAGCATCGCGGCGTCCTCACATGATCTTGTGGCGGGAAGGTCCGATCATGAATGCACTTCACAAAACGCTGCGAACGCTACAAGAAAGGGTTGACAACGGAAAAGTCGATCAGAAAGATCCTTTACTGATCCATGACCGGACCCGGTGTCCGGAACCGGGCGGCGGCCTCGTCCGCAACCGCGCGGCCTGCGGGAACCGGGGCCTTGAGCATCCCGGAGGGACCGCACCCGGCGGGCGCGGTTTCACTCTCCGCTGAATCCGGGTTTTCCCGGAGTCAGTCCTTGCGGCCGAAGACGGCCACCATCTGGGTGTGCAGCGGGTGCTCCAGCGGCCCGGCCGGCCCGTCCGGGCGCCACTCGGTGACGTTCGCGACCCCCGGCTCCAGGATCGTGAGCCCGTCCATGAACCGCTCGATCTCCGCCGAGTGCCGGAAGTAGGAGCCGCCCAGGCCCGACTGCAGGATGCGCTTGGCCTCCTCGACGCGCGGGTCGTTCCCCGCGTCGTGCAGGTGCGTGAGGATCACGTGGCTGCCCGCCGGCAGGAACTCCAGCAGGCCCCGGACGACCCCCGCCGGGTCCCGCTCGTCCGGCACGTGGTGGATGATCGCGGCCAGCACGACCCCGACCGGCCGGGACAGGTCCAGCATCCCGGTCAGCGCCGGGTCGGAGAAGATCTTCGCCGGCTCGTACAGGTCGCCCTGGATGAACGTCGCGACGCCGTCCTCGGTGAGCAGCGCCCGCCCGTGCACCAGCACGATCGGGTCGTTGTCGACGTACACGACCTTCGCCGCCGGGTTCCCCTCCCGCGCGAACTGGTGCACGTTGGACGAGGTCGGCAGCCCGGACCCGATGTCGAGGAACTGGTCGATGCCGAGGTCCCGCGCCATGTAGGTCACCGCGCGCCCGATGGCGACCCGGTTGCCCTGCGCCACCACGGGCGCCTCCGGCACGAGCTGCATCACCATGTCGGCCACCTCGCGGTCGGCGGCGAAGTTGTCCTTGCCGCCGAGGAAGTAGTCGTACACCCGCGCGAACGTCGGCGTGGACGGGTCGATGCCGGGGGGCGCGCTCTCGGGGGAATCATCGGCCACGACGTGCGGCTCCTTCACTACTGCGCCCGCGCAACCCGCGCCGAGCGATCACTGACCCCCGAGCATAAGCCGCGATCCCTTGCGAGGGAGGGTTTTCGGGGCGGGGGTGTGGTTTTCCGCAGGGGTTCGC
>NZ_JABXFD010000492.1 GCF_013372625.1 Actinomadura sp. BRA 177
CGCTGCTTCACCTCGTGATCTATCCCACATTCTGTAGCGATCTTGTATGTCGGAGGCAGTCCTGCGGTCGCTTCTCTCGTCATCTGTTTGTTTCTGAACGATGTGCACCCCCCCGATGCCTACACTACCCCCTCCGTCGGCAGCGTCAGATGTGTATAAGATACCGCCCCAGATACCGGTCGATCTCGAACGCCACCACCGAATCCGGATCCGGGCCCTTACGCGACCGCAGGAACTCCAGACCCAGCTCCGGCGTCCACCGCTCCCCCTCGTGAAAACCCGCACCCGCCGGAATCGGCAGCTCCAGATGCAGCCCGATGTCCAGGACCACCCGCGCCGCCCGGAACCGCTGCCCGCCCGCCAGCATCCCCAGCCGGTGCGCCGGATCGGCGTAGTGGCCCAGCTCGTCCATCAACCGCTCCGCGTACAGGCCCCACCCCTCGCAGTGCCCCGGATGCAGCTCCCCCGCCACCCGCTGGAACCGGTTCAGCCGCGGGTTCAGCGTCGTCACCCCCAGCTGCAGATGATGACCCGGCACCCCCTCGTGGAACATCGTCGTCGGCACCGTCCACGTCACGATCTCCGCCGACGGGTCCTCCACCGTCCACCACACCGTCCCCGGACGCGACAGGTCCTCCGCCGGCGCCAGATAGTAGATCCCCGACTCCACCGGCGGAATCCGGCACTCGATCCGCCGCAACGGCTCCGGAATGTCGAAATGCGCCCCGTCCAGATCCGCGATCGCCCGATCCGCCAGCTCCTGGATCCACCCCCGGAACGCCTCCGCACCCGCGATCCGGTACCGCGGATCGGCGTCCAGCGCCGCCAGCACCGCCGGCAGCGCCTCCCCCGGCGCGATCTCCCCCGCCGCGTCCGCCATCTCCGCCTCGAACCGCGCCCGCTCCTCCCACCC
>NZ_JABXFD010000230.1 GCF_013372625.1 Actinomadura sp. BRA 177
CCATGGGGGGCGTCCGGCCAGGGCGCGTGCACCGCGGCGGCGGCGTGCCGTGGCCGGCCGCCCCCCATGGCGCTGGGGGCCGCGACTTCGTCTGCCTGGTCAACGGTCATGGTCAAACCTCAGAGGCGTGCGGAGTGGTCACCGGTGAGCGTTCGCTATCTTGCTCCCCAAGTCGTGCAGATGCAAGACCGTCTGCATGAACGAATGCAAGAACGAATGCACGTGCATCTCGTACCATCGTGTGGGGTGGGGCGAGATCGCGGTCTCCCCACGGGGGAGACCAAGAGGCCTAGAGGGGGCAGACATGGACGGCCACCACATGTCGGACGTCCGGCGCAGCGGGCTCGTCTGGCAGAAGAGCCGGCGGAGCAACCCGTCCGGGAACTGCGTCGAGATGGCCGAACTCCCCAGCGGGGAGATCGCCGTGCGCAACTCCCGGGACCCCGGAGGAGCGATCCTCGTCTACACGCGCGAGGAGGTGGAGGCGTTCGTGGGCGGAGCCAAGGACGGCGACTTCGACCACATGCTCGTCTGACGACCGGTCCGGCGGTCTGTCCGGCGACCCAAACCGAATGGCATTCCATTCGGCGGTCCGGCCCGGTAGGTTGCGGCCATGCACCTGGGGCAGATCGCAGCTCAGACGCCCGACAAGCCCGCCGTGATCATGGCGGGCTCCGGGCGGGTCGTCACTTTCCGGGAACTGAACGAGGAGTCCAACCGGCTCGCGCAGCTGCTCCGCGCGGAGGGGCTGCGCCCGGGGGACCACATCGCGTTCATGCTGGAGAACCATCCGCTCTACCTGGCCATCGCCTGGGCCGCCCAGCGGTCCGGGCTCTACTACACCGCCATCAGCACGCGGCTCCAGCACGAGGAGCTCGCCTACATCGTGGGCAACTGCGAGGCCAAGGTCTTCATCACCAGCACGTCGATGGACGCCGCCGCGCAGAACCCGCCGGACGTGCCGCTGCGCCTCATGCTCGGCGGCACGGCCCCCGGTTACGAGTCCTACGAGGAACGCGTCGCCCGGTACCCGTCCACCCCGATCGAGGACGAGTGCGAGGGCATGGACATGCTCTACTCGTCCGGGACGACGGGCCGCCCCAAGGGGGTGAAGCCGCTCCTCTCCAAGGCGCCCATGGGCGAGGCCGGGCCGCTCTACATGCTCATCTCGACCCTGTTCGCGGCCACCGCCGACTCGGTCTACCTGTCCCCGGCGCCGCTCTACCACGCCGCGCCGCTGCGCTACTCGCTCATCTTCCACCGGCTCGGCGCGACGGTCGTGGTGATGGAGAAGTTCGACCCCGAGCAGGCCCTCGCGACCATCGAGAAGTACCGCGTCACGCACAGCCAGTGGGTGCCGACCATGTTCATCCGGATGCTGAAGCTCCCGGACGAGACCCGCGCCCGCTACGACGTGTCGTCGCTGGCCTGCGCCGTGCACGCCGCCGCGCCCTGCCCCGTCCCCGTCAAGGAGCGGATGATCGACTGGTGGGGGCCGATCCTGCACGAGTACTACGCCGGCACCGAGGGCAACTGCTTCGTCTACACCAACTCGGAGGACTGGCTCGCCCACAAGGGCACCGTCGGACGTCCCATCCTGGGCGAGGTCCACGTGTGCGACGAGGAGGGCAACGAGGTCCCGGCCGGGGAGCCCGGGGCCCTCTACTTCGGCAACGGCCCCACGTTCGAGTACCACGCGGACGACGAGAAGACGGCCGCGTCCCGCGACCCGAAGGGCCGCGGCTGGTCGACGCTCGGCGACGTCGGCTACGTGGACGCGGACGGCTTCATCTACCTCACCGACCGCCGCGCCTACATGATCATCAGCGGCGGGGTGAACATCTACCCGCAGGAGGCCGAGAACGTCCTCGCGGTGCACGCCAAGGTCGCCGACGTCGCGGTCTTCGGCGTCCCGGACGCGGAGATGGGCGAGGCGGTGAAGGCCGTCGTCCAGCCGCTGTCCATGGACGAGGCGGGCCCGGAGCTGGCGGCCGAGCTGATCGCGTACTGCCGCGACCATCTCGCGCACTACAAGTGCCCCAGATCGGTCGATTTCCGTCCCGAGCTGCCCCGGCACCCGACCGGGAAGCTCTACAAGCGGCTGCTGAAGGACGAGTACTGGGTGGCGAAACCCTCCGCGACGGCCTGAGATCCCCGTGAACGGCCAAGCCCCGGCCGGGTCCCATGCGGGGACCGGCCGGGGCTTGGAACGCGCCAGGGGCGCTCTAGTGCATCGGCATCGGCGCGTCGACCGCCGCCGTCTCCGGCCGCTTGCGCGGGAGGAGCAGCGCCGGGAGGAACGCCAGGGCGATCAGGCCGACCGCGTACCAGTAGGTGTGCTGGAACGCGTCCGCCATCGGCCCGGCGATCTTCTCCATGATCGCCGGCGGCACCTTCTCGGTGCTGCCGATCTCGCCGCCGGCCCCGCCGCCGAGCTTGCTGGTGAGCTGGTTGGCCAGCAGCACCGACATCATCGCGGTGCCGATGGACGCCGACACCTGCTGGATGATGTTCAGCATCGTGCTGGCGCGCGGCACCTCGTCGTGCGCGAGGGTCTGGATGGCCGCGGCCATCGTCGGCATCATCGTCAGGCCCATGCCGAGGCCCATCGCGAACAGCACCGCGCCGAGCACCCAGTAGGACGTGTCGGCCTGCAGCACCGCCGCGAAGCCGGCCACCGACAGCACCACGAGGACCATGCCGCCGAGCACGACCCGTCCGGGCCCGATCCGGTCGGTGAGCTTGCCGCCGATCGGCATCGTGATCATCGCGCCGAGGCCCTGCGGAGCCAGCAGCAGGCCCGACGCCAGGGCGCCCTCACCGCGCACCACCTGGTAGTACAGCGGCAGCAGCAGCATCGCGCCCATGAACGCGACCATGAACAGCACCATCGTGCCGGACGCCGCCGCCACCGACCGGCGCTTCAGCAGCCGCAGGTCGATCAGCGGGCTGTGCGCCGACAGCGCGCGGAACACGAACGCGACCATCAGCACCGCGCCGACGACCGTGAACACCAGCGGCTCGGTCTTCATGAAGTCGCGCGCCTCCGCGCCCCTCGCCACGCCGTAGATCAGCGACGCGAGGCCCGGGGACAGCAGGATCAGCCCGAGCAGGTCGAGCCGCTCGGCCGGCTTCGGCTCGTCCTTCTTCAGGATCTTCGCCGCCAGGACCAGCGAGATCACGCCGATCGGCAGGTTGATGAAGAAGATCCAGCGCCACGACACGTCGTCGACGAGCCAGCCGCCGATGATCGGGCCGAGGATGGGGCCGAGCAGCATCGGCACGCCGACGATGCTCATCACCTGGCCGACCCGCTGCGGCCCGGCCGCCTGCGTCATGATCGTCATACCGGCCGGCATGATCATGCCGCCGCCGAGGCCCTGCAGCACCCGGAAGAGGATCAGCGACTCGGCCGACCACGCCAGCCCGGCGAGCGTCGAGCCGAGCACGAACAGCCCGATCGAGATCATGTACAGGCGCTTGGTCCCGAACCGCGCACAGGCCCATCCGGTGACCGGGATCACGGTGGCCAGCGCCAGCGTGTAGCCGGTCGCCACCCACTGGATCGTCGCCAGCGAGGTGCTGAACTCCTTGGCCAGGTCGTTGATGGCCACGTTGACGACGGTCACGTCCAGGATGGACATGATCGCGCCGAGCACGACGACCCCGGCCACGGCCAGCACGCCGCGGTCCAGCCCGCCGCCGGCGTCGGCCTCCTTCAGTGGGCCATCCGCCGTCGTTTGAGACGCGGGAGCGGTCAACTCTCTTCCAATCGTCAGGGCCCGAACGAGGGCACGCAGGACCGTGGGCACGTTTTCAGGGGGTAAGCCGCAAAAATACTGCAGCGACTGACACTTTCGCGAACCGTTAAACTTCGCGCGCTCCGGGAGTATTCCAGCGCCGTCCGACAGATCCCCCCAGCTCCCCAGGCTTCACCCTGCGACCTCGACCACAGTCGAGGTCAACGAGATGTGACGCATCCGACACCGCACTCCTCCCTTCGCGAGTCATGGGGGCAGACTCCCGCGCCACCCCGAACTCATCGCTGCGGTGAGGAAACCCTCACCGCCGGTGGCGTCGTTAAGCGAGCTGGTGAATACTGTGAGTAGTGATTGCAGGTGGGGGGCGGGAAATGACATCCGAAATAGCGGAGGATCCGCTGGCGGTGTCGCTGATGGGGCTGGTCACCGGCAGCTGGGTCGCCCAGGCGGTCAGCGTCGCGGCCCACCTGAAGATCGCCGACCATCTGGCGTACGGACCGCGCTCCGCTGACGACCTGGCCGCCGCCGTCGGCGCCCACGCGCCCACCCTGCACCGCCTGCTCCGCGCGCTCTCCGATGTGAGCATCGTCCAGGAACGTGCCGACGGGCTATTCGCCGCCACTCCGCTCGGCGACCTCCTCCGCAGCGACGTCCCCTCCCTGCGCGGCTACGCCGTGATGATGGGCTCGGCCTTCCACCGAGACGCCTGGACGGGCCTGGAGCACAGCGTCCGCACCGGCGAACCGGCCTTCGCGCACGTCCACGGCGAGGAACTCTTCGACTACGTACGCGACCACCCGGCCGACGGCGAAGTATTGAACGAGGCGATGATCGCCCTCTCGGGCCGCTTCATCGCGCCCGTGGTGGCCGCCTGCGACCCGGGCCGCTCAATCGTGGACGTAGGCGGCGGCCACGGCGTGGTCCTAGCCGAAGTGCTTGCCGCGCATCCTGGCACCGAGGGCGTCCTGTACGACCTGCCAGAGGTGGTGGCGGATGCCGGAACAGGCCCACTGAACACGGCGATCACGGCAGGCCGCTGCCGAACGATCGGCGGCGACTTCTTCGAGTCCGTCCCGTCCGGCTGCGACACCTACCTTCTGTGCCACATCATCCACGACTGGGACGACGACCGAGCCGTCCAGATCCTCACCAACTGCCGCGAGGCCATGACCCCGGACAGCCGCCTCCTCCTCTGCGAGGGCCTCCTCAACGACGGCCCGTCCCCGTCCCGCATGAAGTGGCTGGACCTAGAAATGCTCACCATGACCTGCGGCGGCCTACAACGCACGAAGGCCCAGTACGAAACCCTCTTCCACCAAGCCGGCCTACGCCCAACAGGCATCCCAGCCCAAAGCCCAACCTTCACCGTCCTAGAAGCCCACCCCACCTGACAGCCCGCGCCACTCCAGGGGAGGGCTCAACGCTAAGCAGCGATTTTCAGGCGCCGCCCAAGCGCCATAGCTCCTTTGACGTGCTGGCCTGCCTTGATCATGACGGTGAGTTTGCGGTTGGCGACCAGCGGCGACAGGTCGAGCCCGGGAGCAGCGCCTGTCAGGTCGAGCACCTTAAGACTCGGCAGGGACGCAAGTTGGCTGAGATCCGTGAGGTAATGGCAGTTGGTCAGCCACAGCCTATGTAGGTTCGAAAGGTTCCGCAGCGGACGAAGGTCCTCGATGCGGGTATTGGCCAGGCTCAGCGTGCGGAGTTCAGCCAAGGAGGAGATCGGTTCGAAGTCGGTCACGTTAGGGCAGCCGTCGAGGCCGAGCTCCCGCAGCGGGAGCGTAGTGAGCGAGTGAAGCTTCGTAACCCAGTCGCAGCGATTCACCATGAGACCGGTGAGGCCGGGAGCGGCCCGGCAGATCTTCTCTAGACCATCATTGAGCTGCGAGTCGTTGACCCCGAGTGTGCGAAGTCTCCCAAGTGGAGGAAGCATGGAAAAATTGGTCAGATTCGAGCAGCCGAGCATCCATAGAATTGTCAATGCAGTCTGGTGTCGGAGTGGTGAGTAGTCCGTAACCATGTCGCACTCGGGCAGCCACAACTTGTTGAGGCGGGGCAGGTCATCCAAGAAGCCGAGGCCGGTGATGCCGGGATAACTGAACGTGAGGGCCTGAAGTGCCGGGAGGAAAGGTAGGGGCACCGGGGCCATCGACTTGTTAGAACGAAGCCCGAGACGGACCAGCGTCTTCATGTGAGGCTGGAGGAAGCTGAAATCATTGATATTGTCCATATGGACGAACAGTTCGGTAAGAGGCGGCACCTTGCCTAGGGCTCGCACCTGATGCTGCGCCCAGCGCAGCGTGAGGTGACCACCCGCCGGGGATCTGGCAAGGACGCGCTCGGCGAACTCATCGGCATCAAAATAGTCCCATGCCTTGGCCACCTCCTTCCGCACGGGTAAACGGGGGTCGGGCGCATAGCGGGCCAGTACGTTCAATGCGCCGGGCCCGTTGATCAGCCAGGCCGTCTGCACCGTTGCCGAGGCTGCAGCCGGAGACAGCCTGTCCAGGCTCTCGGGCAACCGGGCGAGGACGGGTTCGCCGGCGGTGGCGAGGGAGCGGGCGGTGGCCTCGTCGCGGGGCGGAATGAGGTCGTCCAAGCACTCGTCGAGGTCGTTGCGCAGGTCGTCCGGTATGGACGGGAGGGTCTCCAGGCAGGCGACCGCCACCAGTTTCAGGACGCGGGCTCGCCGCTTTTCGCTGCGGGCGCGCGCCAGGATGCCGGTGAGGAGTTCGCGGCGCAGTGGTTCGTTGGCGTGGCCGGCCGCCATGATGACGGTCTCCCGCCAAGTGTCGCGGTGCGCATATTTGACGAGCAGGTCCATGTCGCCGAGGTCGGCGGCCTGCTTGGCGGCGAGGTACTCCTGGACGGTCCGGTGCACGAAGTCGATGCGTCCCGGCACCGGCTCGCGAAGGACGCCGCTGCGCTGGAGCAACTCGCCCAGAACATCGTCCGGTGAGACCCGGACCTGCGGCATCGACGCCAGCCGGTCCGCGATGAGCCGCTCGACCATGGCCTTCGGCAACTCGACGCGGGCACTGGTGGAGAGATGCCAGGCGACGTCCTGCAATATGCGGATCTTTTGGTCGCGTTCGAGGGCGCTGGGGATGCCGCGTTTGGCGTCCCGCGTCTCCAGGAGCATGTCCAGCGCGGCCCCGTAGAGGCCCATGCGGTTGCGGGGGAGCGCCTCGCGGTCGAGGTTGAGCGCACAGAGCATGGCGGCGAGCAGGGGACTGGACGCGAGCGTCCGCAGGTGAGGTGCCGACTCCAGGCGGGCCAGCAGCCGCGCCTCGTACGAGGGAAGACGCTGCGGGGCGCAGGGCAGGTCGGGGCAGTCGCGGACGGCGTTGTGCCAGTGCTGGACGAGCGTCCGGACGTCCGCCGGGGCCAGCTGTTCGAGGAAGGCCGTCGCGAACCCTTCGGCCCGCAGCCAGTCGGAGCTGGCCGCCGCCGGACGAGAGGTGACGATGATCCGGATGTCGCGGAACTCGGTGATGATTCCCTTGAGCCACGTCCGGACCGCTTGCCGCTGCGTGCCGGTGACCTCGTCCACGCCGTCCACTAGAAGCAGTGCCCGGCCGGACAGCAGCCGCCGGTGCGCCCACCCACGCGGCATGATCCCGGCGAGATTGCCGGCGACGTCGTCGATGAACCCCTCGGGGCGGGGCAGCGACCCGCCCGCATGGCTGCGCAGCTTGATGACGAACGGGACGCACCCGTTCCAGTCCCTCAACGGGCCGTTGAACGAACCCCGGGCGGCCGTGACCGCGAGCCAGCGAAGCAGCGTGCTCTTGCCGCCGCCGGCCTCACCGCGCAGCAGCATCAGCCGATGCTCGCCCAAAGCGGCCTCGACCCGGACGGATCCCGTCCTGACCTCGTCTCGCCAATCACTGATCGGCACGGCACGGGGCGTGGGATGCCGGAGGCCGCGTTTGCTCTCGTCCGACACGTTCAGGCTGATGTAGGCGACGCTCAACGTCGTCTGCGGACGGGTGAACCGCTCGAACCGGACGCCGAACAGCTCCAGCGTGTCCAAGGATCCGCTGATGGAAGCCAGGTAGCGACGAGTGAACTCGTCGTCCTGGGACGTGCCTTCCGGCGCATCGAGGGTCCGGGCGGGAAGTCGGGCCAGGACGGCGCCCACCTGATCGGCCAGGCCGCTCAACCGGCTCAACGTCTCGACGGACGCGCGCGGGCCGAACTGCGGCAAGTGGACGATGATGCGGGCGAGGCAGTCACAGCACTCGTCCAGTACCACCTCGTAGAGCCGCGCCCCGGCCTCGCCTAGCTCGAACTCGGCCTTCCTCGCCGGAAGCCGCGACCGCAGCCCCCGTGCCAGCTTGACCGGGTCGGCGTCGGCGGCGAAGAGCGCGTCGTCCGACAGGTCGGCGCGGTCAAGAGTGCGGACGACCTCGTCCAGTGCCGCCACACGGTCGCCGTCGGTGAGCCCGCCGAACTCATGCCCGGCGAAGGTCAGGAGCCGTTCGGCGACCGAAAGGGCGATCCCTTCGACCTGCCGCTGGACGCGCCGCCGCTTGATCTCGTCCGGGAAGCCGGTCTTGATCAGTTCGACGAGGTCCTTGCCGGCTCCGTCCCTGCTGGAGCGTCCCGCGAGCCATCGGCCTACCGCCAGTTGCGCCACCGACCCGCCCACCCGCAACGCGGCAACCTCGACGGACACGGCACCCCCAATTCACCTGGGCAAGCCATTATGGCGACAAGGGCTGCCACACGGTCACGCAATGGCCGGACTCGGTCTTCGGGTGCATCCGAAAGACCGACTGGAACTTGCATAAACCCGGCCGTCGTCCCAGCGATCTCGAATCGGCCCGATGGGTACCGGAGGGAAGGTGGTGCATTCTTTGCGGTCCGATAACCCGCTTGTGGGCGTCCGGCCGTCCATAGGGGCATATCACCCTAAACGCGACATTGGGGGGATCATGTTCATCTCACGTCCGGCCCCGGACGTCGTCGCCCTGACGGACGCGGTGCCGCTTCCCGGCCTAGGGTTCCGGCCGGTCAACGCCTACGTCCTGTACGCGAGGGAACCGGTGCTCATCGACACGGGCCTCCGCGCGTCGAGCCCGGAGTTCCTGGACGAACTCTGGTCGCTCATCGAGCCTGCCGACCTGCGGTGGGTCTTCCTGACCCATCCCGATGGCGACCACACCGGCAGCGTCTTCGAGATCCTCGATGCTGCTCCAGGCGCGCGCCTGGTGACCACGTCCCCCGGCATGGGCCTGCTGGCACGCGAGCGCCGGATCCCGCCCGGCCGGGTGCTCACGCTCAATCCCGGCGAGTCGCTGGACGTCGGCGACCGGCGGCTGCTGGCGTTCCGCCCGCCCTTCTCCGACAGCCCGGCGAAGATGGGCCTCATCGACGACATGACCGGAAGCTGCTTCAGCTCGGACGGCTTCGGCGCGCCGGTGACCACCGCTGATCTCCTCCAGAGCGACGACATCGGCGCGGTCCCGGAGCCGGACCTCATCGCGGGCCAGCGGCTCTGGGCCGCCGTCGACAGCCCGTGGCCGTCCGGCATGGACAGGGACGTCTTCCTCTCCACGCTGCTGCCGTTGCGCGACGTCGACCCGCCGGTGGTCCTGAGCTCACACCTGCCACCGGCACACCACAAGGCCGAAGCCTTGCTCGACACCCTCGCCAACGCACAGGACGCCCGTCTCCACATCGGGCCCGACGAGACGCCGCTCCGGCGAATGTTCGCGGAAATGGCACCCGCCCACCCCTGACGGTCAGCCGCGCCGCATCTCGAACCACACCGCATGCCCTTCCGCCCGCCGGGTGACGCCCCACCTGGCGGACAGGAAGGCGACGATGCGCAGGCCGCGTCCGCAGATGTCCATCTCGCCCGTCTCGGCCAGGTGCGGGACGGTCGTCGAGCCTCCGTCGTCGATGACCTCGACGCGGACGAGTTCGTCCGAGTGACTCACCTCCACGCGGATCTGCCCGTCCTTCCCGGACTCGGTGTACCGCGCCGCGTTCGTGACCAGCTCGCTCATGCAGAGCGACGCGTCGTCCAGCGCGGGGTGGTCGCCCAGCACGTCCTGCAGCCACCGCCGCGCGTGGCCGGCCGCCCGGTCCATCCCCGGCAGCAGAAGCGCATCGAACCTCATCATCGGCACCGTCATCGCTCGTTCCCCTCGGGTCGTCATCGCCGAAAAGAATGAGATGGACGGGCTATGGCAAGCGATACGTTCGCCCGCCTCGTCCCGAGGTCCCCGGACAAGCCGTCCCCAGGCACTTTTGACTGAGTCACTTTGGCCGACTTGGCGCGTGGAGTCCCATGATTACGCATCGTTAGATCATGATTACGTCATGGACAACCCGCAGCGCCCGACCATGCGAAGCCGCAAGCTCGGCGCGATGCTGCGCGAGCTGCGGGAGAGCCGCGACCTCAACCTCCAGAAGGCGGCCCGCCTCCTGAACCGCACGCCGTCCTCCCTGAGCAAGCTGGAGACCGGCAAACGCGGCATCCGCCGCCCCGCCCTGGAACACATGCTCGACCGTTACCAACTCACCGACCCCGACCAGCGCAAGGCCCTCTATGAGCTTGCCCGAGATGCCAAGAAGAAGGGCTGGTGGCTCCACTATGAGGGCAAGATCTCCCCAGCGATGCTGGACTACATTTCCCTGGAGTCAGAGGCAGCCTCAATGAACCCATTTCATCCCTGTGGCGGCAGTCCACTGGTCACAGCATGATCGCAATGCGTCGGTTGGTGGCCTGACGCAGAGAGACCCCTGGTAGACGGGTTGATCACCACAATCACGTCGCCTGAACCAGAGG
>NZ_JABXFD010000656.1 GCF_013372625.1 Actinomadura sp. BRA 177
CGGCCGGGCTCGCCGCGCTGGGCCGGGCGCGGGTGGGGGTGTCGTCCCGGGCGGTGGACGCCGGGGAGCCGGCGCCCGACCCGCCGCAGGAGATGCTGCGCGCCGCGTACTGGCTGGCCGCGCGGGACGGCCTCGGGGGCCGGGGCGTGGACGTGTGCACGGGCCGTCCGGCCGGCTTCCGGGAACTGGCCGGCGACCTGCTGGCGCACGCGCTGCCCGCGCTCGGCGACGCCGGGGACGCCGCGTTCGTCACCCGCGGCGTCCGGCGGCTGCTCGCGGGCGGGACGGGCGCCGAGCGGCAGCGCGCCGCCTACCGCAGGCGCGGCCGGCTGGCCGACGTCGTCGACGCCGCGCTGCTGCCGGGCGGGTGAGCCGCCGGGCCGCCCGGAGGTCCGAAAAGACAACTTTGCACATTTCGCCCGTTTTCCCCGGTCGGCCGGGGGTACCTCTGGTCTGGACCGGTCACCGCTGACGTCGGGGGACGCAAGGCCGGGTCCGTCTCGCCCGGCCGCCCGCGGGCGCGTACCCTCGACCCGATGCAGGTGACCACGGCGATTTCGGACGGAGCGCGCTCGCGATGAGTCTCAGGCCCGGCGCCCCGGGCGTGACGGCACCGGGCCCGTTCCTCCACTCCGCGCTCTTCTACCGCGACGACGAGGAGTACCTCGCCGGCGCCGTCCCGTTCGTCCGCGCGGGACGCGCGGCGGGCGAACCCGTCGCGGTGGCGGTCCCCCGCCCCCGGCTGGACCTGCTGCGCGACGCGCTGGGCGCGGCCTCCCGCGAGGTCAGCTGGCTCGACATGGCCGAGGCGGGCCGCAACCCCGGCCGCATCATCCCCGGCGTCCTGCGCCACTTCGCCGACCGGCACGGCGGCCGGCGGGTGCGCATCGTCGGCGAGCCGGTCTGGCC
>NZ_JABXFD010000465.1 GCF_013372625.1 Actinomadura sp. BRA 177
CTGAGAGCCGTATTGTATTTTTCTTGTGTTTTTTTGTTATTGAAACGCCGCCCACCGAGTCCTACACGATCCTCTTGGTCGGCAGCGTCAGATGTGTATAAGAGCCGGGCCCCGGCCAAGCCGGACCCCCGCACCGTCGCCGCCGCCTCGGCCGACCGCCTGGTCGCGGCGAAGCCCGCCGAGTTCAAGGTCGCCGCCGAGGACGGGATCGTCCGGCGCGGCGTCACCTCCGGGCTGCGCGGCCTCCAGCACGTCCAGTACGAGCGCACCTATGACGGCCTGCCCGTGTTCGGCGGCGACTTCGTCGTCACCACGAACGCGAGCGGCGGCGTCCTCAGCACGTCCGTCGACCAGACGAAGAAACTCGACGTGTCGACCAAGGCGACCGTCAGCGCGGCGAAGGCCGCGAAGACCTCCCGCGCCAAGGTGGCCAAGGTCGAGAACGCGTCCACGCCCCGCCTGATGGTGCTGGCCGAAGGCACGGGACGGCTCGTCTACGAGACGGTCGTCACCGGCACGCGGAAGAACGCCCCGACGAAGCTGCACGTCCTCGTCGACGCCAAGACCGGCAAGGTCGTCAAGACGTGGGACGAGGTGCGGGACGCGGCCGACGACCGCAGCTACTACCACGGCACCGTCGACCTCAGCACCGCCGCGACGTCCATGACGGACCCGCAGCGCCCCGGCCTCCGCTGCGGCGGCCAGAGCGGCTCCACCTACACCGGCTCCGACAGCGCGTGGGGCAACGGCGGCGGCACCGACCTGGAGACCGCCTGCGTCGACGCCATGTACGCCGTCCAGAAGGAATGGGACATGCTCGGCGACTGGCTCGGTCGCAGCGGCATCGACGGCCGCGGCGGCGGCTTCCCGATCCGGGTCGGCCTGAACCAGGCCAACGCGTACTGGAACGGCAGCTACACCAACTTCGGCCACAACCAGGCCGGCACCAAGCAGGCCACCTCGGTGGACGTGGCCGGGCACGAGAACGGCCACGCGATCTTCACCACCACGCCGGGCGGCGACAGCGGCGGCAACGGCAACGAGAAGGGCGGCATGAACGAGTCGGCCGGCGACATCTTCGGCGCGCTGACCGAGCACTACATGAACGAGCCGGCCAACCTCGACCCGCCGGACTACCTGGTCGGCGAGGAGGTCGACCTGGTCGGCTCCGGCCCGATCCGCAACATGTACAACCCGCAGGCGCTGGGCGACCCGAACTGCTACTCGTCGTCGATCCCGCGCACCGAGGTGCACGCGGCGGCCGGCCCGCAGAACCACTGGTTCTACCTGCTGGCCGAGGGCTCGAACCCGTCCAACGGCAACCCGAGCAGCCCGACCTGCGACGGCTCGACCGTGACCGGCATCGGCGTCAAGAAGGCCGGCCAGATCTTCATGGGCGGGCTGAACCGCAAGGTCACCAGCTGGAGCCACGCCCGCGCCCGCGTCGAGACGGTCAACGCGGCGCTGGAGCTGTTCCCCGGCTCGCCCACCGAGTGCAACGCGGTGAAGGCGGCCTGGAGCGCGATCAACGTCCCGGCCCAGAGCGGTGAGGCGTCCTGCGGCACGCAGCAGAACGACTTCTCGCTGTCGCTGAACCCCGGTTCGGGCAGCGCCCAGGCCGGCGGGACCGCCACCGCGACCGTGAACACGGCCGTCACCGGGGGCAGCGCCCAGCAGGTGACGCTGTCGGGGACGAGCAGCCCGTCCGGCCCCACCGTCTCGTTCTCGCCGAGCACGGTCACCGCGGGCCAGTCATCCACGATGACCGTCCGCGTCCCGGCGGGCACCGCCGACGGGACGTACCGGATCACGGTCCTCGGTGACGGCGCGTCCGTCGACCGCACCGCCACCTACACGCTCACGGTCGGCAACGGCTCGCCCGGCGGGACCGTCTTCGCCGACGACTTCGAGTCGAGCCAGGGCTGGACGACCGACCCGAACGGCTCTGACTCCGCCACCGCGGGCGCCTGGGAGCGCGGCACCCCGCAGCCGACGAGCTGGTCCGGCACCAACCTGCAGCTGGCCGCGGCCGGCGGCAGCGCCGACCTGGTCACCGGTGCCGCCGCCGGGACGGGCGCGGGCAGCTATGACCTCGACGGCGGCGCCACCACCGTGCAGTCCCCGGCGATCAGCCTGCCCGGCGGCACCCTGTCGCTGAGCTTCAACTGGTACTTCGCCTACCTCAACAACAGCTCGACGGAGGACTACCTGCGCGTCCGCGTCGTCGGCTCCAGCGGCTCGAGCACCGTGCTGAACCAGAGCGGCGCCATGGCCAACAAGGCCGGGACGTGGCAGTCGGCGACGTACGACCTGTCCGCCTACGCCGGGCAGTCCGTCCGGATCGTGGTCGAGGCCGCCGACGCGGGCTCCGCCAGCCTCGTCGAGGCGGGGCTCGACAACGTGAAGATCACCCAGTCCTGACCGCCCCCCGCACGCGGCCCGTGACGGGGCCCGCTCCCCCGTCACGGGCCGTTCCTTCCCCCTCTGGAGGATCGATGAGATCGCGCACCATGGCGGTGCTCGGGGCGGCGGCCCTGACCGTGTCCGCCCTCCTGCCCCTGCCCGCCTCCGCGGCGGCCACCGCCCCCGACATCTCCCTCACCAACGTCAAGGCTCACCTGTCGCAGCTGCAGAGCATCGCCGACGGCAACGGCGGCAACCGCGCCCACGGCCGTCCCGGCTTCCGCGCCTCGCTCGACTATGTGAAGGGCAAGCTGGACGCGGCCGGCTACCAGACCGCCATCCAGTCGTTCTCGCGCAGCGGCGCGACCGGCTACAACCTGATCGCCGACTGGCCGGGCGGCGACACGGGCGACACGCTGATGACCGGCGCGCACCTCGACAGCGTCACCGCCGGGCCCGGCATCAACGACAACGGCTCCGGCACCGCCGCGATCCTGGAGACGGCGCTGGCCGTCGCGCGCGAGAACTACCAGCCGAACCGGCACCTGCGGTTCGCCTGGTGGGGCGCCGAGGAGCTCGGCCTCGTCGGGTCGACGTACTACGTCAACAACCTGCCGTCCTCTGAACGGTCGAAGATCACCGGTTATCTGAACTTCGACATGGTCGGCTCCCCCAACCCGGGCTACTTCGCCTACGACGGCGACGGCTCGTCCGGCAGCGGCGGCCCGGCCGGGTCCGCCGAGATCGAGCGGGTGCTCCGGTCGTACTTCTCGTCGATCAACGTGCCCGTCCAGGACACGGCGTTCGACGGACGCTCCGACTACGGCCCGTTCATCCGCGTCGGCATCCCCGCCGGCGGGCTGTTCACCGGCGCCGAGGGACGCAAGACGTCCCAGCAGGCGCAGCTGTGGGGCGGCCAGGCGGGCGTCGCGTTCGACCGCTGCTACCACTCGTCCTGCGACACCACGTCCAACATCGACGACACCGCGCTGGACCGCAACGCCGACGCCATCGCGCACGCCGTCTGGACGCTCGGCGGCTCCGGCGGGCCGCAGGAACCGCCCGGCGACACCGTCTACTCCGACGACTTCGAGTCCGGCACCGGCTGGACGGCGGACCCGAACGGCACCGACACCGCCACCGCGGGCGCCTGGGAGCGCGGCACCCCGCAGCCGACCAGCTGGTCCGGCACCAACCTGCAGCTCGCCGCGGCCGGCGGCAGCGGCGCGCTGGTGACCGGCGCGGCGGCCGGAACCGGCGCCGGATCCTACGACCTCGACGGCGGCGCCAGCAGCGTCCAGTCGCCGGCGATCGCGCTCCCGGCCGGGTCGAAGACCCTGTCGTTCTCCTGGTTCTTCGCCCACCTGAACAACAGCTCGTCCGACGACCACCTCCGGGTGCGGGTCGTGGGGCCGAACGGGTCCACGACCGTCCTCGACCAGTCGGGCGCGGCGGCGAACCGCTCCGGGGCGTGGCAGACGCAGACCGCGGACGTCTCCGGCTACGCCGGGCAGACGGTCCGTGTCCTGGTGGAGGCCGCCGACGCGGGCACCGCCAGCCTGGTCGAAGCGGGTCTCGACAACCTCAAGATCACCAAGTAGCCGCAGGCCAAAGGCCGGTTTCAGTGTTTCCCACGACCCCGTTCACAGGATTGAAAATCCAGTGCCGGATGGATTCGTTGACACCCGGCCGGCCCGCGCGATGCACTGCTGAACAGCCCGCCCCTCACCCCCAGGGCTGAACACCGGCGGACGCACGGAGCGAATCTCGGCCCGAGCCGTGCGACCGCCACCGGGGACCCCGCCCCCCGCCGGACCCCCGAGCGTTCCTGCCACGAGTTCCCAGGCAGGAACGCTCGGGGGCCCATTAGTGTCCGGGACGGGAGGCACACTGGGAGCATGTGCCGCAGCATCAAGACACTTCGCCCGCCGTACGCCGAGGACGTGACCGACGAGGACGTCCGGGCGGCGGCGCTTCAGTACGTTCGGAAGATCTCCGGGTTCCGCGCGCCCGCGTCCCACAACGCGGAGGCGTTCGAGCGGGCCGTGGAGGAGATCGCGCAGAGTACGGCGGCCCTCCTCGACACCCTGGAGGTCCGAGGAGGGCGAGCGCGCTAGCCGCTACTCGGCGGCGATGAGTTCGGCGATCTGGACGGTGTTCAGGGCGGCGCCCTTGCGCAGGTTGTCGCCGGAGCAGAAGAGGGCGAGGCCGTTGTCCACGGTCTCGTCGCGGCGGATGCGGCCCACGTAGGTCGGGTCCTGGCCGGCGGCCTGCAGCGGGGTCGGCACGTCCGCGAGGACGACGCCGGGCGCGCCGGCGAGCAGCTCGCTCGCGCGCTCCGGGCTGATCGGGCGCTCGAACCGGGCGTTGACCTGCAGCGAGTGGCCGGTGAAGACCGGGACGCGGACGCAGGTACCCGACACCTTCAGCTCCGGGATCCCCAGGATCTTGCGGCTCTCGTTGCGGAGCTTCTGCTCCTCGTCGGTCTCGGCGAGGCCGTCGTCCACGATCGAGCCCGCCATCGGCAGGACGTTGAACGCGATCGGGCGCACGTAGACGGACGGCTCCGGGAAGTCCACGGCGGAGCCGGAGCCCGTCAGCTTGTCGGCGTTCTGGACGACCTTGGTCGCCTGGTCGTGCAGCTCGGCGACGCCCGCGAGGCCGCTGCCCGACACGGCCTGGTAGGTGGAGACGACGAGGGCGGCCAGCCCGGCCTCGTCGTGCAGCGGGCGCAGCACCGGCATCGCGGCCATCGTGGTGCAGTTCGGGTTCGCGATGATGCCCTTGGGACGGTCCAGCGCGGCACGCGGGTTGACCTCGGCGACGACGAGCGGGACGTCCGGGTCCATCCGCCAGCCGGAGGAGTTGTCGATCACGACGGCGCCCGCGGCGGCGGCCTTCGGCGCCAGCGCCTTGGACGTGGTCTTGCCCGCGGAGAACAGCACCACGTCGAGGCCGGTGTAGTCGGCGGTCTCCGCGTCCTCGACGGTGATCTCGGTGCCGTCCCACGGGAGCTTGCGCCCCGCGGAGCGCGCCGAGGCGAACAGCCGCAGCTCGTCGACCGGGAATCCGCGTTCGGCCAGGATTTCGAGCATCTTGGCCCCGACCTGTCCGGTGGCCCCGACGATGCCGACTCTCATGCCGCTCCCTCTGGTAGATCGCTTGACCCGGGCGAGTCTGCCCAGGTCATTGCAGGACGTCCAGTCAATAACCCTACGCGGAGGGTTCAAGCCCTCCTTAACGGAACGCGTCCAGTCCGGTGACGGCCTTCCCGAGTGTGAGCAGATGCACTTCCTGCGTGCCCTCGTAGGTGAGGACGCTCTCCAGGTTGTTCATGTGCCTGATCACCGGGTATTCGAGCGTGATCCCGTTCGCGCCGAGGACGGTGCGGGCCTGCCGGGCGACGTCCAGCGCCGCGCGGACGTTCGCGAGCTTGCCGAACGACACCTGCTGCGGCGTCGCCTTGCCCTCGTCCTTGAGGCGGCCGACGTGCAGGGCGACGAGGCCGGCCTGGCCGAGTGCGACCTCCATCCAGGCGAGCTTCTCCTGCGTGAGCTGGAACGACCCGATGGGCTTGCCGAACTGCTCGCGGGTCTTGGCGTAGTCGACGGCCGCCTCGTAGCAGGAGCGTCCGGCGCCGATCGCGCCCCACAGGATGCCGTAGCGGGCCTCCGACAGGCAGCCGAGCGGCCCCTTCAGGCCCTTCACGTTCGGGAGCATCGCGTCGGCGGGGAGCCGCACGTCGTCCAGGGCCAGCTCCGAGGTGACGGACGCGCGCAGCGACAGCTTCTGGTGGATGTCGCTCGCCGTGAACCCCGGCGTGCCCTTGGGGACGAGGAACCCGCGAATCCCGTCGTCGGTCTGTGCCCAGACGACCGCGATGTCGGCGATCGACCCGTTCGTGATCCACATCTTGGTGCCGTTCAGCACCCAGTCGGTGCCGTCGCGGCGGGCGCGGGTCAGCATGTCGCCGGGGTCGGAGCCGCGGTCCGGTTCGGTCAAGCCGAAGCAGCCGATCGCCTCCCCGGACGCCATCCGCGGCAGCCACTCGTTCTTCTGCTCCTCCGACCCGTACTTGTAGATCGCCGCCATGGCCAGCGAACCCTGGACGGAGACGAAGCTCCGCAGCCCCGAATCGGCCGCCTCCAGCTCCCGGCACGCCACCCCGTACGCGACGGCGCTCGTCCCGGCGCAGCCGTAGCCCTGGAGATGCATGCCGAGAAGGCCGAGTTTGCCCAGCTCGGGGGCCAGCTCGCGGGCGGGGAACGTCCCGTCCTCGAACCAGCCGGCCAGGTGCGGCGCGACCTTCTCCGCCACGAACGCGCGCACGGTGTCGCGGACCATCCGCTCCTCGTCCGTGAGCCGGTCGTCCACGCGCAGCACGTCCATGCGGGGTCTCCTTCCTCGGGGCCGTCCGCAGACGAGGGTACGTCGGGGACGGCCAGGGGTGCGCTCAGGGGCGAATCAGGGCGAATCCCGATGTCCGAACTCCGCCCGACTGGGCATGATCGAGGCATGGACATGGAGAAGAACACGACCAAGCAGCTCCGCCGCACCCGCGACAACCGGATGATCTCCGGCGTGAGCGCGGGCGCCGCGCGCTACCTCGACATCGACGTCAACCTCGTGCGGCTCGGCTTCGCCGTCCTCGCGGTCTTCGGCCCCGGGATCCCGATCTACATCCTCGCCTGGCTGCTCATCCCCGAGGAGGGCGCGGCGACGTCGGTCGCCGAGGACCTGT
Organism: Actinomadura sp. BRA 177; assembly: GCF_013372625.1. Taxonomy (GTDB): domain Bacteria; phylum Actinomycetota; class Actinomycetes; order Streptosporangiales; family Streptosporangiaceae; genus Spirillospora. Next base: position 7,145 of record NZ_JABXFD010000465.1, read on the forward strand.
TCAAGAAGGCGAGCGACTCCCCGACCGTCCAGGACGCCGTCCAGAAGACGAAGGACACGGTCAACAAGAACCGCACCAGCGCCTAGGACGCGGACCGCCCGACGCCGGACAGCTCGTCGCCGCCCGTGCCGGACGGCCGGGTCACGGCGACGGGGCCGGGGCGCGTCCCGGCGATGACGCCGCCGCGGACCTGGTTCCAGCCGAGCGTCAGCATCGCCGCGCACGACAGGCCGAGGACGCCGGCGAGCGCCACCACCGTCTCCGGCCCGAGCACCTGCGCGGCGGCCCCGCCGACCAGGATGCCGATGCCCTGCCCGGCGAGGATGCCGGACTGGGCGAGCCCGAACGCCTGCCCGCGCCCGGCCGCCGGCACCGACGCCACGAACGCGGTGTTCGCCACCAGCTGATAGGCGCTGCCGACGCCCGACAGCGCCCACAGCCCGACCACCCACCACAGCGGCGGGTGGACGCCCGCGCCGACCAGCGGCAGGCAGGCGAGCATCGACATCCACCCCATCGCGTGCAGCCGGTTCGCGGGACGGACGAACCGGCTGAACAGCACCGAACCGACCGCCATCCCGGTGGGCATCGCCGCCAGCAGGATCCCGGCCGTCACCGCGCCGCCGCCGAACGTCGCCGCGTACGGGACGGCCAGGCCCTCGGGGATCACGTAGAACGCGCACAGCCACGCGAACAGCACCAGCGACCGCAGCACCGGATCGCCGAACACGAGCCGCGCGCCGTCCCGCGTCCCGCGCAGCAGGCCCAGCGACTCGCGCTCCCGGCGCCGCGGCGCCGCCCGCCGCCGCAGCCCGCCGATCAGGATGACCGCGGACGCGCCGAACGTCAGCGCGTCCAGGGCGAGGGCCTCGTACGTCCCGACGGCCGCGACGATCGCGCCGCCCGCCAGGAAGCCGAGCACCTGCGTGACCTGGTGGGTGATGTTGGCGATCGCCGAACCCGCCACATACCTGTCGCCCTCCAGGACGTCCGGCATGACGGCGGCGCGCGCGGCGGAGAACGGCGTGCCCAGCAGGACGACGCAGAACACCAGCGCCGACAGCACCCCGACCGGCATCGCCACCAGCGCCATGACCGCCACCAGGGCCGCCCGCAGCACGTCGCAGACGATCATCACCGTGCGGCGCGGGAACAGGTCGGCCAGCCCGGACAGCACCGGCCCGCCCACGATCGGCGGCAGGTAGGTCAGCGCGTAGACCAGCGCCGTGAGCAGCGTCGACCGCGTGTGGTCGTACACGAGCACGGCCAGCGCGACCTGCGCCAGCTGGTCCCCGATGTACGACAGCACCTGCGCCAGCCAGAGGGAACGGAACTCCCCGACCGCGAACACCTCGCGGTAGGTCGCCTGCTCCTCCGGCGGACGGCGATGCCGGCCGGTCTGCCTTCCCGCCACGCACGCTCCAGTTCAGCCCGCCCGGTACGGGCGCTCCTCCCCATTAACTCACGCTGCGTGGCAGTCGCGTGACCTACAGTGCGCAATTCTTTGCGTCAGTATCCGAGTTCGTGCAACTTCCCGTCATCGATCCCGAAGTGGTGCGCGATCTCGTGCACCACCGTGATCCGGACTTCTTCCACTACGTCCTCACGTGTGTCACAAATCCGGAGGATCTCGTTGCGGTAGATCGAAATGTGATCGGGCAGGACGGCTCCGTACCAGTCGCCCCGCTCGGTCAGGGGTACCCCTTGGTACAGGCCGAGCAGCCCCCGCTCGGGCGCGTCGTCCTCCACGACGATCACGACGTTGCGCATGTGGGCGGTCAGCTCGGGTGGGATGGTGTCGAGGGCCTCGGCCACGAGGTCCTCGAACTCATCGCGCGACAACTCCATCACACCACCGATTCTGCTCGATAGAAGGAGAACACGTGCCCAAGGTCCGCGCCGCGCTGGCCAAGGCGCTCGCGACACTCCGCGCCGCCCCGGCGACGCTCCGCGCCTACGCCGCCCTCATCGCCGGCCGCGCCCGCCCGGTGACCCGCCGCGTCTCCCCGTTCCTCACCAGCCGGTGGACGCGCCTCGGCCTCGTCATCGTCATCGGCCTCGCCGGCGGCTACCTCGGCCTCCTCGGCGGCGGACGCTACGTCACCCCCGTCGGCCCCACCGACGTCCAGCTCACCCTCCACCCGTCCCTGCACGGCGGGACGACCCTCAAGCTGCCGCCCCTCGGTAGCCTCCGCCTCGACACCCACGAGGGCCCCGTCTCCCTGGAGGCCCGCCTCACCGACCTGCGCCCCGACCAGGCCAAGAAGCTGATCGAGGACGACACCGAGATCGACCGCCTCACCGACCGGATCGCCGGCCAGATCCGGCACGGCCTCGTCGAGCTGTTCGTCCGCGCCGCCCTGATCGCCCTCGCCGCGAGCTTCGTCGCGTCCCTCATCCTCTTCCGCTCCTGGCGCCGCGCCCTCCTCGGCATGACCTCCGCCGCCGTCGGCCTCGTCGCCATCTCCCTCCTCTCCTGGACGACGTTCAACCCGCAGTCCATCGCCGAACCCCGCTACACCGGCCTCCTCGCCAACGCCCCGCAGATCGTCGGCAACGCCCAGAGCATCGTCGAACGCTTCTCCGCCTACCGCGCCCAGCTCGCCCGCCTCGTCGGCAACGTCTCCGAGCTCTACACCACCACCTCGACACTCCCGACCTACGAGCCGGACCCGTCCACCATCCGCGTCCTGGACGTCTCCGACATCCACCTCAACCCCGCCGCCTGGAACGTCATCAAGTCCGTCTCCACCCAGTTCAAGGCCGACCTGATCATCGACAGCGGCGACCTCATGGACCACGGCAGCAAGGCCGAGGACAAGTTCGCCGACTCCATCTCCGACCTGAAGGTCCCCTACGTCTACGTCCGCGGCAACCACGACTCCATGGAGACCCAGAAGGCCGTCGACCGGCAGAAGAACGCCATCGTCCTGGACGACGAGACCCGCGAGGTCGAGGGCCTGCGCATCTACGGCGTCGGCGACCCCCGCTTCACCCCCGACAAGAGCACCCGTGACGACTTCGTCGGCGCCGACCAGCTCCGCGCCGAAGGCCAGCGCTACGCCGCCAAACTCCGCGCCTCCGGCACGACCCCCGACATCGTCGTCACCCACGACCCCACCGAAGGCGAGGCGTTCTCCGGCGTCACCCCCCTGATCCTCGCCGGCCACACCCACACCCGCTCCACCAAACTCCTCCCCACCGGCACCCGCCTCTTCGTCCAGGGCTCCACCGGCGGCGCCGGCCTCCGCGGCCTCGAACACGAACAACCGACCCCGATCGAACTCTCCGTCCTCTACTTCAGCCGCGCCACCCACCGCCTCCAGGGCTGGGACGACCTGCGCCTGGGCGGCCTCGGCCTGACCTCCGCCCAGATCGAACGCCACCTGGAACCCGACCCCGACCGCACCATCCGCCC
>NZ_JABXFD010000698.1 GCF_013372625.1 Actinomadura sp. BRA 177
TGTGTGTGGTGTTGTTGGTTGTCGGTTGAATTGTTCGTGGTGTTGGATGTGGTTGTGCTTGTAGTTGGTGTTATTTATGGATGAGCGTGCGGTCGCCGGGTTCTGCACTATCCTCTTCGTCGTCAGCGGCAGATGGGTATGAGAGACAGGCCGTCCCCAGAGGTGAACCATGAGTTCCAGACGCCGCACGCTCCTCGCCACCGGACTCGCGCTGAGCGCGATCACGGCCGCCCAGACGGCCGCCGTCGCCCCCGCGCACGCCGACGCGTCCACGCTCGTCGTGAACGTCGCCGCGCCGTTCCGTCCCGTCACTCACGTGGCCGCCGGCGGCCTGTACGGGCTGATCGAGGGCGAACGGCCCGCCAACTCGCTGCTCTACCCGCTGCGCCTGCGCAACGTCACCCAGCCGGCGCCCGGCGTGCGGCAGGAGCCGAACGGCCAGCCCCCGGCCGGCGACGCCCTGCTCGTCGCGCCGCAGGCCGAGAAGGTCGGCGCGGCCGTCAGCATCCGGATGCCCGACATCTACCCCGACTTCCCCTACCGGTGGGTGAGCTGGGACGACTGGCTCGGCAAGGTCGACGCCCAGGTGGACGCGCGGCTCGCCAGGACGTCCGTCAGCAACATCGAGGGCTACGAACTCTGGAACGAGCCGGACTGGACGTGGGACACCGCGGCGGCGGGCGACTTCAACGCCGGCTGGGCCCGCACGTTCCGGCGCGTCCGCGCCAAGGACCCGGTCACGCCGATCATCGGCCCAAGCCTGAGCTGGTACAACGCCGGCTACCTGCGGTCGTTCCTGACCTACGCGCGCGACAACGGCGTGCTGCCCGACATCGTCTGCTGGCACGAGCTGGCCCAGGACCCGTCCGCGATCGCCGGTGACGTCGCCGCCTACCGGGAGCTGGAGCGGTCGCTCGGGATCAGTCCCCGCCGCATCGCCGTGAACGAGTACGCGGGCACCGCCGCCGTGGACCAGCCCGGCACGGCCGCGAGCTTCATCGCCAAGCTCGAGCGCGGCGGCGTCGACTCGGCCGACCGCGCGTTCTGGTACGAGTACGGGACGCTCAACGGGCTCGTCACGAACGGCAGGCCGACCGGCACGTACTGGCTCTACAAGTGGTACGGCGACATGGCGGGCAACATGGTCGCCACGACTCCCGCCGGACAGGCCGGGCTGGACGGCTTCGCGTCCTACGACGGCACCCGCAAGATCGTGAACGTGGTGGTGGGGCATGAGTCGGGGGCGAACACCGTCCGCGTCACCGGGCTGAGCGGGCTCGGCACGTCGGTCCGGGTGCGGCTGGAGTCGACGCCGGCCTCCGGGCGGCACACGGCCGTCGCGGCGCCGACCGCCGTCTGGGACAGGACGTACGCCGTGCGCAACGGCGAGATCTCCGTGCCGGTCACCGGCATGGACGCCAACTCCGCCTACCACCTGGTGATCGAGCCCACCGGCGGCGTGCCCGCCTACCAGCAGCGATACGAGGCCGAGAACGCGTCGGTGTACCGCGCGGAACGGCTCTCCTCGGGCAGCGCGTCGAACGGCGGCTACGTCGGCCGGATCGACAACTCGGGCGACCCGCGCAGCGACAGCTACGTCGACTTCATCGTGGACGTCCCGTCCGCCCGGACGTACACGATGACGATCGGCTACGCCAACGGCACGGGCGCGACGGCCACGCAGGGCATCGCCTACAACGGCGGCGCGTGGTCGACGATCAGCTACCCGCCCACCGACGGCTGGGGCCGGTTCGGGGCGACCGTGTCCACGACGGTGAACCTGCCCGCCGGGTACAGCGTGATCCGGCTGGCCAAGGGATCGCCGTACTTCCCGGGCGGCACCGGCTACGCCGAACTGGACTACATCGAGCTGAACTGACCCCCGCGACCCCATTCGCAGAGTCCGCGAACTGCAAGTTTGCAATTGAGCCTTGACAGGGCTCGCGGCATGGTATGTGCTCACTGCACCGCCCTATACCACGACCCGATCAGGGAGGGCCGCTTCGATAGCAGAATGTTAGCGATAACATAAGCAAAGGCCAGGCGGACTCGCAGGTGGCGAGGCACATGGACACCCTTTGTCACCACCTGTGTGAGCGCTAACTTGCGACTCCGCCTCGTCCCCCGCCCTGATGAGAACCAGGAGTAAGAAAGGTAAGGCTCCCATGGCAATTCGGTTACGGATCGCGCAGTGGAAAAGAACGGCGCTGTTCGCGGCGGTGGTCGCCGCGCTCGGCCTCGTGAACCTGGTCGGGACGCCGGGCGGGGCGCTCGCGGCCGGGACGCTTCCGTGCGACATCTACGGCTCCGCCGGCACGCCCTGCGTCGCGGCGCACAGCACGACCCGGGCGCTGTTCGGCTCGTACGGCGGGCGCCTGTACCAGGTGCGGCGCGCGTCGGACGGCGGGACGCGCGACATCGGCGTGCTCGGGGCCGGCGGGTACGCCGACGCCGGTGCGCAGGACTCGTTCTGCGCGGGCACCACCTGCGTCATCACGGTCATCTACGACCAGACGTCCCGGCACAACGACCTGACCCCGGCACCACCGGGCGGCGTCGGCGGCCAGGACGACCCGGTGCCGGCGGACGCGCTGCCCATCACCGCCGGCGGCCACACCGTCTACGGCGCGTCGTTCTCAGGACGCATGGGATACCGCGACAACTCGACGTCGGGCATCGCGACCGGCAGCCAGCCGGAGGGCATGTACATGATCACCTCCGGGACGCATTTCAACAGCGGCTGCTGCTTCGACTACGGCAACGCCGAGACCAACAATCTGGACAACGGCAACGGCCACATGGACGCCATCTACTTCGGCACCCTGTGCTGGTTCTCGCCGTGCCACGGGTCCGGTCCGTGGGTGATGGCCGATCTGGAGAACGGCCTGTTCCAGTCCGACAGCGGCGGCAGCGAGAACTCCGGCTACACCGGCAACCGGAACCCGTTCGTGACCGCGATGCTCAAGAACAACGGCACGAACTACTTCGCTCTCAAGGATGGCAACGGCCAGTCGGGCGGGTTGTCCACCGTCTACTCGGGGCCGCTGCCAACCTCCCGCTCGGGCTATTCACCGATGCACAAGGAGGGCGCGATCATCCTCGGCATCGGCGGCGACAACAGCAACAGCGCGATCGGCAACTTCTTCGAGGGCGTGATGACCTCGGGAGTGCCCAGCGACGCGGCGGAGAACGCCGTGCAGGCCAACATCGTCTCGGTCGGCTACGGCGCGCCGAGCCCGGTCGGCGCGGGCACGCTCAACCCCGGTTCGACCATCTCGCTGCGCGCGACGACGGCCTGCTGCACCACGCGGTACATCCGCCACCAGAACGACAACGCGGTCACGTCGGAGATCTCGTCGGGCAGTTCGTCGCTGGACAAGAACGACGGAACCTGGATCGTCCGCCGGGGCTTGGCGAACAATTCCTGCGTGTCGTTCGAGTCCCGCAACTACCCCGGTGACTTCCTCCGGCACTCCAACTACCAGCTTTACCGGCAGCCGATGGACGGCAGCGCTCTTTTCCGCGCCGACGCCACGTTCTGCCCACAGGCCGGCAAGAGCGGAAGCGGGACATCCTTCGCCTCCTACAACTTCCCGGACCGCTTCATCCGCCATTACAACAACAACGTCTACATCGCCAGTAACGGCGGCTCCCACGACTTCGACGCGTCCGCGAGCTGGGCGGCCGACGTGACGTGGGCCGTCTCCTCCCCCTGGACGCCCTGACCCCACGAACGACGAGAGCCGCCCCAGGCCCGTGGGCGGCTCTCGTCCCGTCCGGCGGAAATGGTGGCAGGCCCGTCAAGGGGACGGTTAACCTGCCGATGCAGGCGCGGCCGACGGCGAGCGGACGGGGTGAGGATCGTGCGGGCGACGCATATCTCGATGATCATTGAGGGCGAGGATCTCCAGGAACTCGATGAGCTGACCCGCAGCCTGGAGGCGGAGCTCAAACTGCTCGATTCCGTGACGTCGGTCGAGCGTCCCGAGGCCGGGGATTCGCCGGAGGGCGCCAAAAGCGGCACGCTGATGGCGATCGGGACGCTCGTCGTCAGCGGCGTCTTCTCCCGGACGGCATTGCGCGCGCTGGTCGATCTGGTCGCGGAATGGCGCAAACGGACCGAGGCACGGAAGGTGGAACTGGTCGAGGGCGACGATTCCCTGGCCGTGGAGGGCCTTTCGGCCAAGGAGCAGCGCGAGCTGATCGACCAGTGGTTGCGGCGCCGCGAGGGGGACGGTTGAGGACCGGGTCCCGAAGCCCGGCATGAGCAGGATCGCCCTGCTGGTCGCGACGACCGAGTACGTCGACCCGGGCCTGCGGCTGCTGCGCTCGCCCGCCCAGGACGCCCGGCGGCTGGCCGCGCTGCTGGAGGACGACTCGGTCGGCTACTTCGACCAGGTCCTCGTCCTGGCCAACGAGCCGAAGGCCGCGATCGAGGAGCACATCGAGGAACTCTTCGCCCGGCGCGAACCGGCCGACACCGTGATGCTCTACATGTCGTGCCACGGGATCCGCGACAAGCACGGGCGGCTGTTCTTCACCACCGTCCGGACGCGGCGGGACCTCCCGGAGTCGACGTCGGTGTCGGCGCGGTTCGTCGAGGAGCAGATGAGCCGGTGCCGCGCCGCCGGGAAGATCCTGCTGCTCGACTGCTGCTACGGCGGCGCGTTCGTGCAGGGCATGGAGCCGTTCGCGGCGCCGGACGACGGGGAGCTCAGCGCGCAGGCGGCGGGCAAGGGCACGTACGTGATGGCGGCCTCGGACGTCCTGGAGTTCGCCTACGAGGGCGAGACCATGACGAACCGGTCGGGCCCGTTCCGCTCGGTCTTCACCGAGGCGATCATCGACGGGCTCGGCACGGGACGTGCGGACGCCGACAACGACGGCGTCATCACCGCCCATGAGCTGTTCGTCCACATCCAGGACCAGGTGCGGCAGTCGGGCGTCCCGCAGACGCCCACCGAGTTCACCTCCGGCGTGCAGGGCAACATCCCGATCGCCAGGGCGGCGCTCTGGCATCGGACGGCCGACGTGCGGGCCGACCCGTTCGGGGAGGAGAGCCTGCCGCTCGGCGAGCTGCTGCCGGCGCTGGTGCCGACGGACGACCGTGGCCTGTGCGCCCCGGGCTGGCCGCGCAACGGCACCTTCGCCGTCCCGCTCGGCCGCATGTACGACCCCGAGCACGGGCTCCGCGAAACGCTCACGCTCGACCTTTCCGGCGGTGCCGCGCATGTCGGGATCGTCGGCGGAATGTGGAGCGGCAAGACCTCGGTGCTGCGCACGCTCGCGTGCTCGCTGGCGCTCACCCACTCCCCCGTGGAGGCGCAGATCTACGCGCTGCACGGCGAGCCGGACGGGCTGGCGCGGCTGGCCGGGCTGCCGCACGTCGGCAAGGTCGCCGACTACTCGGAGCGGGACGGCGTCCGGGAGATCGTCGAGGGCGCGGCGGCCCTGCTGAGCCGGCGGGAGCAGGTGTGCGGCATGCTGCGCATCCGTTCTCCGCGGCAGTTCCGCGCCAGAAGGCTGCGCGGCGAGATTCCGGGCGACAAGGTCGGGGAGGTCTTCCTCCTCATCGACTCGTGGCCGGACTTCGAGGGGCGCTATCCCGAGTTCGCCCGGCTGTGCCTGCGCATCGCACAACTGGGCGCCTACTACGGGATGCACCTCGCCGTCTCGTCCGACCGCTGGGGCGACATCCCGGAAGAGCTGCTTCCCCATCTGAGCAACTGGGTCGAGCTGGCCCTCGCCGATCCGCAGGAGTCGCGTATCGACGCGCAGTTGGCGGGCGCGCTCCCGCCGAGTGGCCCGGGTTTCGGGCTGTCGCGCGGCGGACGCTACGTGCGCATCGCGGTACCGGCGACGTCCGAAGGGGGCCACGGCACATCCGAGGACGACTCGGCGGCGGTCGACGCGCTGGTCGGCAAGATCGCGGCGGCGTGGCACGGGCCGGAGATCCCCGCGATGGACGACCACGCCGGGCCCACCATGCTCTCCCCGGGGCTGCTCGACCTCATCGGCATTCACGATCCGGCAACGTTCGATGCGCCCAGTACCTGGTCGCAGCGCACGCGCGGCCAACTGCTGCGGACCGCCATCGGCGTGGACCTTCTCGGCAGACCGGTCGAACTGGACCTCAAGGAGACGGCGCAGGGCGGTGTCGGCCCCCACGGGCTGCTCATCGGAGCCACCGGGTCGGGGAAGTCCGAACTGCTGCGCACGCTCGTTCTCGGTCTCGCCGTCACCCATTCGTCGGACGTGCTGAATTTCCTCCTCATCGACGGGAAGGGCGCCAGTACGTTCGGGGGCTTCGAGCGTCTTCCGCATGTGTCGGCGGTCATCACCGGCCTGGTGGAGGAACTTCCGCTCATCGACCGGCTGCGCGATGTGCTGTCAGCCGAACTGTCCCGCCGACGGCAACTGGTGCAGTCCCGTGAGCACGGCACGCAGTGGACCTATGAAGAGGCCCGCGCACAGGGCGCCGAACTCGAACCACTGCCCGCGCTGCTCATCGTGATCGACGAGTTCTCCGAGTTGCTGTCATCCCGGCCGGTGCTCGCGGACAGCTTGGAGGACATCTGTCGCAGGGGCCGGTCACTGGGCGTCCATCTGCTGCTGGCCTCGCAGCGTTTCGACGAAGCGACATCCCGCCGGCTGGGGATCTATTTGACATACCGCATCGTCATGCGGACCTTCTCAGCGGAAGAATCGCGGATGATGCTCGGTGTGCCGGACGCCTACACCCTGCCGAACCAGCCGGGGCGTGGCTATTTGAAGTTCGGTACCGACACGATGGTCGGTTTGCAGGCGGCGCAGGTGTCGGGAGGGCGGCGTCCGTGACAGGTTCGTCCACGTCCGGCAGCGGCGAGTCCCCGCTCGATCTCATCCTGGACCGGCTCCAGGGGCAGGGGACGCCCGCCCGTCGAATCTGGCTTCCGCCGCTGAACGAGCCGTCCACGCTGGGTCAGCTGCTGCCTCCGCTCCAGCGGACGCCCGACCGGGGCCTCAACCTAGCCAAAAGGCACCGGTACGCCGGTCTCCACCCCATCGTCGGGATCATTGACCGGCCCAAATTGCAAGCCTTCGATGCACTGTCGTTCAGCCCGACCACCGGGCACCTGGCCATCGTCGGCGGGCCGCGCTCCGGGAAGTCGACCCTGGCCGCAAGCCTCATCGGATCGATCGCGCTCGCGCATACGCCTGCGGAGACCCAATTCTACTGCCTGGACTTCGGCGGGAGCGCGCTCAGCGCTCTTGCCGAACTGCCCCATGTGGGGTCCGTCGCGTCCCGGCTGCAACCGGAACGAGTGCACCGCACGATCGCCGAACTCGTCGCGCTCATCGAGTCGCGACGCCGCAAATTCGCCGACGAGGGAATCACGACTGCGGCGTCCTGGATGGAGCATGTCAGGACGAATGATCTGGCCGCCGACGCGTACGGCGACGTATTCCTCGTGATCGACCACTGGGGGGCACTCCGGGACGTCGACGAGGGACTGGAGGACATGGTCGTCGATCTCGCAGGCGCCGGATTCATGGCCGACCTTCACCTGGTCGTCACGGCCGGGTCCTGGTCGGAGATCCGGCCCGAGATCAGAGAACTGTTCCAGAACCGCCTCGAACTGCGGCTGCCGGACGCTTCTGAATCCCAGCTCGACCCCAAGGCGGCGGCGCTCGTGCCGGAGGGACGTCCGGGACGAGGAATCACGCCCGACGGATCGCAGTTCCTCTCCGCACTGCCCCGAATCGACGGCACCACCTCTGCGGACGATCTGGCACAGGGCATCCGATCCATGGTCCAAGCAGTGAAGGAGGCGTGGCACGGACCGCCCGCACCGCCGGTTCGGATGCTTCCCGAACTACTCCCGTTCGACACCCTCCCCACCGAGCCGGAACGCGGTATCCCCATCGGTATAGAGGAGGAGGCACTCTCGCCGGTCGTCCTGGACTTCGCCGGAGATCCGCATTTCGTGGTCTTCGGCGACAGCGAATGCGGAAAGTCCAACCTGCTGCAGGTACTGATTCATGGAATCAAGACCCGGCACACGCCGCAGGAAGCCCGCATCATCCTCGTGGACTACCGCCGCTCGCTGCTGGACTCGGCCGATCCCGAGCACATCCTCGGCTATGCGGCCTCCCCGGCGGCGGCGACCGGGCTGATCAAGGACATATACGGGGCGATGGAGAAGCGCCTCCCCTCGTCACCCGAGCTGACTCCGGAGCAGCTCCGCGACCGGTCGTGGTGGTCAGGTCCAGACCTCTATCTCATCGTGGACGATTACGACCTCGTCGCCACACCGTCGGGGAACGCGCTGGCACCTCTCGTCGAACTGCTGCCACAGGCCCGCGACATCGGCTTTCACCTGATCCTGGCCCGCTCGATGGCGGGAGCGGGGCGGGCGATCCTCGATCCCATGATCATGAGGCTCCAGGAGATGGCGTCCCCCGCGCTGGTCATGTCCGGGCCGAAAGAGGAGGGAAGGCTTTTCGGTCTCGAACCGCGGCGGCTCCCACGGGGCCGTGGACAGCTCGTCCATCGGAGCGTGGGACGAAGACTCGTCCAGACGGCGCTGTTCCAGCCACCTCCACGGCCAGGAGATGCCCAGGTCACCTCGTCGCAGGCATGACCGCGGCCGGGTACTCCTCGGCCTGGCCCGGGTACTCTGGCATTTCTTCAGAGTGGCCTCTCCACTCGGGGGTGAGCGGGCGCCGGTGCCTCGGGGCTCGGGCTGGTGAACGGAGTGCGGGCGCCGGGGACGCCGGTCTCGGTGCGGCCGCCGGCCTCGTAGCGGAAGGCGAACGGGATGCCGGCGGCGGCCAGCGGGCGGGGCCGGTCCATGAGGTGGAAGTGCAGGTGCGGCTCGGAGGTGTTGCCGGAGTTGCCGACCTCGCCGAGCACGTCGCCCGCCCGGACGCGGTCGCCCTTCGCCACGCGGACGGAGCCGCGGCGCAGGTGCGCGAAGACCGCGTACACGCCGTCGCCCAGGTCAAGGGTGACGGAGTTGCCGACGACGAACCGTCCACCCGACAGGGTCAGCAGCGAGAGGAACTGCCGGAAGACCATGCCCTCGACCAGCAGGTAGAGGAAGCCCGGCAAGGAGTTGCGGCTCCAGTGGTCGCGCTGCCATCCGCTGGCCTGGACGACGACGCCGTCTGCGGGCGCCAGGACGTCCTGCCCGAAGGCAGGGAACGTCGCGGGACGTGCCGCGAGCGGCCACCGGCGGAGCGGGTTCCACGCCGGCGTCCCATCGGGAACGTGGACGAGGTCGATCGCATACGTCTGCCCCAGCTCGTGCGTCCCGTGGCTGGGGACCTTGTCGGCAGGGCTGTTGACCGGCACCCAGCGTCCCCGGACCGGGCTGCGCACCACGACCGGCCGCCGGTCCGCACCGCCGCTGGACACGAAGAACAGCACGATCCCGCCGACGATCAGTACGACTCCCACCCAGAAGAGCGCGCCGACGCCGTGCAGTTGTTCGGTGAGGCACAGCAGTATCCCGAGCAGGAGGAGCACCGTCCTGAAGCGGGCGATCGTCCTGAGCATGTTCCCTCCGATCGGTGTGTCAGCGGCGGGCCGCCGCGAGCACGGTGAGTACTGGCACCACCCGTTCGCCCGGGACGCTGTACTGCCCGCGCGCGGTGGTGCGCAACCAGCCGGCCGCGACCAGCTGGCGCAGGTGGTGGTAGAGCTGGCCGGTCGTGCCGAGGCGCTCGTGTGCGGCCAGCTCGGCGGTGGTGCGGGCGCCCTGGAGGATCTCGCGGAGCAGCAGCAGCCGGACGGGATGCGCGAGCGCGCTCAGCGTCTCGGCGGCCTGCGACCAGTCGTCCGCCAGCAGGTCGTCCACCAGATGGCCCTGCTGCCACTCGTAGTGCTCGCCGGCCGGCAGCGTCACCGAGCCGGTGAACAGCACCGCGCCGGGGTCGGCGGCGCGGTCCTTCAGGCCGTGCAGGGCCCAGAAGGTGTCGTCCGCGTCCGGCTCGGCGACCACGGGTCGCGGCCCTTCGAGCCGGTCCAGCCGCTCCTCCAGGCGCGCGACGCGATCCGCCAGGTTCTCCTCAGCCACGACTCCAATACTACGTAATTACGTAAATCCTTCAAGTCAGCTGGTGGGAGCGGTGAAGTTCTGGGACGGCAGGGCCCGCCCCGCGAAGTCGAAGAGCGTGAGGTTGTCGTTGGGCGTGCCCTCGCCAGGCGCCCACCCGACCCCGGGAATCCACTCGGGCTGCCAGTAGAAGACGCCCGCACCGCGCCCGTCCGGGACGGCGGCGACGATGGACAGCAGGTCGGAGAGGAAGGCGCGCTGCCCGTCCGGATCGGCGGGGTAACCGGGGACGAGCTGCGACTCCTGCCACAGGAAGTTGCCGAGATCGTCGCCGTTGTCGAGCGTCCAGCCGTACTGGGTCTCGACGACCGCGACGTCCCGCCGGTAGCGGGCCGCGAGGTCGTTCATGTTGGCGCGCAGGTCGGACAGGGTGCCGTGCCAGAACGGGTAGTAGGAGAGCCCGATGACGTCGAACGGGACGCGCTGGGCGACGATGTGGTCGTAGAACGTCCGGCTCCAGGCGTTGTCGCCGCCCTGGTCGAAGTGGACGACGAGCCGCGGGGTCGGGCCTGCGGCGTCGCGCGCTCCGGCGGCGGCCGCGCGCAACAGGGTGCCGAGGGCGTCCCAGCCGGTGCCCGCTGACCAGTCGATCTGCCCGGTCGGCCAGAGCATTCCGTTGCGGATCTCGTTGCCGAGTTGGAGCATGTCCGCTGGCGTCCCCTGGGCGCGCAGCCGGTTCAGGACGTCGCGGGTGTAGGTGCGGACGGTGTTGGCGAGGGTCGGAAGGTCCTGGTCGGCCCACGCTTCGGGGACGGGCTGCTTCTGCGGGTCCGCCCAGAAGTCGCTGTAGTGCGGGTCGAGGAGCAGTTTCATCCCGGCCGCCTTGGCGCGGCGCGCCATGGTGAGGACGGATTCCAGGTCGCTGTACCCGGCGGGCGGGTTCACCCAGAGCCGGAGGCGCACGTAGTTCGCGCCGTGGGCCGCGAGGATCCGCTCCGGCGGCGCCGCCCGGCCGTGGTCGGTGTAACGGGCACCGGCCGTCTTCTCCTGGACGGCGAACGACAGGTCATGGCCGATGATCATGCGCGGGCCATGTCCCATGGTGCGCAATTCGCCGACGCAGGGCGTGCCGCCGTCCTCGCCGGTCACCGAGAGCCGCACCCATCGGGCATGGGTGCGCGCGGGCAGCCAGGACGTCGCTCCCGCCCCGACCTCCGCCCGCCGCACGACCCGGAAACGGCCGGGAGCGGTCGCCGTGGCGATCACGACCTTCGCCGAGACGGCGCCGAGCAGGGTGACGCCGAAGCCGGTCAGCCGGCGGGGACGTGTGAGGTCGACGGTGAGCGTCCCCGACGGAGTCGCCGGGCACCAGGTCGTGGAGGCGTTCCCGTCGACGGCGGCCGGGGCAGTTTGCCCGTCGGCGGTGGCCGTTCCGGAAAGGGCAAGGTTCACTTCGGGCACGCGCGGCGCATCGGCATGGCCGGCCGTCGCCAGGACGGCGATGCCGAAGGCCGCGAGCACCGCGCCGGTCATTGCGCGACGTATCACGCCCTCACAATGAACGCTTGATCAAATCTGTCAATGGGCTGCCGGGACGTGGCGGTATTTCGCCAGGTAGTCGCCGTAGTCCCAGTGGTCGAGGAAGCGGGCGGCGGCCTCTCGTCCGGCGGTGTAGAGGCGATCGCGGGTCTGCGCGTCCAGGTCGAAGTCGGTCGCGAGGACGCCGCCGGCGCGGGCGAACATCGTGCGGGCCACGATGGACGGCTCGTCCATCTGCACCCGGTCGTGCGCCTCCGCCATCGTGGAGACGAGCGCCCGCCCGTAGTCGATGGGGCCGCGGACGCCGCGCCATTGGCGGAAAAGGCCGGGCTGGGGACGCGCGGACAGTTTCACGCCGAACGTCGGCCAGCGGGGCTCGCGGTCTTCGCGGTCGAAGATGGTGATCGGGTAGTTGGACAGCATTCCGCCGTCCACCTGCACGCATTTGCGGCCGTCGTCGCGGCAGATGCGGCACGGGCGGAAGAACACGGGAATGGACGCGGAGGCGCGCACGGCGTCCGCGACCGACTGCTCGTCGGCGTCGAGGCCGTAGCGCTCGTACTCCCACGGCAGGCACACCATGCGCCCGCTGCTGACGTCCGAGACGACGACCACGAGTTTGTAGGCGTGCTCGGGCGGCAGCGCGGAGCCGGGGTCGTGCAGCTTGAGCTGGCCGAACGTCTCGACGCCGCAGTCCTTGAGCCGCGCGGCGATCCAGCGGTGCAGCGTGTCGCCCTTGTGCATGCCGAGGGTGGCGAGGAGGGAGATGCCGCGGACGACGGCGAACCGGGACCCGTCCTGGAACGAGCGGTAATCGACTTCGCGCATGACGCGGACCATGTCCGGGACGGGCATTCCGGCGGCCAGCATCGATCCGACGATCGCGCCGGCGGACGTTCCCGCGATGCGCGCGGGAGCGCCGAATCGGTATCCGCGCTCCTCCATTTCGGCGATCGCGCCGACAAGCGCGATGCCCTTTACTCCGCCGCCTTCCAGGACGAGGTCCGCGCAGGCGTTCATGGTCTTATCCTTCCGCCGCCGAAGGCGCGGTGCTATTCGGCAGAGGAACGAGAAGACCCCCGGATAGATGTTCCGCTTGCCTACTCGGTAGATGCCCACCCGGGCATTCTTTTATTGCGGATCAGCCGCCGGAAAAAGGATTTCCGTACGTCTCGGCGAAGACGATCTCATCGATCGGGCGGCGGTTCAGCCGGGCGGGGAAGCCGCGGGCGGGGTAGCCGACCGCGATGTGGGCGGCGGTGATGACGCCGTCCGGGATGCCGAGCAGCTCCTTGACCTGCGGTTCGGCGTGGACGAGCAGGGTGGTCAGCGCGGTTGCGACCCCCTGGTCGCGCAGCGCGAGGCAGAAGTTCTGCGCGGTCGGGTAGATGGAGCCGCCGCCGACGACGCTGAAGCGGCCGAGGTCCAGGTCGGTGGGGTGCAGGCCGTCCAGCTCGGCGCACAGGACGGCGATGGCCGGCACCTCGTGCAGGTGCTCGGCGAAATGGTCGGCGTCGGTGACGGCCTTCGGTAGCGCACCGACGCCGATCTCGCCGGCCCCGATGCCGGCCAGGTACGCCTTCCACGGCCCGAGGTACCACTCGGCGAGCCGCCGCTTGCGGTCGCCGTCGCGGACGACGACCCAGCGGACGGGCTGCCGGTTGCCGCCCTGCGGGGCGAACCGGGCGGCCTCGAACGCCCGGGTGAGCACCTCGTCCGGCACCGGGTCGTCGCGGAAGTAGCGGCACGTACCCGTTGTCCTCATGGCCGCAATGACGTCCATATGACCCTCCAAGGGTGGATGGTCATAGTTTGCGGCCGACTGCGCCGTACATCCAGATCAGTGGGAGGTCGGGGGTGACCGGGCCGTCCGGGCGCCACAGCGGGGTCTGCACGATGCCGGGCTCCAGCAGCTCGAAGCCGGCGAAGGCGCGCTCGATCTCGGCCTTGCGGCGCGCCACCGCGGGGGCCTTGGCGCGGTGGTAGGTGCTGGCGACCTGGCCGACCTGCCCGGCGCGGAAGTCCTGCGTCGGATGGGAGACGACCAGGTGCCCGCCGCGCGGCATGGCGTCCCGCAGCGGGGCGACGACGTCCTGCGGCTCCCGGTCGGGGACGAACTGGAGCACCGACACCAGCAGCACCGCGAGCGGCCGCGCGAAGTCGATCAGCGACCGGACCTGGTCGTCGGCGAGGAGGCGCTCGGGGTCGCGGACGTCGGCCTGCACCACCGCCATCCGGCCGAGCGGGTGGGTGCTGAGCAGGGCCCGCGCGTGCACCAGGACGGTCGGGTCGTTGTCCACATAGACGACGCGGCATTCGGGCGCGATCTCCTGCGCGACCTGGTGGACGTTCTCCCGGGTGGGCAGCCCGGCGCCGATGTCGATGAACTGCCGGACGCCGGAGTCCGCCAGGTGGCGGACGGCGCGGCGCAGGAACGCGCGGTTCTCCCGGGCGATGGCCCGCAGTTCGGGCGCCGCACCGAGCGCCGCCTCGGCGGCGACCCGGTCGGCCTGGTAATTGTCCCTGCCGCCCAGGTAGTAGTCGTACATCCGGGCCGGGTGCGCGGCGTCCGCCCGCGGGCCGTCGGTCGCCTTTTCGTCGCCCGTCACCAGTTCGGCCTCTCTTCCGCGCGCGCACCGACCCCCACCGCGAAGAATTCGCGGCCGATCGAATGATCGTAATTCCGCGTCCCGGGGCGCGCAGCGCAAATGGCCCACAGCGGCCGGGGGGACGGCCAGCCGTGCCGGCGCGGCGGCTCGAAAGGTTTCGAAGGAACGATCACGGTGGTGGATCGTGCCACGACGGGCTGACCACTGAAAGTCCATGCAAGTAGTTGACGGTAGGGGCGCTTGGGGTTATTTTCCTGTCTACTCTCGAAAAGCTATCGAAAAGTTTCGAGGCCGCTCCCCCCACTGAGGAGACCGTCGATGGGCAGATCCCCGCGGACGTGGAAAGTCCTCCTGACCCTGGTCCCTACCGTTGTCGCCTTCACCGCCGTGCCCGCCGCCGCGCTGGCGGCGGCCGGGCCGGCGGGCCATGGAAAGCCCCGCCACGCCGATCCGGCGTCCTACATCTCGCTCCGCGACGGGCACGGGCACTTCCCGCTCGTCGAGCACGGCAAGGCCGCGCCGCTGGTGGTCAGCGGCGCCGACTTCCCCGGCGTCGTGCGCGCCGTCGGCGACCTGCAGTCCGACGTCGAGCGCGTGACCGGAGTGAAGCCGCAGGTCACGCAGGACGAGACGCCGTCCGGGCGGGACGTCGTCATCGTCGGCACGATCGGCAAGAGCCCGCTCATCAACCGTCTCGTCTCGTCCGGGAAGCTCGATGTCGAGGGCATCGCGGGCAAGTGGGAGACGACGCTCGAACAGGTGGTGGAGCACCCGATGCCGGGCGTCCGCCGCGCTTTCGTGATCGCCGGCAGCGACCAGCGCGGGACGATCTACGGCGCGTACGACGTCTCGAAGAACATCGGCGTCTCGCCCTGGTACTTCTGGGACGACGTCCCGTCCAAGCACCGGCGCGCGCTCTACGTGAAGCCGGGCCGGCACCCCCAGGGCACGCCCGCGGTGAAATACCGCGGCTTCTTCATCAACGACGAGAATCCGGCGCTGAACCGGTGGGCGCCGAAGTTCTTCGGGAACGGGAAGGCACCCGGTTACCCGAACGGCTTCAACCACGAGTTCTACGCCAAAATCTTCGAGACGATGCTCCGGCTGAAGGCCAACTACCTGTGGCCGGCGGTGTGGGGACGCGCGTTCGCCGAGGACGACCCGCTCAACCATGCAACCGCGAAGAAGTACGGCGTGGTCATGGGGACGTCCCATGAGGCGCCGATGATGCGCGGCATCGAGGAATGGAACCGGCACGCCGTCCCGGCGCAGCGGGACGCGGACGGCAACATCGTCAAGCCCGGCCACGACCCGTACGGCGGAACGGGCGAATGGAGTTACCGCCGGAACGGCGACGCCATCGAGAAGTACTGGAAAGACGGCGTCCAGCGCATGGTCGACGAAGACTTCGAAGGCGTCGTGACCATCGGAATGCGCGGGAACGGCGACGTCAGCCTGCCCGACGGCGACGGCATCGAACTGATGCAGAACATCATCGCCAAGGAGCGCGAGATCCTCGGCGACGTCACCGGCAAGGACCCGTCCGCCACCCCGCAGGTCTGGACGCTCTACAAGGAGGTCCAGCGGTACTGGGACCGCGGGCTGCGCGTGCCCGACGACGTCACGGTCGTCTTCACCGACGACAACTGGGGCAACATGCGCAAGATGCCCGACCGGAGCCTGCCGGAGCGGGCCGGCGGGTACGGGCTCTACTACCACTTCGACTACGTGGGCGGCGGCCGCAACTACAAGTGGGTCGACACCGCGCAGCTCGGCAACACGTGGGAGCAGCTGCACCAGTCGTACCAGTACGGCATCCGCAACCTGTGGGTCGCGAACGTCGGCGACATGAAGAGCAACGAGCTGCCGCTCCAGTTCTTCCTCGACTACGCGTGGAACCCCGACAAGTGGCCGCTGCAGAACCTGAAGGAATGGGAGCGGCAGTACGCCACGCAGAACTTCGGCCCCGAGCACGCGGACGAGATCGCCGACGTCCTCGACGAGTACGGGAACCTGCAGGCGCTGCGCAAGCCGGAACTACTCAACCGCCGCATCACCGTCGACCCGGACAAGGACCTGTCCACCGACTCCAGCGCGGTCGTCTACGACGACAAGCAGACGCCGTTCTACCTGAACCAGTACGGAGAAATGGCGAACGCAACGGCCCGCTGGAAGCGGCTGGCGGCGCAGGCCGAACGGATACGCAAACGGCTACCGAAGGCGTACCAAGACGCCTACTACCAACTCGTCTACTACCAGGTGAACGCGACCGCGAACCTGTACGAACTGCGGGACGCCGAATTCACCAACATCCTGTACGCGAAGCAGGGGCGGGCGGCCACCAACGACTACGCCGACCTCGCCGAAGCCCGTTTCGACGACGACCAGGCGATGTCGAACTACTACAACACCGGCCTCGCCGGCGGGAAATGGGACGGCTTCCAGAGCCAGCCGCACATCGGCTACGGCGACGTCGAACGGTACGGCCCGAACGCGCCCTGGCAGCAGCCCGAACGCGACAACGTCGCCCTGCCGGACGAGATCTTCCCGAAGCTCCAGCGGATCGACGTCCCCGACGGCGCCGACATGGGCGTGGCGATCGACGGCTCCGAGGAGTGGTGGCCGAACGCGAAGTCCGAGGCCGTCCTGCCGGAGTTCAGCCCCTACCAGAGCGGTCCCGCGCAGTACATCGAGGTGTTCAACCGCGGGTCCGACCCGTTCCAGTACAAGATCTCGCCCGCCGAGCCCTGGGTGCGCGTCACCCATGACCGAGGACAGGTCGACAAGCAGATCCGCGCCGCGGTGTGGATCGACTGGTCGCGCGCACCCAAGGGAACCAGCCGCGTGCCCATCGACATCTCCGGACCGGACGGACGCACCGTGACCGTCCAGGCCGTCGTCAAGAAGCCGGCGTCGTACAAGACGCACGGTTTCGTCGAGGCGGGCGGCTACGTATCCATGAACGCCGACCATTACAGCCGCGCGACCGACACGGGAGCGGCGCAATGGCAGCGCGTCCCCGGAATCGGCCGCACCGACGCCGGAATGGAGCCGTTCCCCGTCACCGCGTCCAGCCAGGAACCCGGCAAGGGACCGCGCCTCGAATACGACATGACGCTGACCACCACGGGACCGGTGAAGGTCTGGGCCTACCTGTCGCCGCGGAACAGCGTCCTTTCTACCGAGGGGCTGAAATACGCAGTCTCGATCGATGACGAACAGCCGCAGGTCGTGAACATCACGACGCAGACCGGCGCCAATGACACCACCATGAACAGGCAGTGGGAGCGAAACACGTCCGACAACGTGAACCGCACCGTCACAACCCACACCATCACCGAATCGGGGACGCACACCCTGAAGTTCTGGATGGTCGACCCCACGGTCGTCTTGCAGAAGATCGTGATCGACACCGGAGGACTCAGGACCTCTTATCTCGGGCCCCCGGAATCCCGGCGGGCCGGGTTTCGCTCAACCCCCACTCTCCTAGGAGGAACGAAACCATGAGAAGAGCACTCACCGCAGTGCTGGGAGCAGTGTCGCTGCTCCTCGCGATGCTAGTGGCCGTCGCGCTCCCCGCGTCGGCGGCCCCCAGCACGCTCGGCGAGGCGGCGGCCGCCAAGGGCCGCGTCTTCGGTACCGCCGCCGCCCAGGGCCACATGGGCGAGTCGGCGTACGCGACCACGCTCGACCGCGAGTTCAACCAGCTCACGCCCGAGAACGAGATGAAGTGGGACACTACCGAGCCGTCCCGCGACTCGTTCAACTTCAGCGCGGCCGACCAGCTCGTCAGCCACGCACAGGCGCAGGGCATGGCGATCCGCGGGCACACGCTGGTGTGGCACAGCCAGCTGCCGGGCTGGGTCAGCAACATCTCCTCGCGGGACGACCTGCTCAGCGTCATGCGGAACCACATCGCGAAGGAAGCCGGCCACTTCGCCGGCAAGGTCGACTACTGGGACGTCGTGAACGAGGCGTACCAGGATGGCTCCGGCGCCCGCCGCGACTCCGTCTTCCAGCGGGTCATCGGCGACAGCTACATCGAGGAGGCGTTCCGGGCGGCCCGCCAGGCCGACCCCAACGCCAAGCTCTGCTACAACGACTACAACATCGACGGCCAGAACGCGAAGAGCAATGCCGTCTACAACATGGTGCAGGACTTCAAGGCGCGCGGCGTCCCGATCGACTGCGTCGGGCTCCAGGCGCACCTGACCCTGGGCAACGTCCCGTCCGACATGCAGGCCAACATGCAGCGGTTCGCGGCCCTGGGCGTGGACGTCCACATCACCGAGCTCGACATCCGCATGAACACCCCGGCGGACAGCTCCAAGCTCGCCACCCAGGCGAACGACTACAAGAAGGTCGTCTCCGCCTGCCTCGCCGTGTCGCGCTGCAACGTCATCACCGTGTGGGGCATCACCGACAAGTACTCGTGGGTCCCCGACACGTTCCCCGGTGAGGGCGCCGCGCTCCTCTTCGACGACAACTACAACAAGAAGCCCGCGTACGACGCGGTCCTCACGGCCCTCGGCGGCAGCTCCGACGACGGCGGCGGCGATGACGGAGGCGGCGACAACGGCGGCGGCGACGGCACCGTCACCTGCGCCTACACCCGCACCGCCCAGTGGAACAACGGCTTCAACGGCCAGGTCACCATCACCGCCGGCAGCGCCTCCGTCAGCTCCTGGACGGTCGTCATGACGATGAACTCCGGCCAGTCGATCGCCGCCCTCTGGAACGGCACCCCGAGCACCAGCGGCAACGTCGTCACCGTCAAGCCGGTCGGCTGGAACTCCACGCTGGCAGCCGGGAAGTCCGCCTCCTTCGGCTTCACCGCCAGCGCCCCGAGCGGCAACGTCTCCAACCCGTCCATCACCTGCAGCGCACCCTGACAATCACACCCTGCAAGGACCGGCACGGCGACAGCTCCCAGGTCGCCGTGCCGATCACTGTGCGGGGTCGCCCAGCACCTCCCGGATGCGAGCCGCCCGGCCGTGCTGCCCGATATCATCCAGCCTGCGGATCAGGTCGTCGCCCAGCTCCCGCATTTCCAGATCTCGGACCGGCGCACCGGCCAGGGCGGCTTTCAGATCATCGAGCCCTTCGTCTATTTTTTCCTGGCCTGGTCGCCGTTTGCCGATACCGAGGTGCAGCCGCGCGATCCGCCAGTTGCACGAAGCCGCCTCGAAACTGCCGCGCCAGTAGCCGTGCGCGTAAAGCCGATCGAGTTCCCGCATCACCGCCAGGGCCAGCCCGCCGAGCCCGTCCAGCAGTTCCGGACACTTGAGCACGGCGTGCGAGGAGCCCGAGCTCCTCGTCTTGCCCTGCTCGAGTCTGCCGTCCTTGAACTCGCCCTCCACGGTCATCTCACCGAATTCGAGGACGAGCACTCCTCTCCCCGCGATGGGGTCGGCCAAATCGATCACTTCCCGGCCCATGGCTCGCAGCCCGAAAATGGGGGGAGCCTTCTCTGCGAACTTGCGCGCCAGCGCCACATCGCGTCCGGTGTTCCGCTTTATCCAGAAGCGCCCCTGGACGGACGTCTCTTCAGCACTGCCGGACTCGGTCATTTTCCCTTCGAGGAGGCAATCCCGTACCCGCAGCGACCCGCGCCACCGGCGGTCGTCGCTCCGGACTTCCAGGGGGAACTCCTCGTCCGGGTCGATCAGAGCAAGAGGATCGTCAGCACGATCACCGCGATCAGCACCACCGCGGACAGTCCGGTCGTCAGCGGGACCGGCCTCATGCGGGCGCCGGGACGGGTCGGAGCCGCCGGGGCGGCCCTGCCTTTTCCCAGCATCACCATCCCGCGCACGTTCCCGTCCGCGACCAGAATCGCGCAATCACCCGGCAGGCCCGCCGCGGCCCGCTCGACGCCGGCGGCGCTCGTCAGCGAGTGTGTGACGAAGGCGTCCCCGTTCCGGCCGCCCGCCAGCGCGGCGATCCGGGCGAGAAAGGCCGCCTGGCCGTCCCGGTCGCCAAGCGGCGCGGCCCACGATCCCTTGAGGTCGGCGGCCCCGCCGGCCGGTTCCGTCGCCCAGTCCCGGGACGCGAGCAGCCCGTCCAGCGACTCGCCGACTCCGGCACCGTCCTCGGCTCCGGACAGGACGGCGTCGACCATGTCGCCGGGGAACAGCTTGTCGAGTTCCTTCCCGAGCCGGTGGCGGCCGTCCGGGTCGAGTCCGGTGGCGGCCAGCCGACCGGCCAGTTCGGTCCCCAACCCGTCCACCACGAGGGTGTGCCGGATCGGGGTGTCCACCACATCGCGCCGGGCCGAGGGCAGTCCGCTGAGCAGCATGCTCAGCGAGCCGTCCGCACCCCGCGCCAGCACGATCGGCTCCTCCACATCGACCAGCCGACGGTCCACGAAGGGCCGCCACCAGCGGTCGGGCGGCGATTCACCGAGGAAGTTGTAGTCGTAGACGGCCTGGCGGGGGAAGCCGCGCGTCATCAGGTAGGCCCGCATCGGCTCACCACACCTCCACGCGGTCGTCGGAAGGCGCCGCGACCAGTTTCTTGATGGCCTCGTGGAGCTGCTCCCGCTGCCGCTGCCGCCGTGCGATCTCCTCCTGGCCGTACCGGCGCTCGGTCTGGTTGTCCCACGCCTCGCCGCCGAGGTAGTAGCCGAGCGCGCCCCAGAACCCCTTCTTCTCGGCCTTGCGCTCCAGCAGCCTGGTGTAGGTGCTCAGCTCGTGGTCGATCCTCTTAGTGGTCCGGTCGATCTCGCCGTCGAGAATGCCCCGGCACAGCTCCTGCATGATCGTCCCGGCGGCCTTGACCCTGAACTTCGGCGGACGTCCCCGGAACCGGTAGTGCCCGCGGAAGTTCAGCTCGCCCGGGACGGGCTCCAGCCACTCGGCCTCCATCAGTTCCACGCAGCCATAGGTGTCGATGGGGGCATACACGACGCGTACGTGCCGATCCGGGCATTCCTTGCGGACGTGTTCCAGGACCTCCTCGTACCTTTCGCGGACCTTCTGGCGCAGCAGGCCCGCCTCGTACCCGGCGCCGCCGTTGTCCGCGAAGTACTTCTCGCACTTGAGCGGCGCCAGCAGAAGCACCGCCGGCTCGTCGGGCCGCTGGTTGCGGGCCTTGGCCCAGACTCTGCCGGCGACCGCGTCGACGTCTCCGATGCCGAGCAGGTTCGGGACGGCGCCGCGCTGCGCCGGGGTGGACGCCTCCATCAGCACCGCCGCGTCGATCGGCACCAGCAGCATGGTGCTGTCCTTGATGTGCGCTCTGCAGCGCGGCCACTGCTCCTGCGCCAGGGCGTGATTCTTGCGCGCGTCGGGGTTCAGCCACCCTCCGGGGTAGTCGAGAATGTGGAACGGGATCTCCAGGCCGACGTCACCGTCGGTCTGCAGCTTGATCTGGTACTCGGCCATCTCCCGGTTGCCGTGCAACGCGGAGGTGTTGAACTCACCGGCCTCGATAGCGCTGCGCAGCTGGTTCTTCTGCCGGCGGACCCGGCTCTCCGTCTCCTCGTCGGGCGCGACGCTGACCGGTGTGCCCGCCAGCAGGTCGGCCGTGTCCGACAGGATCGCGGTCAGCAACGTCGTCTTGCCGACGCGCGCCGGGCCGACGACCCCGACCTTGAACGGTTCGCTCATTCCCCCGTACCCCCGTGCGTGTTCGGCGCCGCGTCGCGCAGCGTCTCCCTGAGCCGCGTCAGTGCGCTCCGCAGGCGCTGGACGCGGGCGGTGGCGGCCCCGGACGGGTGCTCGCCCCAGAGCTGGTCGCGGAACGCCTCGGCGAGCCGGCGGAACTCGGCCTCGGAGGTGGCGGAGCGGATGATGGTGTCCTCGACCTGCTCGCCGTAGGCGTGCAGGACGGCCGCGCTGACGTTCGGCTCACCCGCGAGGACCTTGCCGGCGTCATGGGCGGCCTGCCGGGCGAGCTGGGAGATCGCGACGAACAGCTCCTCCGCGCCGGCGGCCGTCTGCGGCACCGTCAGCATCGCGGCCAGTTCCGTTTCGTCCCCGCGGGACTGCGGCAGCAGCACCTCCAGCGCGCGGCGCACCTTGGGCAGGACGCGCGTGCGGTAGTCGAGCCGGACGTCCAGGACCAGGTCGAGTGCCTCCGCCAGGACGGGGCATGGCTCGGGGGCCTCCCAGAGCCGGGCGGCCAGCGCGCGCAGCGCCCGCTGCGGATCGTCGCCCTCGTCCGCGACCAGCCGGCCGAGCCGCGGCCCCAACGCCTCGATCAGCTCTTCCCAGAACCGCTCGCGGCGCCGCGTCAGCAGGTCGTCGATCGCGCTGAACCGGCGGGAAATGTCCACCCGGACGCCGTTCAGCGCGCTCTCGGCGAAGGCCGCGGTCCCCTTGTTGAGGCTCATCTGGCCGAGCGCCCGCCGCGTCCACGCGTCCTTCCCCTCGCCGAACCCGTCGAGGATCCAGGCTCGGACGTCGTCGGCGACCTCCGTGACCCTGGCGTGGAACTCCGGATCGTCGTAGCCGTCGTCGGCCCGCTCGCGGAGCTTGCCCACCCATGCCTGCAGCGACTCCGCGACCTCCAGCCGCAGCGCCTCGGCACGGGCGATCAGCTCCTCGGTGGCGGTGGGCGTCATGATCGAGCGCAGCCCCGCGAGCGCGCCGTCCACGGCGGCGAGGACATCCAGCCGCGCCGCCGCGCTGGCCTCCAGGGCCTGGCCGATGGCGGCGGCGTCCATCCGGGGCAGCGCCGTCGCCAGATGGTCGAGCACCGCGTCCAGCACCCGGTCGCGGACCTGCGTGCGGTCCGCGGCGTCCACGTTGACCACCTGGTGGAACCGGCCCGGTACGCCCTCGTTCAGCCGCTTGTCGATGTCGGCGTTGAGCGCGTCGATGTTGACCGGCGCGCAGTCGCCGGTGTTGACGACGATCGTCATGAAGTCGCGGACGACGACGGCTCCGGCGGCGCGCCTGACCAGCTCCTGCGCCTGGGCGTCCTCGGGCTTCCACATGGCCTCGGTGTCGGTCGGCCGCTTGACCATGAGGACGAAGTCGACCTCGTTCTCCAGGCCCGCCAGGTGGTGCTCCTCGGCGTGCGGGACGAGCTCCCCGAGCCCGGGCAGGTCGACCAGGCCGAGCGCGACCACGTCCTCGATCGGGAAGGCGCAGTGGATCAGGACGTCCCGGACGGCGAGGTAGCGGCGGTCCGGCACGCCGCCGGACGCGCTCCCGGGCGGCGGGTAGGAGACCCAGCTCCGCAGCTCGCCGAGTTCGGCCGCGCGCACCCCGCCGGTGAGGTACGGGCGGAAGGTGTCCAGCGACTCCTGCATTTCGCGGAGCCGGGCGAGCATCGGGCCGAACTGCGGATGGCCGCGCAGTTCCGCACCCCGTGTTTCCCCGGATTCGACGTCGCCGGACGGATAGCGCTGGGCGGCGAATTCGGCCAGCGTGCGCGGCGTTCCGGGCAGGCCCAGCACAGCGTGGTAAGGGGCCAGTACCTCGTCGCAGAACGACTGCTCGGAATGCATGGTCAATTGGGCGTCCGCGCGGGAAACCGAATGGTGGATACGGCTGCGTACGGCGGTCACCGGCTGGCCGCGGCCGGTGGGGATCTGCTCGTCCGACAGACCCGACAGCGCCTGGAGCAGCGTGCTCTTGCCGTTTCGGGCCCGGCCGCTGACCCCGATGTTCACGGTGCGGCGGCCGACCCGCGCGCGCACCGCCGCGAGGCCGCCGAGCGCGCCGGCCGCCCTGGCGCTCAGCGCCGTGACGTCGAGTCCGGCGACTGCGGCGAGCGCGTCCCGGCCCTCCTCGGCCGAGTCGAGTTCCCGGATCGTGGTGCCGAGATCGTCCAGCAGGCGCAGGGCCCGTTCCCATCTGGAAATCTCCCGCTCGACGACGGGTATCTGCGTACGCCTTGCCTGTAGTACCGCGGCAATGCGGTCTCCGACACCTTTCAAAGGCGCCTTCCCCTCCCCCAGGCCGGCTCATCGGCCGGTCCCCATCCCGTGTCCCGGCAAGCATAAGGACGAAATAGGGGAGCCGGGGGCAGAACATTTGGCGACCCTTCCGGATGTCACCATCCGGCCATGATCCCAAGCGAGTTCGGCAGAACACTGGGCGCGCGAGGCATACATCCACTATCACGGGTAGGTCGGTGTACGGCGGAGATCGAGGGTGGGGTGCGCGTTTTGGCGTTGCGGATCGAGGACTACGGGTTGCTGGGGGACACGCAGACGGCGGCGCTGGTCGGCCGGGACGGGTCGGTCGACTGGCTGTGCCTGCCGCGGTTCGACTCCCCCGCCTGCTTCGCCGCGCTGCTCGGCGACGAGCGGGCCGGGTTCTGGCGGGTCGCGCCGGCGTCCGGCGGGCTGTGCACGCGGCGCCGCTACCGGGGCGACACGCTGATCCTGGAGAGCGAGTGGGAGACCCCGGACGGCACCGTCCGGCTGATCGACTTCATGCCGCCGCGCGGTGAGGCCGCCGACATCGTCCGGGTCGTGGAGGGCGTGAGCGGGCGCGTCCCGATGCGCATGGCGCTGCGGCTGCGGTTCGACTACGGGCGGATCGTGCCGTGGGTGCGGCACCGCGAGGGCGAGTTCAACGCGATCGCCGGGCCGGACGCGGCGTGGCTGAAGACGCCCGTCGAGCTGGAGGGGCACGACCTGACGACGTTCGGGGACTTCACGGTGTCGGCGGGCGAGCGGGTGCCGTTCGTGCTGACCTACAAGCCGTCCCACGAGCCGCGGCCGAAGGCGGTCGAGGCCGAGCAGGCGCTCCGCGACACCGAGTGGTTCTGGTCGGACTGGATGCGCGACTACGACTACGAGGGCCGCTGGGACGAGGCCGTCCGCCGGTCGTTGATCACGCTGAAGGCGCTCACCTACGCGCCGACCGGCGGGATCGTCGCCGCCGCGACCACGTCCCTGCCGGAGCAGCTCGGCGGCCCGCGCAACTGGGACTACCGGTTCTGCTGGCTGCGGGACGCGACGTTCACGCTGCAGGCGCTGCTCGGCACCGGGTTCGACGCGGAGGCGAAGGCGTGGCGGGAGTGGCTGCTGCGCGCGGTCGCCGGCGACCCCGCCGACCTGCAGATCATGTACGGCATCGACGGCACCCGGCGGCTCACCGAGTTCACCCTGGACTGGCTCTCGGGGTACGAGGGGTCGACGCCCGTCCGGGTCGGGAACGCGGCGTCCGACCAGTTCCAGCTGGACACGTGGGGTGAGGTACTGGACGGCCTGCACCTGGCGCGGACCGCCGACATCGACGCGGACGAGAACGCCTGGGACATGCAGCTCGCGCTGATGGACTTCCTCGAAGGGCACTGGAGCGACCCCGACAACAGCCTGTGGGAGGTGCGCGGCGACCGGCGGCACTTCGTCCACTCCAAGGTGCTCGCCTGGGCGGGCGTCGACCGCATGGTGCAGGGCGTCGAGCGCCACGGCCTGGACGGGCCGGTCGACAAGTGGAAGGCGCTGCGGGAGCAGATCCACGGCGATGTGTGCGCGAACGGCTTCGACGCGGAGCGCGGGACGTTCACCCAGTTCTACGGGTCGCGGGGGCTGGACGCGGCGCTGCTGCTCATCCCGCAGGTCGGGTTCCTGCCGTGGAACGACCCGCGGGTGGTCGGCACCGTCGACGAGGTGCAGCGCGAGCTGTACCGGGACGGGTTCATGCTCCGCTACGACACGGGCGCCGACGGCGGCGTGGACGGCCTGCCGGGCGACGAGGGCTCGTTCCTGGCCTGCACGTTCTGGCTCGCGGACGCGCTGCACGGCATCGGCCGCACCAAGCAGGCGACCGAGCTGTTCGAGCGGCTGCTCGGCCTGCGCAACGACCTGGGGCTGCTCAGCGAGGAGTACGACACGACTACCGGGCGGCAGATCGGGAACACCCCGCAGGCGTACTCGCACGTCGGGCTCGTCAACACCGCGCGGCACCTGAGCGGCACCCGTCCCGCCGTCCGCCGGTCCTGAGCACTGAGAGAGGGAGAGACCATATGCGCGCCCTGACCGTCCTGCCGGAGAAGGGCGGCTCGCTGGCCGTCACCGACGTCCCCGAACCGGAGCCCGGGGAGAACGACCTGCTGGTCGACGGGCTCGCCGTCGGCGTGTGCGGCACCGACAAGGAGATCGCCGCCGGTGACTACGGGTGGGCGCCGCCCGGCCATGAGCGGCTGGTCATCGGGCACGAGTCGCTCGGCCGGGTGCGGGAGGCGCCGTCCGGGAGCGGCTTCTCCGCCGGGGACCTGGTCGTCGGCGTCGTCCGGCGTCCGGACCCGGAGCCGTGCGGGGCCTGCGCGCACGGCGAGTTCGACATGGGCCGCAACGGCAGGTACACCGAGCGCGGCATCAAGGAGATCGACGGGTACGCGAGCCAGGCGTGGCGGGTCGAGGCCGACTACGCGGTGAAGCTGGACCCGCGGCTGGCCGAGGTGGGCGTGCTCATGGAGCCGACCACCGTCGTCGCCAAGGCGTGGGACCAGATCGAGAAGGTCGGCGGGCGGGCCTGGTTCGAGCCGCGCCGGGTGCTGGTGACGGGCGCGGGGCCGATCGGGCTGCTCGCCGCGATGCTGGGCGCGCAGCGCGGCCTGGACGTGCACGTCCTCGACCGGGTGCCGGACGGGCCGAAGCCGCGGCTGGTCGCCGACCTCGGCGCGACCTACCACCACGAGGGCCTGGAGAAGGCGGTCGAGGGCTGCGAGCCGGACGTGGTGATCGAGGCGACGGGCGTCGCCCAGCTGGTGTTCGGCGCGATCGCGAACAACGCCGCGTACGGGGTGGTGTGCCTGACCGGGGTGTCGCCGACCGGGCGTCCGCTGAAGATCGACGCGGGCGCGCTCAACCGCGACATCGTGCTGGAGAACGACGCGATCGTCGGGTCGGTCAACGCGAACCTCGGCCACTACGCCGAGGCCGCGCGGGCCCTCGCGAAGGCCGACCTGGACTGGCTGGGCCGGCTCATCTCCCGCCGCGTCCCGCTGGAGCGCTACCAGGAGGCGTTCACCCCGCATCCGGACGACGTGAAGGTCGTCATCGGGCTGGACGAGTGACCGTCCGAAATTCCACCTGAATATTGCCCGTAATTGCGGACAAGTCGGACGATTCCGGCGCGGCAATTGACGCAAAGGCATGCGCGGGAACCGGGCGTCCGGCCAGGATGCGGGCATGACCTTCGCGTTGATGCGCGGATACGACCACATCAACGTGGTCGCCCGCCTCGATCCGGTCGCGGCGGTGCGCGACCGGGAACTCGGCGAGCGGATGCGGCGCTATTCGAAGATCTTCGCTTTCGGCTCCCCCGATTTCGGCCATGCGGTGCAGCACGCCACCGAATGGCGCATCGGCGCGCTCGGCTGCGACGATCCGTCGTCCGCCCGCTACAGCCTCGCCATCGACCTGCGGACGGCCGCCCCCGACGAGCCCGATCCCGCGACGGCGGCGGCGATGCGCGCGGCGGCCGACCGGCTCGACCCGGAGGAGGGCGAGCAGCTCGCGAAGGACGAGTGGGAGATCGGCGACCGCCGCTACCGGATCGTCCGGGTGGAGAAGTTCATCCAGTTCGGTGACCGGGTGCTGGAGCCGCCCCGCTCCACCGACGCCGACCTCGCGGGGGACGGCCTGCTGCGCGACCATCCGCTCGACCCGGCGGCGCCGTGCGGCCAGTGGGAGGCGCAGCTGCGGCTGAACCTCGTCGGTTTCATGCCGGCGGCCGGCAGCGCGCCCGGCATCGTCCGCACCGAGGCGCGGCACGCGATCCAGGCGCACCCCGGCGTCGTCCTGCTGCCGCCGACGTTCATCGCGGTGGAGCTCGACGGCGAATCCTGGGGCCCGATGGCGGGCGGCGACACCCCGGAGGACGCGCGCGACGGCCTGGCCCGGCACTTCACCGGCCTGCTCCCCCGGCTCCGCGAGTTCAACGGCGACCCGGCGTCCGCCGCGGAGCTCGCCGAGTGGGAGGCGATGGGCGCGGGCATCCGCGCCGCGCCCGGCCACTCGTTCGGCGTCCGCGGCCGCGAGTTCCGCATCGTCCGCGTCTCCCGCATGCTCCGGCTGGGCCGCGACGGCCCCGAGGCGCCCCGTCCGTCCGACCAGGAGCCCTACGACCTCCCCACCGACGCCTGATCAGCCGATGTTGACGTCTCCGTGCACGTCCCGGAGCTGAACGACCCTCCCCGCCTGGCCGTTGAGGACGTTGACGACGCCGTCGCCCGTCGCGGCGGCGTTGGTCTGCGCCTGGTTCCAGAGGTGGCGCGCCTCCGCCCCGAACCCGGGGTCGTCCGCCATGAGGTGCCCGATCGCGGCGGCGAGGGTCTCGACCCGCTCGGGCGTCGGGTCGCCGGTGGCACGCTCCAGGGCCTCCGCACCGTCCGGACGGCCCCGGATGCGCTCGCGGACGCGCCGGGACAACTCGGCGACGGCGGCCCGGACCGGTTCCCCGGCCACCTCCACAGCCTTGCCGGCCATGGCGGTCGCGATGGCGACGGTCATCGGATCGGTCACCGTCCCAGTTCACCACGCCGGGACGGGTGCGGACAATCGCCGTTCTGACCCGTTCCCGATAAATGGCATGACCAAAATTGCAAATGTCGTCCGCATGTATATTCTGACAAACCGGACGTCCAGCTACGTTAACCATAAAACGGCTTCAACTGGGATGGATAGCGCGTGCAGTCTCCCGACGAACGGGACCGGTGGACCAACGAGCTGACGGGGAGGATCGCGGGCTCCAGCGTCCAGGCCGGATCCATCGCCGGCGGGGTGCACATCACCGCGCCCGGCGCGGCGCCCCTCCCCGTCCCCGCGCAGCTGCCGCCGCCCGGACTGTTCGCGAACCGGCGCGGCGAACTGGAACGGCTGGCCGGGCTCGCGGAGCACCCGGGACCCATCGTCCTCACCGGGCCCGGGGGCGTCGGCAAGACCACCCTCGCCCTCCGCTGGCTGCACGAGATCAAGGACCGCTACGAGGGCCAGCTGTTCATCGACCTGCGCGGCTTCTCCGGGACGGAGCCGCTCCCGCCCGGCGAGCCGCTGGAGCGCTTCCTGCGGGCGCTCGGCGCGGCCCCGGAGAGCATCCCGCCCGGTACCGACGAGCAGTCCGCGCTGTTCAGGTCCATGACCACCGGGCGCCGCCTGGTCGTCATGCTCGACAACGCCGTCTCGGCGGCGCAGGTCCGTCCGTTGCTGCCCGGTGCCGGGGCGTCGCTGGTCGTGGTCACCTCGCGGCACCGCCTGACCGGCCTCGTGGTGGACGGCGCACGCTTCCTGGACGTCGACCCGCTCGGCGAACCGGGCGCGCTGGAACTCCTGGAGCACCTGATCGGCCCGGACCGGATCGGCGCGGAACCAGGTCACGCCCGCTCACTGGTCGCCCTGTGCGGCACCCTGCCGCTGGCGGTCTGCGCGTCCGGCGCCCGGCTCGCGGCCCGGCGCCGCTGGCCGATCGCCCGCGCGGTGGCCGAACTCGGCGACGAGGCGAGGCGGCTCGCCGCGCTGCGCACCGGCGAGGGCGACATCTCGGTCAACGCCGTCTTCAACACGTCCTACCAGGCCCTGGACCCGGAGCACGCGGCCGCCTATCGGCTCCTCGGCGTCCATCCGGGTCCCGACCTCAGCGTGCCCGCCGCAGCAGCCCTCATAGGAACGGACGAGGATCGCGCCGCGGACCTCCTGCACGACCTGGCGGACGCCAGCCTGCTGGTCGAAGGCCCCGGCGACCGGTACGGCTTCCACGACCTGGTCCGCCTGCACGCGCGGGACGCGTCCCGCGCCCCGGACCGCGAGGCCGCCTTCACCCGCCTCGCCGACTGGTACCTGGCGACCACGGTCACCGCCGACCGCACCCTGATGCCGGGACGCTGGCACCTGGGCGACCGCTACGCGTCCCCGCCGGACGACCTCTTCGCATCCCGTCCGGCGGCCCTGGAGTGGCTCGAACGGGAGCGCCCGAACTTGGAGGCGGTCGCGCAGCAGGCCCACGAAACCGGGCTGCACGCCATCACCTGGCAGCTCTCTGAAGCGATGTGGCCCCTGTTCCTGCAGCGCAAGCACTACCCGTCGTGGATCCGCATGTACGAGTTGGGACTCACCGCCGCCGAGTCCTGCGACGACCTCAAGGCCCAGGCGCGGATGCTGGAAGGGCTCGGGGTCGCCCACCTCAACCTCCAGGATTTCGATACGGCGACCCGCCACTACGAGACCGCCCTCGTCCTGGAGCGGCGGGCCGGTCACCGGCTCGGCGAGGCGACGGCGCTCGAAGGACTCGGCGTCGCGGCGCTCGCCACCGGCGCCCCGTCCCGCGCGGTCGAGTTGTTCACCCTCGCGCGGGACGTGCACATCGAGCAGGGGCGTCCGCGCGGGATCGCCCTGATGGACCGGCACATCGGCGAGGCCCTCAGCGTGGCAGGCCGGCACGCCGAGGCGGACGCGACGCTGACCGGCGTCCTGGAGTTCTTCACCCGCCCCGACGAGCCATACCACCACGCACGGACACTCGCCTGTCTCGGCGAAGCCCGCCTGCGGGCGGGACACCTGAACGAGGCCGCCACCGCCCTCCTCGAGTCGCTGGCCGTCGCACGCGAGACCGACGCACCACACGTCGAGGCCGGCGCACTACGCGAACTGGCCCGAATCGCAGAACACCAGAACGACCCGACAACCGAACGCCCACTACTGGAACAGCCCCTCGCCATCTACACCACCCTGGGCTCACCCCAGGCCACAGAGATCACCGACCGCCTCACCAACCTCCCACCCACCCCCTGACCACCATCACCGCGGCCCCAAAGAGTGAGCCAGGCGAGCGCCCGCTACTGGACAGACGCTCGCCACCTACACCGGGATGGGCCGTCCCCGGACGGCGCAGATCAACGAGCGACTCGCCGACCTCCCGCCCGGCCATGCCGGACCCTGACCATCGTGACCGTGTTCGCGCAGACCAGGGTGAGCCGGGCGAGCACGCTCGGCTGCCCCCGGGGGCTGAGCGCCTGCTGCTGGAACAGACGCTCGTCATCTACACCGGGTTGGACTCCCCCCGCGCGGCACCGATCAGCGAGCGGCTCGCCGATCTGCCGACCGCACCGCCGGGCCATGCCGGACTCTGACCGCTGTGACCGTGTTCGTGCGGATCAGGGTGAGCCGGGTCAGCGCGGCCGGCTGTCCGCCTGTCACGAGCCAGGCGTGCAGGGCGGACGCGTAGGCGGTCGCGTCGTCCAACGTGCACGTCCCGCCCAAGGCTGGGTCGAGCCGTGCCTGCACGCCACCGGCCGCCAGCAGGCAGGCCCATCGGGTGACGGCCACCGCGACGAGGCAGCCCGGGTGGGCAGCCAGGAGCTGGGCTGGTTCCCCCGCTCCGGCGACGATCACGTCCGCGCACGCCAGCCAGGCACGGGACGTCTCGCCGGGCCCGGCCACGAGGTGCTCGTCACACGGCGGCGCGTCGGTGGGTGAGCGCCGCAGTGTCAGCGTGCGTCCGGCGATCAGCACGCGTTCCGGCCCCGGCCGGTCGTCCCAGACCCGTACCAACTCGGCCATCACGCCGCCCGGAGTCCGCAGGAGACTGGAAGCGGGACCGGCTCGACGTCCGGCGGGCGGTCCCGGTCAGGCAACCGCAGCAGCCGGTACATCTCCCCGCGGATGAGGCGGGCCGCCTCGCCCGGCCGGGAACTGATGGCGCCCCGCATCGCGGCATGGACGCGTCCGGAGAAGGCGTGCGCCGCCTCCTCCAACTGCGGGGCCAGCGGCCGGTCCCAGTCGACGCGCGGTGCGAACGCGCCGAGCCCGGCGACGTGGGTTCCGGGCGCCACGGCGTCCTCCGGGAAGGTGCCGAGCAGCACCGGCACCCCGATCGCGGCGCCGTAGCAACTGACCGACCCGTGATCACCGAGCAGCACGTCGGCGGCGACCAGGCCCGCGCGCCACCCCTCCTCCGGCGGGAACAGCCGGACACCGAGCCGCAGGCCGTCCGCCTGCCAGGCCAGGATCTGGCGTTTCCCGTAGAAGGACCACACGTTCGGGTGCAGCGCGGCGACGACCTGGTACCTGTCGCGCGGCAGCCCGGCCGCGACGCGCAGCAGCAGGTCGGGATGGCGACCGATCAGCGAGTCCTCGTTCCAGGTGGAACTGACGAACACGAGCCGCCGGCCGGGCCGCACGCCGAGCGCGCGACGGTACTCATTCCGGTACGGCAGGCTCGCCAGCAGCCGGTCCAGGCATGGGTCACCGCCGGCGAACGCCACCGGACGCGCCTCCGGGCACTCACGTTCGAGCATCTCCAGGTGCCGGTCGTGCGGCAGGACGATCGACGACGGCACGACCCGCCCGCCGACGACGAGCCGTTCCCTGATCAGGTCGCTGACCGCACGCGCGGCGAGCGGCCCGAAGCCGATGTTGCGCGGGTGGAACTTGCCCGGACCGGCGCCGTGCGACACGGTCATGACCGGTCCGTGCAGCTTCTCCAGCATCCCGTGGCCCGCCGCCACGACGAGGTCCCATCTGGTGCTGATCGCCTGCCGCCAGGGCAGGACGAGCCCGCCGAGGTCGCGCAGATGCGCGTCCAGGCCGCCTGTGTTGGCCGACGCCGGCGCGGCCGTATAGGCGACCGCGACCCGCCGGTCGGTCTCCAGCAGCGGCATGACGTCGGCGAGCCGGGTCGCCGCCGTCACATGGTGCGCGACGGCGAGGACCGCCCGTCCCGCCTGCACCGTCGAGCCCTTCAGCGCGTCCAGCCCGAAGGGGCCGGGCACCCATCCGTCCATCTGGAAGTTCATCTCAGCCTCCCCTGACAGGCGTGGCCGAGCGGCTCCCCGTCCCGGCAGCCGATGCGGAAGGGCGGCGAGACCGGGTCCGCCACCGGGATCGTGGCGGGCTGCGGCAGCCGCAGCAGCCCGTACATCAGGCTGCGGATGTTGCGGTCGAACCGTCCCGGCTCGGACGTGATCCGCCCGAGGACGGGCCGGACCCGCTCGGGCCGCCACCGCGCCGCCGCCTCGGTGAGCTGCGGACGGACGGGCCGGTGCGCCGCCAGCCGGACGGCGAGGAGCCGCAGCGCGTCCCCCGGCGGCGGCCCGGTGATGAGCACCGGCACCCCGATGACCGTCCCGTACCGCGTGACGGGCCCCGGGGGCCCGATGATCCAGTCGGCGGCGACGAGGGCGGCGCGCCAGTCCGCCTCCGGCGGCATGAGACTCAGCCCGGCCCGCAGGTGGACGGCGAGCCCGGGGCACCGGTCGCCGCCCGGCTCGGGCAGGCCGAGGACGAGGTACCGGTCGGACGGCAGTTCGGCGAGCAGGCGGCGCACGACGTCCGGTGACCGCTGGCACGTGCACGGACCGGCGGCGGGCAGCGCCACCACGACGAGCCCGCGCCGCCCGCCGACGCCCAGCGCACGCCGGTAGAAGTCGCGCAGCGGGAGGCTCGCCACAAGCCGGTCGTGGTCTGAGTCGCCGACCACGTGACCGTCCTCGGCGTCCGGAGGGCGGTCCAGGTGGTGGGCGTAGGTGAACACGGCCGGTGCGGGCCGGTGCTTGACCTCCGCCGGGATCGTTCCCGGCAGTGCGATGAGCGGCGCGCCCGGCGGGCACGCGGGAACCCGATGCGCGGTGACGACCAGGCCGGCGTCACCGTCCGCGAGTTCAGTCCAGGGCAGCGGTGCGGCGCCCGCGTCTTTGAGCATCACCTCCACGGCGGTCGAGGACGGCCCGGGGGCCGCCGCGAAGAGCACGCGCAGCCGCGGGTCGCTTCCCGCGAGCCGCGCCACGTCCAGTGCGGGCTGCCCCGGTACGGGCGAGCCCACCACAACCAGCACGGTGCGCCGGTCCCCCAGCCGTCCCCACCAGCCGGGGTCGAACCCGCACAGGGCCCGACGCCATTCGAAGCCGGTCAATGCCGTCAACGAACCCCCTTTGACCTCGGATGCGAACATCCGTCCCTCCGTCGCAGATCGAATGGACCTGCCCTCCGGAATCGAGTGTCCGCCGGGGAACTTGACGAAAACTTGCAATCATCCTGACTCGGTAAGTAGTGAGGTTCCTGGACGACAGGGTGAAACACCTCCACGGTCTGGCCAATCGGTACATACGATGCCAAAATCGGCACAGGAGGAGATTTTCACAAAGGGGAACCGGTGGAGTTCCGCGTCATAGGCCCCGTCGAGCTGCGGGTCAACGGCCGGCGGCGCGACCTCGGAACGCCCAAGGAACGCTGCGTCCTGGCCGTCCTGCTGCTCAACCGGCGGCAGCCGGTGCCCGCCGAGGCGCTGATCCGCCGGGTGTGGGACGACGACCCGCCGGCCAAGGCCAGGCAGGGCCTGCAGGTCTACATGACGCGGCTGCGGCACCGGCTCGGAGGGGTTCCGGACGTCGCACTGCACTCCCGGCACGGCTCCTACTGGATCGACATCGCCGACGAGGCGGTCGACCTGCACCATTTCCGGCTGCTGCGCGACCAGGCGCGCGCCATCGCCGAGAGCGGCGACGAGGAGTACGCGCTCGACCACTACCGCAGGGCGACGGCGCTGTGGCGGGGCGAACCGCTCGCCGATCTGAGTGGCGGCTGGGCCGAGCGGACCCGGCGCATCCTGGAAGAGGACCTGCTGACCGTCACGTTCGAGCGCATCGACCTGGAGTTGCAGCGCGGTCGACACACCGACCTGGTGAGCGAACTGGCGGACCTGGCCGAACGCCATCCGGAGGACGAGCGTCCGGCGGAGGGGCTCATGGTCGCGCTCTACCGGTCCGGGCGGCAGGCCGACGCCCTGGAGGTCTACCGGCGCACCCATGACCTGTTCGTGAGGAAGTCCGGGACGGAACCGGGCCCCGCGCTGCGCGACCTCCAGCGGCGCATCCTGCGCAGCGACCCGGAGCTGCTGCGGGTTGCGGGCACCCGGCTGGGGGTCGACCGGCCGCCCCGCCTCCTGCCCCACGACGTGCCGCGGTTCACCGGACGGGACGAAGAACTGCGACAGCTCCTGGACGTGGCCGCACACGGCGGCGCGCCGGCGAGATCGGCGGCGACCGTCATCGCCATCGACGGGATGCCCGGGGCCGGCAAGACGGCGCTCGCCATCCGTCTCGCGCACCGGCTGGCCGGAGACTTCCCCGACGCCCACGTCTTCCTCAAGCTGCACACGCACGACTCCAGGCAGGACCCGGTCGACCCGGCGGACGCGCTCGACACGCTGCTCCGCATGATCGGCGTCCCGGCGACGCGGGTGCCGCGCGCCCTGGAGGAGCGGGCCGCGCTGTGGCGGTCGCAACTTGCCGGCAGCCGCGCGATCATCGTGCTGGACGACGCCGCCCAACATGACCAGATCAGACCGCTGCTGCCCGCGTCCGCCGGCTGCCTGGTGATCGTGACGAGCCGGCGGCGGCTGACCGGGCTGCACGAATCATGGCCGCTGTCGCTGGAGGTGCTGCCCGTCCGGGACGCGGCGGCTCTGTTCACCGGCCTCGCGGGCCCCGGCCGCGCGGAGGTCGCCGCCGACGTCGCCGCGGTCGTCGACCGCTGCGGCCGGCTGCCCCTCGCGGTGCGGATGGCGGCGAGCCGGCTGCGGCACCGCCGCGCCTG
Organism: Actinomadura sp. BRA 177; assembly: GCF_013372625.1. Classification (GTDB taxonomy): domain Bacteria; phylum Actinomycetota; class Actinomycetes; order Streptosporangiales; family Streptosporangiaceae; genus Spirillospora. The sequence continues at coordinate 35,685 of NZ_JABXFD010000698.1, forward strand.
GCACGCTGCCGACCTTCTCACCCGGTTGACCCCGGGCGACCGGCTGGACGAACTGCGCGACGAGGGACACGAGATCACGACGGTGTTCGAACTGTCCTACCGCGGGCTCCCGCCGCGGCTGCGGGACGCGTTCCGCGCGTTCGCCCTGCATCCGGGCCCCGACCTGACGGCGCACGCGGCGGCAGCGGCCCTCGCACGTCCCGTCCGGGAGGCCGAACGGATCCTCGAGGAACTCCTCGACCGCAACCTGATCACCGAACTGGTCGGGGGCCGCTACCGCTTCCACGACCTCGTGCACGACTACGCCACCCGCCTCGGGCGGGAGAGCGACCCCGAGGAGGACCGAGGCCGGACCATCGACCGGATCCTCGACTTCTACCTCGCGGCGGCACACCGCGCGGACCAGCGGATGTTCCGCCATTGTGCGGCGGAAGACGTCCAGATCGTCCATCCTCCTGCTGAGTTGCCGCCGCTGCTGGACGGGGCGGCGGCCATCGACTGGTTCACCACCGAGCACGACTGCCTGCTGAACGCCGCCGCCGAGGCCGCCCGGACCAGTTCTCCCGGCCGCGTCGTACTCTTCGCCCGCTTGCTCGCCGGACACCTGGAGTCGCGCGGTCACTGGGACGCTGCTGCACGGCTGCACACGGACGCGGTCGAGGCGCTGCGGAGCCTGAACGACCGCCCGGGCACCGCCCGAGCGCTGGCCGACCTGAGCCACATCCGCTTCCGCCGGGGCGAATACGACGCCGCAATGGAGGAAGCGAAGAAGGCTCTCGCGATCTACCGTTCGACCGGCAACCGCCGAGGAGAGGCCGACATACTCGGCCTTACAAGTCTCATCCACTGGCATCAATCCCGTTTCGCCGAGGCCCTCGCCCGTTGCCGGGAGGCACTGGAGATCCACCGATCCCTCGGCGACCGGCACGGCGAAGCCGACAGCCTGGACCACATCGCGATCTACCTGGAGTTCACCGGCCATCACCGGGACGCCGAACGCCTCCGCCTGGACGCTCTTGCGATCTTCACCGAGATCGACGACCCGCACGGACACACGATGGCACTGAACAACATGGGTGACCTGATGATCCGGATCGGCGACATCGACCGGGCCGTGGAGTACTACGAGCAGACCGCCGCCACATCCGGACTGAGCCGCCAGCACGAGGCCATATCGCTCATCAACATGGCCGGCGTCCATCGCCGCACCGGCGCCCACGAACAAGCTCTGGCGAATTACCGCAAGGCTCTCGCGATAGCGATGGAATTGGGCGACCACAGAAACCAGGTAGAAACCCTGATCGGCATCGGCGCCACTTTCCACAATACCGGCCGCTACGGCGAGGCACTCATTCACCACGAGCGGGCCCTGACTATTTCCCGCGCTATCTGCGAACGTTACGAGGAGACGCTCGCTCTCCGCCACCTGGGCGAGACCCTCACCGCCTCCGGCCGCTATCCGGCCGCCGTGGAGCATCTCCAGCGGGCTTGCGCCTTATCCATCGAGATAGGCGTCCCCTACGAAACGGCCAAGGCACTGGAGAGCCTGGGAACGGCCCTTCTCCACGTCCAGGGCAGCGAAGCGGCTCGCCACCCCTGGCAGGAGGCGGTCCACCTGTTCACCAGCCTCGGCCTTCCGGAGGCGGCCCACCTCCGAACCCGCCTTCAGTCCCTGAACCACGCCGCCGGCACCTGACCGACCGAGACGAGGACCCGATGTCACGCGCGAGTGACGAGGGGCAGGCTTCCCAGCCGGTGGTCGATATGCGCGGCGACAAACTCAGGGATTGGGCACATCTCTTTGACCCGAGGCCATGTATCGACGAGTGCCGCGACGGTCACCTTGGCAATTCCTACTGCACGCTCAGGATCGAGCGAAGCTCGCTGCGCCAGACTCCTGAAATTATCGTACGTGATCAACCTGGCGACCCTGCCGCCGTTGACCGGAAATGCGAGTTCTTCAGAGCGGAATTCCTCATATGCCGAGACGGACACCAGATCGTAGGCCGGGGAAAGCCTGGCCGAACGCCCATCCGGGTATCGGAGCGTCCAATTTTTGAGATGCGCGTCCAGATTGCCCATCACAACGATCGCCGCCAGCCGCCTAAGGTACTCGTCCACGTCTTCCGGGCAGACCGCGTCCAGAAAGCGGGCTATACCGCTGTAGGTGGCTCGATCGTACTTCGATTCGACGGATACCTCGCGGACTTGCGCGAAATCCTCCTGGTGTATCCGCGCACCACCGTCCCGGTCGAATCGTTGAACGGCGAACACCGTTTCCGTCTCCGAGATGAGCCCGTCGGGGATGCCGGAGACATCGGCCCCGGAAACCAGTTTTATCTCGGGAACATCGATACCGACGAGTTTGGCCCAGGTCAGCATCGAGTATTCGTTGGCGGGAACCTCGGGGAAACGCCGATCGGGAAGCTTGACGATCCAGTCACCGCCCTGCCCGGATACGGGGAGTACCAGCCCTTTACCCTCCCATCTCATGGAGAACTTCGCCTGGACTCCGGCGAGGGAGAACTTGATCTTTCCCGAGTCTCGGCCGGACGGGCTTCGCATCAGCTCGGGAATCTTCAAGACATCGGCCTCGGGTACCACCCGAACCGCGCCCGGCAGGTCTTCTCCGATAAAGCTGATCACCTGAAAGTCATGTGGGTTGGCGCGGCCGAGCTCCCGACCGATCAGACCACGTAGGCCACTACCGGGTTCCGGCAGGAGGTTGGCGAACCATTCTGGTAGCGCGCCGCTCGCAGTGCGGCGCCTCTCCGGGTTTGTTTCGAACCCCTGCCCCAATACAGGGTGCAGAGGTGCTCTGTCCTCGTAATCGAACCACGTATTGCCGTCAAGGTAGCCGAGGGTGCCCACCCGGCGCTCACCCAAGTAGACGCCGGCCGTCGCCGACCTAGTCATTGTGGTCATCCTCGTCGAAGAGCCTGGTGACATCAGGACCATCGCGGAAGCCGAACAACGCCCGACTCTGGACATGGTCGGTGATGACTTCCATGACGATCGCCGCCCGCCTCTCCAAGAAGGCGGCCGATCGTCCATGTCTCAGCAGGCCGAGCGCCTCCGGGTCAATACAGTGGCTCGCCAAGATTTCCTCGTCCATATCCGTGTTCAGCAGCGCCAGGTTCAGGTCAGCGGCCCTGTCGGCGGGGTATACGATCCGGTTCGCCATTCCCGCACCCAAGGGGCGGTCGAGGTCGACGATCGGATGCAGAATCCTGCCCTCCTCCAGAAGCAGAGCCGCATCCATGATGCTCGCCGAATCGCCTCCTTCGCTTGGCAGGTAGCGAGGATGCCGCGATAGCAGGCCGAGCACGTTCACTTTGGCCTGGGCTCTGTTCAACCGGGTCTGCGAAAGATCCGGCTGCCAAGCACGGGGTTGAGGTGGAAGCAGATCAAGCAGACGGTCGGCACTCACGACGGGGTCCGTGTGAATCGCCGAGGCCCCTTGGCGAATCCCGACAGTGTTGCCTTGGGGCGCAACGCCGAGGACGGCGCCACGCCAGATCCATCTGCGCAGCAACTCCGCAGCTCTGCCCTCCGGCGGGCCGAACATCCCAGTGAACCTTGCCAGGACGGTAATGAAGAGAGAGTAGGGCACGAGTTTGACATGCGGTATCCCTGCTACATCACGCAGAAAGTCCACAACATGCCCGAGAGCGGCTTCCGTTCTGACGAACGCATCATGTCGATCATCATTGTTCTTGAACTCATTACGGAAGTTTCGATCGACTTTCGGCCCTCGCAGCGCAAGAAGACTTTGCATGAGAACCTGCTCCGACAGTTCACCGAAGCCGAAGCTTTGGACGCTGTCCCCCAAAGTATGCAGATCACTGGGCACTCGCTCCCCGGACAGCGAGTGGAGCGCGTTGAACACTTCAGCACTCTTCAGTGGCTTACCGAAGGTGTTCATACGATCAAAAATGTCACGCAACGCGCGATCATCGTCTCCTGACACGATGTACATCGGAATCCGATAGTCTCGTATCGCAGCTACCACCTGGTCAGCCAACGCGATCTGCTTCTCAGTGAGATGAGGTCTCGCTCTGATCCAGGCATTGGCCTCCGCTGTGCTCAGCACGAGCGCCATCGGGAGCATGTTGGTTCCAGGTTGCTGCAGGCGCGCCAGGGAGATGAATTCCACGCGGTTCAGATCGAAATAGATCCGGAAACGGGGATCCACGGTTTCCGGGCCGGCGGTCAGCGCTCCGACCAGACTGGTGATTCGCTGCTGGCCGTCAACGATCCAATAAGCGTCCCCGAGTGAAGGTGCATCGATCTGCAGGTGCCCGATCGTGACAATGCCGGCCGGAGCCGGTCGCTGCCAGACCAGCAGGTTGCCGATTGGATAGCCACGCAAAATACTGTCGAACAGTTCGGCGACGTCACTCCGCTCCCACCTGTAGGAGCGCTGGAACGACGGTATACGAATCCGTCCCAGCAGAGCGGCTTCCACCAACTCGCTCGGTAGGACGCTATCGACCTTTGGTCGCGTCACTGCAGCCACGTGGCCTCCTCACCGGTCATCCTAGGAGGTCGGCCTCGCGGCTCGCGACCGCCGGCAGCAGGCGATCCACCTCTTCGAGGCCTCACTGAAGCCGCCCCGCTCCGGACCCGCCTCCTCTTCCGACGCCGGACATGAGTCCCGACGGCAGCGCCCGCTGACCACTCCGCCGGCAAAGCAACGACGACCCGCCACCACTCCGGAGCCCGCGAACTTGACGTGAAGTAATGTAGTGTTCGATTCTGTCGGGCATCCAGAACGCGCTGCGCAGGAGACCGCACCATGCGGTAACCAGTACTTTTCGGTTGAATGCTGAGAAAGTGGGACATTGCCCACAAATTGCACCCAACCCGACAGCACCTACCTTCGGGCACGGAATCACACGAAGGTTCGAAATATCGAGACACACGCCTGGCTCCACCGATAGAGTTTCCGCACGCGGGGGCCGTTCAGGTTTCACGATGAATAAAAAGGAAGCCCATGAAGGAAAAGCTCATTACGGCGATTCCTCACATCGCCTTCGCGCTCACCGTGATGGTGGTGTTCGTTCACATGACCTAATGGTCATATTCGGGGGCCGGGCGGAGTTGCGAATGGGACCCGCCCGGCCCTCGCCGTTCGTGAAAGTCTCAGCCCAGGCCCGGCGTTGGTATTGGTCGCCGCCCGCCCTGCGGGCGTTTTGGGGGGACCCACCAGGTTGGGGGAACCGGTGGGATGCGCGCCGCAGGGCGGGGGCAGTCTATGAGCGCAGTTGCGCGCCCGGCCTGGTCACGTGCGGGAGGGGCTCGACGATCGGGCAGCCCGTCCTTCGCGCGGCGCCCAGCATGTATCCGTAGTCGATCGCGATGCGGGCCCAGACGGCTTTGCCCTCGCCCAGCTTGAACCATCCGCAGCCGCCGGACGCGAACGCCTGGACGAGGATCAGGCCGCGCCCGGACGTGCCGAACCGGTCGGGCTGCTGGATCATGGGCCGGCCCGGGTGGTCGTCCCACACGCACATCTCGACGCCCTGGTCGATCCGGCTGATCCAGACGCGGATGTTCCGGCCCTCGCAAAGCCGGGCCGCGTTGGACGCGAGCTCGCTCATGATCTGTACGGCGTCCCCCTCGAAGGCGCCGAGCCCCCAGGAGGCGAGCGCGCTCTTCACGAGTTCGCGTGCGAGATAGACGGTTTCGGGATAAGCCCGGAAGGTCTCGCTAAATATGTTTTGTGGGTTTGTGTCCATTATGGGTGTCGCGGACATTGGCTTGCCTCTCGCGGTCTGCATTCCTGCCCACAGACTGACGTCGGCGAGTACAGTTGTCCCATTGCGCTTGAAGATCACATGTTGGGAGATCTTGAATGGCAAGGGCAGACAGTTTGGACCCGGACAACAACCCTTGGCACTGGTTAGCCGTTGACCTGCGAGTATGGCGCCTCGAACGCAACCTGTCACAGGCCGACCTGGGGCGCATCTGCGGCGTCGATAATTCTCGGGTTGCCAACTGGGAATCGGCCAGCGCGAAATTGCCACAGACGCACGCCGAAACTCTTGACCGGGTTTGGAAGACTCGCGGCCATTTTGCCCGACTTCGCCGACTTGCCGAGAGCGCCCACGATCCGAATTGGTTCGACCAGTACACGCGGTATGAGGAGCGAGCCGAGGCGATCAGCGCCTACTCGGCGCTCGTCGTACACGCCCTCTTTCAAACGGAGGACTACGCGCGGGCCCTCATCGAGGGCGCGCAGGTTGTTGACGACGTTGAGAGCACTCTTGCTGCTCGCATGGCACGACAGGAGATCCTCAAGGCCCATGAAGTCCCCGACCTACGGCTGCTCGTTCGGCAATCTGCGCTTGAAGATCCTGTGGGCGGACCCGACGTCATGCGTGCACAGCTCGGCCACTTGCTGGACTTGAGCCAGCGCAAGGGGATTGTCGTGAGGGTTCTCCCGAAGGCCACGGCCGCGCATCCCGGGATTGACGGCTCATTTACGATCTTGAGGATCGGTCAGACGGAACACGGTTGGTCGCCCGCCGTTCACGGCGGGCGGCTCGTCTCCGACCCGGCGAAGATCAGGGACTACCGGATACGGTGGGACCTCATAGGAGACGATGCCCTTTCCCGAGACTCAACTCGGAGTCTCCTGCGTGAGCTGATGGAGGCCATGAAATGAACCCACCCGTGTGGCGCAAGTCCAGCCGAAGCGGTTCGGGTGCCGGTGGAGGTCAAGACTGCGTCGAAGTTGCCGCCCTCGCTGAGGGGTGTGGTATCAGGGACAGCAAGGCTCCCGATGCTGGACACCTCACACTATCTGCAGAGAGCTTTGCCCAGCTCGTCACCGCTGTGAAGCGAGGAGAACTGGTGGAGTTCATGAAGTGAACCCTTCTGTATGGCGCAAGTCCAGTCGCTCGAGTACCACGGGGGGCGACTGTGTTGAGGTCGCGAGCCTCAGCACCATGATCGGTGTGCGTGACAGCAAGAACCCTGGCGCTGGACACCTCACGCTCTCCCCGGAGAGGTTCGCCCAGCTCATCACCGCCGTAAAGCGGGGAGAGTTGCACCTGTAATCCCCGTGCCCCCGAGTAGCGCAACGGCCTCGCCGTCCGGCGGGGCCGCTGGCATGTCCGGAGTACTCGCTTCCTTCGCTGGTTCCCACCGTGGCGGGGCCGCCACACCCGCCTCGCCGGCATGTCTGGAGTACCTGCTGACTCGCTGGTGCCTCTCTGCATCTTGTCCGATGCCGTCCGACCGATCACCGAAGCACCGTGAAGCGGGGGGCTGCACCTGGAAGCCTGGCCCGCATTAGCTACAGCCTCGCCCTCCGCCGGGCCGTTGGTATGTCCGTACCTGCTGGCCGGTAGGTCTCCTTTCGCGCGTCCGCCGGGGCATGTCACCGTCGGTGCCGTTCGGGGGCGCTAAGGGTTCTCTTGATTAAGGAACCGTCGGCGGCTGTTGGGAGTGGGTTGGCATCGCTTCACCCTGTGCGCGTCATGATCCTGTCTCTTCTACACCTCTGACGCTGCCGACGAAGAGGACAGCGTACGACCCCGTACTACCCGTCACCATACAAACACTCCAC
>NZ_JABXFD010000124.1 GCF_013372625.1 Actinomadura sp. BRA 177
AAGTAGCGGGGTGCATCGGTGCTGTTCATATGATGATGGGAGGTCAGCCAAGTACAACACTCGCATCTGCGGCGGGAGGGTGCGCAGTGGAGAAGAGACAGGTCCCGGTAGGCGGCGGAGAGGCAGGGCGCCGGTAGCGCCGGCGCGGGCCCGACCGCTGTGAGGACGGGCACCGCGACCAGCAGGGCGGTGCGGCGGGCGTGCAGCCGGAGCACCCGCCCGAGGTCAGACACCGGTGGCGCTCCCGGCGGGCGCTGCCGCGGCTCTCGCTGCCCGCCGGGAGCGCCACCGGTGTCTGACCTCGGGCGGGTGCTCCGGCTGGACGCCCGCCGCACCGCGCTGCTGGTCGCGGTGCCCGTCCTCACCGCGGTCGGGACGGCGGCGGCGCTGCCGGCGCTCTGCCTCTCCGCCGCGTACTGGGACAACACGGTCGTCGCGCTGGTCAACGCCGTCCGCTTCCTCGGGCCCGTCGCCGCCGGGCTGGCGGCCTGGGCGGCGGTCCGCGAACGTCCGCTCGACTACCTGCGCGACCTCACCGCGCGCTCGCCCGCCACGGGCGCGCTGCTCGACCTCCTCCTGCTGTCCTCGGCGGCCCTCGTGTCCTACACCGCGGTCACGGCGCTCGTCGTCGCCGCCACGCTGGCGCAGGCGGAGGCCGGGCATCCGCATCCCCTCGGCGTGATCGCGGGCGCGGGCGCGCTCGTCCTGCACGTCGTCGCCGGCTACCTGATGGGACGCGTCGTCCCGCACCGCGCGACGGCGGCCCTGGCGTTCGGCGCGACGGCGATGTGGGCGGCGCTGCGCATCCCCGGCGTGTCGTGGTGGAGCCTGCTGCCCCCGGCCGCGTTCCCCCGCATCGACCTGTTCACCACCCTGCGCCCCCGGGTGTTCGCCGACCAGGTGCTCTGGACGGCCGGGCTGACCGCCGCGCTGATCCTCGGCTACGTGCTGTGGGCGACGCGGCGGTTCCTGCTCGTCCTGCCGCTGGCCGCCGCGCTGGCCGCGACCGGCACCGCCACGCTCGGCCTGTACGGCTCCGGCGGCGGGACGGCCCGCGCCGCACCCGCGCAGCCCGCGTGCCGGCAGTGGCCGGTGACCGTCTGCGTGCACCCCGCGCTGCGCGACGCGCTGCCCCGGCTGACGGCGGCCCTCATCCCGCTCGCGGCACGGCTGAACGGCACCCCCGGCGAGTTCACGGAAGTACGGCAGCGTCCGGGCTGGGCGCCGGTCTCGGTGGCGGACGGCGTCGCCTTCATCCACCTCGACGAGAACCTCTCCGCCGGGTTCGCGGCACGGGCCGTCCGGCAGATCACCGGAGCGCTCAAGGACCCCCGCGCCTGCACGGACGACTCCGCCGGCTACCGGGCGCTGGTGGACGCGTGGCTCCTCGGCGGCGACCCCCCGTCCATCACCGACGCCTACGCGGCCCGCCGGTTCGCGGCGCTGACCGAGCGCCGGCGCCGCGCGTGGCTGCGCCACCACTTCACCGAGTACCGCACCTGCACGCTCGGCCCCCAGGACTTCCGCTCAGCGAAGAAGCACTCCCGCCGCCGAACGCTCGACCGCGCAACTCCCCCAACGTGAACGTCATCCTCTGCGTGACCGCGGCTGCCACCCCCAGCGACCGCGGCCACGCAGAAGTCTCAGGCCCGTCCGGCCGGCTGCGCGGCGGGCGCCACGGGCCGGGCCCAGTACCGCTCCACGAGGAACGGGGCCACCGGGAGGACGGCGGCGCCGAGCGCCAGCACCGTGCGCTTGAGGTCCCAGCGGAGCTGCTCGCGGACGAGGAACACCAGGCCGACGTAGGCCATGAACAGGACTCCGTGCAGCGGCCCCATCAATTGCACGCCCACCGGTGCGTCCGCGCCGTACTTCAGCGGCATCGCGACCAGCAGCAGGAGCAGGAACGAGATCGCCTCCGCGACGGAGACGAACCGGAAAACACGAATCATGTCCACGCCCCGACAACGGACCGTCCTCACCTGGGGTTTCGGCGCGCCCTATGGCCTTGATCACACCGGCCTCCACGCCGACCTCACCGGTCCGCCAGGTATTGGACGGGGATGCCGGGAATGCTTGGTGCATGGCTCGCCCCCGACCGAAGAACGACGCGCCCCCCACGCCGTCCCGCTCCCCCCGGCGCGGTCTGCTCACCCCCATCGTGCTGATCGTCGCGACGATCGCACTGGTGCTGCTGGCGCAGCAGGCGCTGCGCGGCCTGCCGGGCTGGCTGAACCCGTTCGGCACGGAGACGAAGGACCGCAGCGGGCCCGTCCTGCTGAAGTCGATCCGCGACCTGCACCGCTACGAGGCCGCGACCGGCAACTTCCAGGTCGTCGTGGACCTGGAGAAGGACGCCAAGTTCCTGCCCGGCTCGCTACGCGGCAAGCGGACGCTGTTCGTCGGCAACGGCAGCGTCGACGCCTACGTGGACTTCGCCAAGCTCGGCTCGGGCGCCGTCAAGGTCAACGCGGACCGGACCGCCGCCACGATCACGCTCCCCCGCGCCCAACTGGAGAAGACCAACCTGGACGAGAAGAACAGCTACGTCTACGCCACCGAACGCGGCCTCATCGACCGCTTCGGCGACTTCTTCAGCTCGAACCCGAACAACCAGCAGCAGCTCTACGTCCTGGCATCCCAAAAAATCCAAACCGCCGCCCAGCAGAGCAACCTGGCACGCCAGGCCGACGCCAACACCAAGCTGATGCTGGAGAACATGCTGAAGGCCCTGGGCTTCACGACCATCACCGTCCAACAACCAAACGCCCAGTAGGGCGCGGTGACCTCAGCCACCACCCCAGCCACGCAACGACCCAAACGACCGCGATCGCGTCCGAAGGCAGGTTCGAGCCTGCGAGAACCTGATCGCGCAGCGAGCCGCTAGGCGAGCCGGAGCGATGCCAGCGATCGCCGTGTTCCGACCGGTTCCGAGCCGCTAGGCGAGGGTTCGGGTCGGAACACGAATAAGCAACGCGTCTCCTTGGCCGCCGCCGCCGCAGAGGCCGGCGGCGCCGGTGCCGCCGCCGCGGCGCTTGAGTTCGTAGGCGAGGTGCAGGGCGATGCGGGCGCCGGACATGCCGACCGGGTGGCCGAGTGCGATGGCGCCGCCGTTGACGTTGACCTTCTCGGGGCCGACGCCGAGGTCGCGCATCGACTGGATGCCGACGGAGGCGAACGCCTCGTTGATCTCGATGAGGTCGAGGTCGTCGACGGTCAGGCCCGCCTTGCCGAGGGCGTGCCGGATGGCGTTGGACGGCTGGGACTGCAGGGAGTTGTCGGGGCCGGCGACGTTGCCGTGGGCGCCGATCTCGGCGAGCCAGGCGAGGCCGAGTTCCTCGGCCTTGGCCTTGGACATGACGACGACCGCGGCGGCGCCGTCGGAGATCTGCGAGGACGAGCCGGCGGTGATCGTGCCGTCCTTGCTGAAGGCGGGACGCAGCTTGGCGAGGCCCTCGGCGGTGGTGTCGCCGCGGACGCCCTCGTCCTTCGAGAAGGTGATCGGGTCGCCCTTGCGCTGCGGGATCTCGACCGGGGCGATCTCGTCGTCGAAGACGCCGTTCTTGATGGCGGCTGCGGCGCGCTGGTGGGAGCGGGCGGAGAACTCGTCCTGGTCTTCGCGGGAGATGCCGAGCTTGGCGTTGTGGTGCTCGGTCGACTCGCCCATGGCGATGCCGTCGAAAGCGTCGGTGAGGGCGTCGTAGGCCATGTGGTCGAGGACCTCGACGGAGCCGTACTTGTAGCCGCCGCGCGACTTGGGCAGCAGGTGCGGGGCCTGGGTCATCGACTCCATGCCGCCCGCGACGACGATGTCGAACTCGCCGGCCCGGATGAGCTGGTCGGCGAGGGCGATCGCGTCCAGCCCGGACAGGCACACCTTGTTGATCGTGATGGACGGGACGTTCATCGGGATGCCCGCCTTGACCGCCGCCTGCCGGGACGGGATCTGCCCCGCGCCGGCCTGCAGGACCTGGCCGAGGATCACGTACTGCACCTGGTCGCCGGCCAGCCCGGCCCGCTCCAGCGCCGCCTTGATCGCGTGCGCGCCGAGGTCGGCCGCGGAGAAGTCCTTCAGCGACCCCATCAGCCGTCCGATGGGAGTGCGCGCACCGGCGACGATCACGGACGTAGCGGTCATGTGGGGGCCCTCCAGGGTGCTGCTGCGGCGACGTTTGCCACCATACCCAGGGGAGCGTCGTTCGGTTCCGTTCGCCCCCGCCTGGCCGCCCTAGTAGGAGAAAGCCCATGCTGACCCGTATCGACCACATCGGCATCGCCTGTCACGACCTGGACGCGACCGTCGAGTTCTACAAGGCGACCTACGGTTTCACCGACGCGCACTTCGAGGTGAACGAGGAGCAGGGCGTCCGGGAGTGCATGCTCAAGATCAACGAGACGGGGGACGGCGCGGCGAGCTACCTGCAGCTGATCGAGCCGATCCGGGACGACTCGGCGGTCGCCAAGTGGCTGGCGAAGAACGGCGAGGGCGTCCACCACATCGCGTTCGGGACGGACGGGACGGTCGCGGACGAGGCGGCCGGCATCGCGGGCAAGGGCGTGCGGGTGCTGTACGACGCGCCGCGCAACGGATCCATGGGATCCTTGATCAACTTTTTGCACCCGAAGGACTGCCACGGCGTGCTGACGGAACTCGTGCAGAAGCGCCGCGACGCGGAATGATCTTGCGGGCCGGGCGCGGCGTGCGCGCGACCGGATCGTGACGTGTTCGATATCACGGTCACGGGCGGTGAGGCATGGACTGCCGCTCTGTGACCGTTCAGACACATCTGGTGCATTTGCACCCCCAGCACCTGGGCACCTTCAACCCGGCTGAACACGTCAACAAACCGGACATTCTACGCAGTGCGTCAAGATGAGCCCCCAACACGGCAGTGTCCGGAGTACGCTTCATCCACCGGAAGAGGTCCTGGGGCACTGCGCCCGTCATGTCAGGCGTTCAACCGGTCCCCGGAACCACCCGTAGCCCCGTCACATCAGGATTGAGCCACATGCAGTCCGACATCGACGCCCAGCTCAGCAACTTCTTTGAAGACACGCCCCCGCGCGAGTTCGACGTGGTGCTTCGCGGCTACGACCGGCACCAGGTCGACGAGCACATCAAGCAGCTCGACAACGAGGTGCGGCAGACCCGCGAGCAGACCAGCGCGCTGCAGCGCGAGCTGTCGGACGCGCACCGTCAGCTGCAGGAGCAGGAACGTCCCACCTACTCCGGTCTCGGCGCCCGCATCGAGCAGCTGCTGCGGCTCGCCGAGGAGCAGGCGACCGAGCTGGTCCAGGCGGCCCGCTCCGAGGCGAACGAGATCAAGGCCGCGGCCAAGGTCGACGCCGCCGAGCAGCGCGCCACCGCCGAGAACGACGCCGCCGAACTGCGCGCCAACGCCCAGCGCGAGGGCGACGACATGCGCAACTCGGCCGAGCGCGAGGCCGAGGAGGTGCGCACCTCCGCCCGCCGCGAGGCCGACGAGCTGACCTCGACGACCGAGCGCGAGGTCGCCAAGCTGCGCGCCACCGCCGACCACGAGGTCGCCGAGAAGCGGGCCGGCGCCGAGCGCGAGATCGCCAAGCTGCGCACCACCACCGAGCGCGAGGTCGCGCAGCTGCGCGCGTCCACCAAGCGCGAGCGGGACGAGATCCTCACCACGGCCAAGCGGCAGGCCGACGAGATGCGCGCGCAGGCCCAGCGCATCCTGGAGGAGAGCGAGGCCCAGCGCGCCCAGGCCGAGGCCGAGTTCGAGATCCAGCTGGCCGCCCGCCGCGAGGAGGCCGACCGGCAGGACGCCGAGCGGCACTCCGCCGCGCAGGCCGCCACCCAGAAGCTGGTCGCCGAGGCCGAGCAGCGCGCCGCGTCCGCCGAGCAGCGGGCCGGGAAGGCGACCCAGCAGGCCGAGCAGACCCGGCGCGAGGCCGACTCGCACGCCAAGCAGCTGATGGCCAACGCGCGCAAGAACTCCGACAACGTGATCGCCGAGGCGAAGTCGCAGGCCGAGCAGCTGCTCGCCGAGACCAAGGCCGAGGCCGACCGCGTCCGGACGGCGGCGCAGCGGCAGGTCGACGAGCTCACCCGGCAGCGCGACAGCATCACCAGCCACCTCAACCAGCTGCGCCAGCTCATCGGCGGCGTCGCGCCGACGATGGGCGGCGAGCCCGAGCTGGCCGCGCCCCCGGAGAAGGCCGCCATCCCGGCCGCCGAGCCGAAGCCGGCCCCGCAGGCCCAGCCCAAGCAGCAGCCGGCCGCCGCGAAGGCCGCGCCCGCCAAGCAGGCCCAGGCCAAGAAGTCCGACGAGGACGACGAGGACTGGTGGCAGGAGTGAGTTCCTGAACCCGGAGTCAAGGAAAGGCTAGAGGCATCGAACGCCTCTAGCCTTTCCTTCGTCTCACCATCGTGAGACGCGTGGTCCGCCTGGCGGCCGCGTCCTCCGACGAGGCATACGAAGAAGGAGAGCGGCGTGGCCGACGAGACCTCCCGCGACGACGAGCCGGAGGCGGTGCCCGGCCCGGGACGTCCCGCAGGTGAACCCGCGGTTCCAGCGCCCGCGCCACCTGCCGACGACCACGGGGACGACACCGCGTCCACGGACAGCACCGAACCCGGCGAGACGCGGGCCGACGAGGGCGACGGTGGGGAGAGCGTCGCGCCGAGTGGGGCGGAGCGGCCCGAGGAGGCGGACGAGCCTGTGGGGGAACGCGATCCGGCGATCGGTGCGCCGGTCACGCTTCCGGCGACGGCGGTCGCCGAGCAGGAGCCGCCGGTGCCCGGTGCGCCCGATCCGGCGCACGATGTCGAGCAGCGCCGCCGCGAGGCGGGCGTCGACCAGCGGTTCCCGTTCGGACGGCCGGGGCAGCCGCTCGGCCGCGCGCACCCGTTCGTGTTCGGATTCACCGCCGCGCTCGGCGTCATCACCGCCTGGATGCTGGTGAAGACCGCCACGAACGCCAAGTCGGTCATCGTGATGATCATCGTCGCGATGTTCCTCGCGGTCGGCCTCAACCCGGCGGTGGAGCGGCTGCGCAAGTTCGGGTTCCCGCGCGGCGCCGCGGTCGCGACGGTGTTCCTGCTGGTGATCCTGTTCTTCGCGGGGTTCGTCGCCTCCCTCGTCCAGCCGGTGTCCGAGCAGGTCACCGAGCTGCGGCACAACATCCCCGAGTACGTCCAGCAACTGCAGGGCAACAAGACGCTGGCCGAGTGGGACAAGCGCTTCGGGCTGCTTGACCGCGCCGAGAAGGTGGTGACCGGTGAGGACTTCCAGAACACCCTCACCGACACCGCGACCGGCATAGGAAAGGTCGCGGTCAACGGGATCTTCCAGACGATCACGATCCTGATCCTGACGCTGTACTTCCTCAGCTCGCTGCCGCAGATCAAGACGTTCTTCTACCAGCTCGCACCGCGCTCCCGGCGGGCACGCGTCGCCCTGCTCGGCGACGAGATCCTCGACCGGATCGGCGGATACGTCGCCGGGCAGTTCACGATCGGATTCATCGCGGGCGTCTGCTCGTACATCTTCCTGTCGATCCTCGGGGTGAAGTACGCGCTGGCGCTGGCGCTGATCGTCGCGGTGACCGACCTGATCCCGCTGATCGGCGCCACGATCGGCGCGGTCGTCGTGTGCCTCGTCGCCTTCCTCACCGGGAGCACGACCGACCTCATCGTCTGCGTGGTCTTCTATCTGGTCTACCAGCAGGTCGAGAACTATCTGGTCTATCCCCGCGTCATGAAACGGACGGTCGACGTGCAACCCGCGGTGACGATCGTGGCGGCACTGATCGGCGCGGCGCTGCTCGGCGTGGTCGGGGCCCTGGTCGCGATCCCGACGGCGGCGGCGATCTCGCTGCTCATCAGGGAGGTCGTCATGCCGCGCCAGGAGACCCTGTAGCTCAGCGGGCGGTGCGGGCGAGGGCGGCGGCGAACTCGGCGACCGCCTGGTTGAACAGGTCCGGCTGTTCGACCGCGCACAGGTGCCCGGCGCGCGGGATGACCAGCAGTTCGGCGTTCGGCAGCGCGTCCGCCATGGCGCGGGCCTCGTCCTCGGTGGCGAGCGCGTCCTCGTCCCCGATCATGACGAGGGCGGGCACCTTGAGGGTGCGGAGCGTGTCGAACGCGTCCGCGCGTCCGGCCATGGCGCGCTGCGCCCAGGCTGCGGCGTGCGGCGGCGTCGCCTGGACGAGGCCGCGCACCCGCCCGTAGATCAGCGCGCGCTGCCGGTAGGTGGTGGGGCCGACGAGGCCGGGCAGCACCTCGTCCACCAGGACCTGCGTGCTGCCTTCGCGGTCGAGCCGCTCGGCCTGCCGGAGCCGGTTCTCCTGGACGGGGTCGGCGTCGGCGGTGGCGCGTGTCGCGGCGAGCACGAGGCCGAGCACCAGGTCGGGGTGGCGGCGGCACAGTGCCATCGCGACGTATCCGCCCATGGACAGGCCGCCGACGACGGCACGCTGGACGCCCATGCCGCGGAACATGCGGGCGACGTCGTCGGCCATCGCGTCGACGGAGGGCTCATCGTCGCCGAGCACCGAGCCGCCGAAGCCGCGCAGGTCGGGCGTGATGATCCGGAACCGGTTCGCGAGGCCCTCGCGCTGGGCCAGCCACATCGCCGAGGACAGCGGGAACGCGTGCAGCAGGACGAGGGGCGTGCCGGCACCGACGTCCCTTGCGTACAGCTGCACCGTCATTGGGTCATGGTTACCCGCTATCGCGGCCGTGTGACGGGAGTGGCCGTGATCGGCCGCAGCGGTTTATCTGTCCGGTTCGTCCCATTCGGTGGGCAGCGGGTAGGCGGCGAGCGCGACCCGCTTGACGATCTCGTTCAGGACGATCCGGACATACGGCTCGCCCACCCAGAGGTGCTTCGCCTTGTCCACCCCGACCACCTCGGCCTGCGGGACGCGCTTGAACCGCTCCCGCGCCTCCGCCGGACGCAGGTAGTCGTCGAACTCCGGCACGAGCGCCAGCACGGGACGCCCGTCGACGCCCCACGCGTCCAGGTCCGCGTCACCGGCCCGCTTCAGCGGCGGGGACAGCAGGATCGCGCCCTCCACCAGCGGGTCGCGCCCCCACTTCAGCGCCAGCTCGGTGCCGAACGACCAGCCGAGCAGCCACGGCCGCGGCAGGTCGTGGTAGTCGGTGTACTCCAGCGCCGCCGCCACGTCGAACCGCTCGGTCTCGCCGCCGCCGAACTCGCCCTGGCTCGTCCCGCGCGCCGACGCCGTCCCCCGCGTGTTGAACCGCAGCACGGCCAGATCGGCGAGCGCGGGCAGCCGGTAGGACGCCTTGCGCAGCACGTGGCTGTCCATCATGCCCTCGGCCGTGGGCAGCGGATGCAGGCAGACCAGCGTCGCGACCGGCGGCCGCTCCGGCGGCAGCGCCAGCTCCCCGACCAGCTCCAGCCCGTCCGACGTGTGCAGCGTGATCTCCTCGCGCCGCGCCGGCAGCACCGACGCCGCCCTGATCTCCGCCATGGGTCTCCTCTCGTTTCGGGGGGACACCCCCGAGCCCCCCGGCAGGGGCAGTGACCGTCGTCGCTAGTAGCGGGGCGCGTTCCGGCTGCGTTGGACGCGGGGGGTGCGGCGGGTGCGGGCCTGCCAGCAGGGACGGTGCCAGTGCCGCCGGTCGTCGCCGCCCTCACCCGCCCGCCAGGCGACGATGTGCCCGACGCCCGGCGCGATCTCCTGGTCGCAGCCGGGGCACCGGTACGCCTTGGTGAAGCCGGCCCCGGCGATCGACCGGACGATCCACTCGCCGTCCGGCCCCTCCTCGGTCTCCTGAGCCCACGACCCGCCGCCATCGGGGGGACGTCCGGTCATGGCACGGCGGTTCTTCCGGGGGCTCATACTTCGAGGATATTCAGCGGAGTGGCTTTCCTGCGGTGACGTGCTCGATCAGGAGCGGGACCGGGGACAGCGCGGGCTCGCGGGTCTCGGCGTGCAGGGCCCGCAGGACGGTGACGGCGCGGTCGATGCCGAGGCGGTCGAGGTCGGCGATCGGGCCGGTCGGATAGCCGCAGCCGAGCATCATCGCGGCGTCGATCGAGTCGGCGTCGGCGTATCCGGCGCCGAGCATGGCGGCGGCGTCGTTCAGGTAGGGGAAGCGCAGCGCGTCCACGATGAACCCGGCGCGGTCGCGGCAGCGGACGACGGTGAGGCCGAGGCGTCCAAGGAGATCGGCGGCGCGGTCGGCGACGTCCGGGCCGGTGGCGACGGTGGCGGCGATCTCGGCGAGCGTGCCGGCCGGGTCGGGCAGGTGCAGCCCGACGACGTCGGCGGGACGTCCGGTGGCCATGGCCTGCTCGATCACCGAGCCGTCCACGGACGTGACGACCAGCACCGCGTCCGGCTTGGCGGCCTGCGCGGCGGCGTTCAGCAGCGCCCGCGCGGCCTCGGTGTCCTCGGCCGCCTCGATGACCAGGTCGCAGCCGGCGAGGTCGGCGGCCGAGTCGCGGACCGCTGCGCCCGCGCGGTCGCACAG
>NZ_JABXFD010000642.1 GCF_013372625.1 Actinomadura sp. BRA 177
CCCTCGTCGAGTCCCTCGCGCCCTTCTAGCCCCAGCGGACGCTGGGCCTCTCCCCGGTGGGGACGGGGGCGGCGATCCTGGCCCTTCCCGTAGCGATGGTCGCTGCGGGACCGGCCGGGGCGTCCAAGGAGATCGGCGGGGGACGTGCCAGGCCGCCGTCCTCGGAGCCCTCGGCACCGCCTACCGCCGCCTGGCCCCCGTCCGCCCGAAGAGCCCGGCCGTCCCCGCGGAGGCGCCGGCGGCCCTCAATCTCCCCATCGTCGACATCACCTGACACGTCCCCCAGATCGACCTCGCCACCTCGCACGGCCCCTCCTCGCCCGGTGCCGGCCCGCCGTCCCCTTCGACGGGCCGACGGAGTCCATGGTGGGAGCGGCGTGCGGCCATTGGCACTAGAACTTGATTCTGTGGATAAGTTGCCGACAGGGATCAGTCCCAAGGGTGCGTCGGCGGGCCATAGTTGATCTTCCAGGCCGGGCGGTGGAGCCCAACCGTGACTCGGTGAACCGGCCCGTCTGGACGAACCGCGAACTCCACCGTCACCGCGAACTCATCGCCGGTGTGTGAGAGCCCACCGCGTTGGGCGCGGTGGGCTCTCGAGGTGTACGGGGTCAGGCGCGGTAGGCGGACCATCGGGATTGCATGCGGGCGGTCTGGCCCGGGGTGAACTCGTACATGCACGAGTCGTAGCTGTAGTCCATGAAGTTGTGGATGGGGTCGGCTCCTGGGGATGAGCACGTGTTGCGGCCGGTCGGGCAGCCGGAGGCGGGGCTCTGTTCGGCGGGGGTGTCGGAGACGCGGTCGCCCTGGCCGCTGCAGCCGCCCTGGAAGGTGTGGTAGAGGCCCATCCAGTGGCCCACTTCGTGGGTGGCGGTGTCGCCTTCGTTGTAGTTGCCCAGAGCGCCGCCCGGCAGGCTCTGGTAGTGGATGACGACGCCGTCCATCGACGGCTGGGAGCGGTAGCTGCTCGGGAACGTGGCCCAGCCGAGGAGGCTGCTTCCGAGGTCGGCGGTGTAGATGTTGAGGTCCTGCGCGTTGCCCGTGTGCAGGGAGCTCTTCATCTGGCGCTCATAGCCCTCCGGGTTGGAGAACCAGGACGCGTTCCTCGTCCGCTTGATTTCCGACAGCGTGAACGTGACGTTGCTGCCGGCGTAGGCGTCGTTGAGGACGTCGAGTTGCCGCTGCAGGGTCGAGTCGGACACGTTTCCTGCGCTGCCGTAGACGACCTGGAAGTGCACCCTGACGGTGATGGACGCGGCGGCCCGCATCGTCTTGAGCTTGCTGACGCGGTTCTGGAAGTCCTTCTCCATCGCGGCGACCTTGGCCGCGCTCGGCTGGTTCTTTTCGGTGACGTGGGCACCGGCCCGGACGCGGGCCTGCGCGGGCTGGTCGGCGCACTGGGTGGACGGCGCGGCGAGGGTGGCGGGGGCGGCGGGCGCGTACGCCGTGAAGGCGGCGGCCAAGCCGAGGACGGTGGCGATTCCGGCGCGTTTCATGGAACTCCTCTGGGGGTGGCGCGAGCGGGGGGAGCGCGCGCGGGGAGCGGAGTCATCGCTGGAACAAGAGTGGATGCGAACAATCGTCACGTCTTTGGCAAACCTGGACGAACAGGGACGGGCAACGCTGAATACGGCGCCCTAGCGCGGCGGCGTAGCGTGTCCCGCATGGACGTGGAGGGGGAGGCGGCGCGGGTCCTGGCGGAGTTGCGCGCGCTGGCGGATCCGGTGCGGGCCGAGCGCGAGAAGCGCTATCTCAAGAGCGATTTCGTCCACATCGGTGTGACCGTGCCGGTGCTGCGCAAGGTCGCCGTTCAGGCGGTCAAGGCCAAGCCCGCGCGGGACGAGTTGCTGGGGCTCTCTCAGGTTCTCTGGGACGTGACCGACGAAGGATGCCCCGTGCATGAGGCTCGCATGGCGGCCATAGAGGTGCTCGTCAAGAGGGCCGCCCTTTTGGAGCCTCGCGACATGCGGACGGCGGAACGGCTCGTTCGGGACTCAGCGAGCTGGGTGTACGTCGACAACCTCGCGGAGCGGATCGTCGGCGCGCTGGTCGTCCGATACCCGGACCTGGCAAAGGTCTTGGACGCATGGGTCGCCGACCCCTACATGTGGATACGGCGTACGGCCGTCCTGGCGTTGCTCCCAGGCGTCCGGACGGGAAACCCGGATCTGGAACGAATCAGCCGGTTCGGAGACGCCGTCATAGGCGAGCGTGAGTTCTTCATCCGGAAGGCCCTGGGCTGGGTCCTCCGAGAGCATTCCAAGAAGGACCCATCCTGGGTGGTGCAATGGGTCGAGCCCCGTCTCGACACCATCTCGGGCGTGACGTTGCGGGAGGCCGTCCGGCGCCTGCCCGAAGAGGATGCAGCCCGGCTACGTAAGGCGTCCTAGGCGCGGTAGGCCGTCCACACCTTGTGCATACGGGCGCCCTGGCCGGCGGTGAAGGACGTCATGCACGTGTCGTAGCTGTAGTCCATGTAGTTGTGCACCGGGTCGGCTCCACGGGACGGGCAGGTGTCCTTGTCCGTGGGGCAGCCGTTCGAGGGGTCGCGCTCGGCAGGAGTGTCGGCGACCCGGTCGCCCTTGCCGCCGCAGCCGTCCTGGAACGTGTGGTAGAGCCCCAGCCAATGCCCCACCTCGTGGGTGGCGCTGAAGCCTTTGTTGAAGTGCTCTATCTCACCGCCCGGCATGCTGCCGTAGTGGATGGTCACGCCGTCCATCTTGGGGTCGGCCTTGTACTTCCACGGGAACGTCGACCAGCCGAGCAGGTCGCCGCCTATGTAGGTGCTGTACAGGTTCAGCGTGCCCTTGCCGCCCTCGTGCAGCTGTGGCTTGTACGTGCCTTCGTAGCGTTCCGGGTCTTGGAACCAGGCCGCGTTGTCCGAACGGGTGATCCCGCGGAGTTTGAAGGAAACGCCTGTGTTCGCCCCACCGTTCCGTCCACCGTAGGACGCGTTCATAGTGCTGATCTGGCGCTTGACCTCCGCCGTGGACACGTTGCCCTTCGCCCCGTCGTGAATCACATGGAAGTAGACCGGGACAGTGATCTGAGCCGCCGTACGGAGGTCGGCGCCGTCCGACTGTTCATCCGCGCCGAAGCCCAAGCCGAGGCCGTCCAGGATCTGGTTGAGGCGCTGCTCCACGGTGGCGGCCTGTGCGGGGGTCAGGTCGTTGCGCTCCTGGCCGTGACCACCCGTCCGCAGCCGCGCCTCGGGGTGTGCGCAGGCGTCCGAGGGTCCGCGCAAGGCAGGCCCGGACGGCGCGGCAGGGACGAGAGCGGCGATCAGAACGGTGGCGGCGAGCAGCTTCACGGCACTCCTAGTGGACGGGAACCATGGCGGGCACGTGCGTTGACTACAGGACGTCACCAAGACGTATCAGAACGAAGCGGTCCAGCGAGCGCGATCAAGGTAAATGAATGCCGACCGTTATCGGCCAATCGCACTATGTGATGGAGGTCGCGGGGGTGCGGCGCATCGGCGCAGGCAGCGGGCCCGTAGACTGGAGGCCCCTTCCGGCCGTGCGAAAGGCTTAGTTGGTGGCCGCAGACCAGTCCTTTGACACCGTTCTCGTCGTCGACTTCGGCGCGCAGTACGCGCAGCTGATCGCGCGGCGCGTCCGCGAGTGCCATGTGTTCAGCGAGATCGTCCCGTCCACCATGCCGGCGGCGGAGATGCTCGCCAAGCGGCCTAAGGCGATCATCCTGTCGGGCGGCCCGGCGTCGGTGTACGAGACGGGCGCGCCGGCCGCGCCGGACGGGCTGTTCGACATCGGCGTGCCCACGCTCGGCATCTGCTACGGCCACCAGGTGATGGCGCAGGCCCTGGGCGGGACGGTCGAGAACTCCGACGTCGCCGAGTACGGCGGCGCGACCGTCGCCGTCACGTCCCCGGGCATGCTGTTCGCGGGGCTGCCGCACGAGCAGGCGGTGTGGATGTCCCACCGCGACTTCGTCAGCAGCGCCCCGTCCGGCTTCACCGTGACGGCCAGCACCGAGGTCACGCCGGTCGCCGGCATGGAGGACCTGGAGCGCGGCTACTTCGGCGTCCAGTTCCACCCGGAGGTTCTGCACACCGAGCACGGCATGGAGATTCTCCGGCGTTTCCTGTACGAAGGCGCCGGATGCCGTCCGAACTGGACGATGGTCAACATCGCGGACGAGTCGATCGAGGCCGTCCGGCAGCAGGTCGGGGGGAAGCGGGCGATCTGCGCGCTTTCCGGCGGAGTGGACTCGGCCGTCGCGGCCGCGCTCGTCCAGCAGGCCATCGGCGACCAGCTGACCTGCGTGTTCGTCGACCACGGCCTGCTGCGCAAGGGCGAGCCGGAACAGGTCGAGAAGGACTTCGTCGCCGTCACCGGGGTGAACCTGCACGTCGTGGACGCCCAGGACCGCTTCCTCGCCGCCCTCGACGGGGTCACCGACCCCGAGGAGAAGCGCAAGATCATCGGCCGCGAGTTCATCCGGGTGTTCGAGGAGGCGGCCCGCGAGATCGTTGGCGAGAACGCGGAGGAACCGGTCGAATTCCTCGTCCAGGGCACCCTCTACCCGGACGTGGTCGAATCGGGCGGTGGCACCGGCGCGGCCAACATCAAGTCGCACCACAACGTCGGCGGCCTCCCCGACGACCTGCAGTTCAAGCTGATCGAGCCGCTGCGGACCCTCTTCAAGGATGAGGTCCGCGCGCTCGGCGAGCAGCTCGGCCTGCCGTCCGAAATCGTCTGGCGGCAGCCGTTCCCCGGGCCCGGCCTCGGCATCCGGATCATCGGCGCCGTCACGCGCGACCGCCTCGACATCCTCCGCGACGCCGACGCCATCGCCCGCGAGGAGCTCACCCGCGCCGGCCTCGACCGCGACATCTGGCAGTTCCCGGTGGTGCTGCTCGCGGACGTCCGCTCCGTCGGCGTCCAAGGAGACAGCCGCACCTACGGCCACCCGATCGTCCTACGCCCGGTGACCAGCGAGGACGCGATGACGGCCGACTGGGCGAAGCTCCCGTACGACGTCCTGCAGCGGATCTCGACCCGCATCACCAACGAGGTCCGCGAGATCAACCGCGTCACGGTCGACATCACGTCCAAGCCCCCGGGCACCATCGAGTGGGAGTGATCCCTCGCCGCTGAGCGCCCGACCCTTCGGCCATCGCGTGATCGACTTTGGTTGGCTGGGGCGCGACCTGCGGCCGTCGCGGCCGTTGGCGCCGCCGCGCGAACCTTCCAGTACGAGTTACGACGACTGGAGGGACCGACGTGGCGAACGCTGCCGCGACGTTTGGGCTCGCGCTGGGCCTGGTGGTGCTGTCACCGCTGGCCGCCGAGTCGCTGTCGGGCTATGACAGCACCACCGGCGACCCGCTCGCGCTGCTGGGCGGTCTGCTGTTGCTGGGGCCGCTCTACGGCTGCCCGGCGCTGCTCATCCGGGAGATCGCGCATCGCCTCGGCGCGGGCTGGCCGGGGATCGTCGCGCTCGCCGCGGCGTTCGGTGTACTGGAGGCGGGCGTCGTCGACCAGAGCATGTTCGCGCTGAGCTACCGCGAGGTCCCCTACTGGGACGACATGCTGCGTCCGACGCTGATCGAGCCGATCGGCATGGCGCCTTACATGGCCCTCAGTTTCGTTGGCGGCCACATCATCTGGAGCTTCTGCGCGCCGATCGCGCTCGTGCAAGCTTTGGCCGGACGCCGCGCGCGCTTGCCGTGGCTCCGCTGGCGAGGGCTCACCGTGGCGACAGTGTTGTATCTGGCGGTCGCGGCGCTCATCTGGAACGACCACCGGGTCAACGGCGAGGACCAGGCGTCGACGGCCCAGGTCGCCGCAGCTCTTGCGGCGGTCGTGATGCTCACTGTCATGGCATGGGCGTTCGGCCTACGGGCACGCCCGGCACTCGGGGAGCGGCCTGTGCCACGGCCGTGGCAGGTCGGCCTGCTCGGCCTGGCCGGAGCGCTGGGCTTCAACTTCCTGCCGTCCACCTGGCTGGGATTCGCCGGCGGCGTCGCGCTGGCCGTTGCGGCGGTCGGCGGGACGGTGGCCGCGTCCCGCTCCTCGCGGTGGACGCGGCGGCACGTGGTCGCCATGGCCGGGGGAGCGCTGCTCGCGATGGGGATCTCGGCGTTCTTCGTGACGCCGCTCGGGGACGTCCCGCCGGTGCCGAAGTACGCGCACAACACGGTGTTCCTGCTGGGAGCGCTGGCGCTCACCGGCTGGGCCATGCGCCGGGCGGGCGAATCACGCCATCCCGGTGCGGAAGTCTCGCCCTGACCGTCCGGCGGCCCGGAACCGTCGGCGCTCCACCGGACGCGGAACGCCCGGCCAGGGGAAAGCCCCGGCCGGGCGCCTGTGTTCGAGCAGGTCAGACGGTGGCGGGGGCCAGCGCGGCCTCGGCGTCGAGGGTCGCGGCCGTCGCGTTGACGACGGCGGCGATCCGCAGCGCCTCCTGGACGAGCTCGCGCGACAGGCCGGCCTCGCGGACGACCTTCTCGTGCGACTCCAGGCACCGGCCGCAGCCGTTGATCGCGGACACGGCCAGCGACCACAGCTCGAAGTCGACCTTGTCCACGCCCGGCTTGCCGATGATCGACATGCGCAGCTTGGCGGGGAGCGTCGCGTACGTCTCGTCCCCGATCAGGTGGGTGGCGCGGTAGTACACGTTGTTCATCGCCATGATCGACGCGGCGCCCTTGGCCGCCTCGAACGCCTCGGCGGACAGGTAGTCGCCCGCCTCCTCGGCCAGCTCGCGGATGACGACGGTGCTGCGCGTGGCGAGGGCGCAGGCGAGGACCGTCCCCCACAGCTGCTGCTCGGTGAGCTGCGAGGTGGAGGTCAGCGAGCCCAGGTTGAGCTTGGTGTCCTTGGCGTAGCCCGGGAGGGCGCTCTTCAGCGCGTCAACGCTCATGATCATGCGTCCTTTCATGCGAACGGCCGGCCGCGCGCGGGGCGGCCGGCCGTCAAGGGGTTCGGGGGATCAGACGCCGGCCAGCAGCTTGCCGGCGTCGAGGGTGTCCTCGCCCTTGTTCCAGTTGCAGGGGCACAGCTCGTCGCTCTGCAGCGCGTCGAGGACCCGCAGGACCTCCTTGACGTTGCGGCCGACGGAACCGGCGGTCACCATGGCGAACTGGATCTCGTTGTTGGGGTCGACGATGAACGTCGCCCGCTGCGCCACGCCGTCCTCGGTGAGGATGCCGAGGTCCTCGCTCAGCTCGCGCTTGAGGTCGGACAGCATCGGGAACGGGATCTCGCGCAGGTCCGGGTGGTCCTTGCGCCACGCGAAGTGGACGAACTCGTTGTCGACGGACGCACCGAGCACCTGCGCGTCGCGGTCGGCGAAGTCCTCGTTGAGGCGGCCGAACTCGGCGATCTCGGTCGGACACACGAAGGTGAAGTCCTTGGGCCAGAAGAACACCACGCGCCACTTGCCCTCGTAGGACTTGTGGTTGATCGTCTCGAACGCGTTCTCGGCGTCCAGCGAGACGCAGGCGGTGAGCTCGTACTCGGGGAACTGGTCACCGACAGTAAGCACGCATGCTCCTTCGTCATGAGAGGGACGCCTCCGCATGAGGAGGCGCAGGAGGGCCGCGGGGGTTCTCCGCCTCAGCGGCCGATGTCACTCAGAGTGCCGCCGCTCGATCGAAAAGAGAAATCGATAAGTCCCAAGAGTGCGATAGGGGTTGCCTATCAATGCCTCGGAGAACGCTGTGAGCTGCGATGATGTAGCGGTGCGGCAGGGCTGGTGGGTCGTCCAATAGACGTAAATCACAGAGACTCACCCTAAACCGCGCCTAACTCTGCGTAGCGAGCAAGTGTAGGGCTTTCTTCGCCTTCGGCGCGCACCCAGTGACCAAGACCTCACACATGCACGGAGCCGTGGCCGGCCTTTAGGAGGTCCGGCAACGGCTGCGTAAGGCCGTCAGTTGCTGAGGGTGGCCTTGAGGACGTCCCGGAGCGATGTCAGAGGCCGGTTCAGCAGGCGTCCGAGAGTGGGGTCGACGTTGGCGAACTCGCCCTGGCGGCTGGCGGCGAACATGTCCACGAGCATGTCCGCCGCGAACTCGGGGACGCCGCGGGCGATCACCCCGGCGCGGAACTCGGCGTCCGGCACGACCACGTGCTTGATCGGACGTCCCGAGACGTCCGAGGCGAGTGCCGCGACGCCGGCCATGTCGATCGCCTCGCCGCCGGTCAGACCCGGGGTGATGCCGTCGAAGGTCTCCTCGGCCAGGGTGATCGCGGTGGCCTCGGCGAGGTCGGCGTGGGACGTCCAGGAGACCGGCCCGTCCTCCGGCACGGCCAGTTCACCGCTCTGCAGCGCGGCGCCGACGAGGGCCACCGTCGTGGACGCGTAGAAGCCGTTGCGCAGCGAAGTGAACGGAACGCCTGAGGCACGCAGCATCTCTTCGGTGGCGGCGTGGTCAGGCATGGGCGGGAAGACCGAGGACGGGTTCGCGCCCATGTGGCTGGTGTAGAGGACCCGGCGGGCACCGGACGCCTTGGCCGCGTCGATCGCGCGGCGGTGCAGACCCAGCAGTTCCTCGCCGATGGAGTTGGCGGAAACGATCAGGATCTGCGTCGCGCCCTCGAACGCGTGGACGAGGCTCGCCGGGTCGGCGAAGTCGCCCTGACGCACCCGCACGCCCCGGTCCGCGAGGTCTCGGGCCTTCTCCACATCCCGGACGCTCGCCCCGACCTGCTCTGCGGGAACGCGTTCGAGCAGCCGCTCGATGGTCCCGTGGCCGAGCTGCCCGTTGGCGCCGGTAACGATGATCATGACGCTCTCCCTTGCCTTCGGCGCATCGGCGGCCCGCACCGCCCAGCGCCTCGAATCAGTGCTAACGGAACAACGCTAACACTGCTAAGCAAGCAACGCTAACAAGCATCTGTTATCGTCATTAGCGTGCAGGTCGATGACGTAGCGGCCGGGGACGGCCCGCGGGAGCGCATCCTCGCCGCCACCGCCAAGCTCCTCGCCGAAGGCGGACGGGAGGCGGTCTCGACGCGTGCGGTCGGTGCCGCGGCCGGGGTCCAGGCGCCCACCATCTACCGGCTCTTCGGCGACAAGCAGGGCCTCCTGGACGCCGTCGCCGCCGAGGGCTTCGCGGCCTACCTGACCACCAAGACCGGCCCGGAGCCCGATGCCGACCCGGTGGACGACCTGCGTGCCGGATGGGACGAACACCTCCAGTTCGGCCTGGCCAACCCGGCCCTCTACATGCTCATGTGCGAGCCGCGCCCCGGCGCGATGCCGCCGGCGGCGGTCGCCGGGATCGAGATCCTCACCGCCCGCGTCCGCCGGATCGCCGAGGCGGGACGGCTGCGCGTCAGCGAGGAGCGGGCCGTCCAGCTCGTTCACGCCGCAGGCAGCGGCACGACCATCGCGCTGATCGCGATGCCCGAGGCCACCCGCGACCCCGAACTCTCGGTCATGGCCCGCGAGGCGGTCATCGCCACGATCACGACCGACGCACCCACGCCCGCGCCGTCCGGCCCGGTCAGCGCCGCAGTCGCCCTGCGCGCCGTCCTCCCGCAGGCCACCGCCCTGACCGACCCGGAACGGGGCCTAATGCGCGAATGGCTCGACCGCATCACCGACGCACCGCGCTGATTAGCGGCTCGCCTCGCCATGGCAGGGCTGAGCGGTACCGACGACGGCCAAATGCAGATGGACGGACGAATTGAGTCAGAACCCCCAGCACAGGTCGTTCCCGCAGCGCAGGTCGTAGAGGGCCGTCCCGAACCGCGTCTCGTCTAGGATCGCAGTGGCCGCCTGGCCGACCTGCCCCTTGACCTGCTCCCACTGACCGCGCAACCACGTGGTCGCGTCCTCCGGCGTGACCGGAACGTGCCGTATCGTCCGGGACGGCTTGCGAAGCCAGTCACGGATCTCGCGCGGCGCCAACTCACTGCTCAGGTCCTGACGCGCCTGATCGTCACCGTAAGCACTGGCGTCCATACGCGATGCGTGGCAATGCCAATGCAGGCCCCGCCGCCGCCAGTCGTCACGGGATTCATCCCGCCAATAGGTGTCGTAATCGAACGGCCGGATGGTCACGGGGCCGAGCCTCCCACCAAGCGGGCCCCGCCCAGGGGGGAACGGGGCCCGCAGTCTGATGTGCGATGAAGCCCTGCCACTCGTGGCGGTCGAACTCCAGCAGGTTCCCGGTCTTGGTGTCGCGGACGGCGACCATTCCGTCCGGCGCGTCCACGACGTTGGTCGCGACCTCGACGCACCCGCACCCGGAGTCCTCACCGTTACGGCCGGCTCATGAACTCCTCCTCAGGGTTGTAGGCAGGACCGCCCAGACGCTCTTACCGCCGTGCTCGGGACGGCAGCCGTACCCGACTACGTGCGTGGCTCCGTGACCCGTTGGCTCACCGAACCGGCACCCGGCCTGTACGTCGGCACCGTCTCAGCCCGCGTCCGCGACGAACTTTGGAAAGCCGTCAGCGAGGCGGTCGGCGACGGTGCCGCAGTCCTCGTCCACCC
>NZ_JABXFD010000227.1 GCF_013372625.1 Actinomadura sp. BRA 177
GTTGCGGCTGGGTCGCAGCGGGCGCCGGCGGGGCGGGCGGGTGCTGGAGGGGGGCGCCGGGGTCGGGCCGGCGGCCGGGGAGGCCGCTGGCGGGGGCGCGGCGGGTGCGGGGGTGGAGGAGGCCGGGGGGGCCGGGCGCGACCGTGGGCGGGGCGCGGCCGCCCGCCGCCTCGTCCGCCGCGGCGGCGGCGGGCGCGGCCAGGTCCGGGCCGGGCGGCGGCGGGCGCGACACGGTGCCGGACTCGTTCCCGGCGATGTCGGCGACGGTGACGTGGACGGCGTCGCGGCGCACGTCCACCCCGGCGACGTGCGCGCGGCCGGCGACCAGGCCGTAGAGCCGGGCGTTCGGGCCCCGCCGGTCGGCGCCGGTCTCCCCCGCGACCTCGATCAGCCCGCCGTCCCGCAGCCGCTCGATCAGGTCGGACACCGTCGGCCGGGACAGCCCGGTCAGCGCGCGCAGTTGCGGCGCGGTCAGCGGGCCGCGGTCGAGCAGCAGGTCGAGCGCGAGCCGGTCGTTGATCGCGCGGGCCATCGTGGGGTCGGCGGTCTTCACGGCCCACATAATAGTCAGGGTTCCTGCTTATTCGCTTTTCATCAGGAAGCCTGCCTGTTAGTTTCTACGCCCATGAACCGTCACCACCGCGCGATCGGTGCGGTCTTCGCCGTCCACGGAGCCGTATCGGGCACCCTCGCCACCCGCCTCCCCTGGATCCAGGACCGTCTCGACCTCTCCCCCGGCGTCCTCGGCCTCGCGCTGCTCTGCCCGTCCATCGGCGCGTTCGCCGCGATGCCCACCGCGAGCCGGCTGGCGCACCGGATCGGCGAGCGCCGCACCGTCCGGCTGCTGATCGCGGCGTGGTGCGCGGCCCTCGCCCTGCCCGCGCTCGCGCCCGCGCCCGGCTGGCTGTTCGCGGTGATGCTGCTGTTCGGCGCCACCGCCGGCATGTCGGACGTCGTCATGAACTCGCACGGCGTCGCGGTCGAGGGGCACGTGCGCCGCCCGCTCATGTCGGGGCTGCACGGCCTGTGGTGCGTCGGCAGCCTCGCCGCGGGCGGCATCGGCATCGCCGCCGCGCACGCCCGGGTCGACGCCCGGCTGCACCTCGGGCTGGTCGCGCTGGTCCTGCTGGCGGCGGGGACGCTGGCCGGACGGGGGCTGCTCGCGGACCGCCCGTCCGAGGGCGTCCCGGCGCCGCGCCGCTTCGCGCTGCCGACCAGGGCCGTCCTCGCGATCGGCGTGGTCGGGTTCTGCGGGACGTTCGCCGAGGGCGCGAGCGCCGACTGGTCCGCCGTCTACCTCACCGAGGTCGCGGACGCGGGCCCCGGCCTCGCCGCCGCCGCGTACACGATCTTCATGTCCTGCATGGCGGGCACCCGGCTGGCGGGCGACCGGATCGTGCGCCGGTTCGGCCCGGCGGCGGTCGTCCGCTGCGGCGGCTCGGTCGCGGTGCTCGGCGGCATCCTGGTGGTCGCGGCGCGCACGCCCTGGCTCGCCATCAGCGGGTTCGCGCTCATCGGCATCGGGATCGCCACCGTCGTCCCGCTGGTGTTCGCGGCGGCGGCCGGCACCGGCGCGACACCCGGCGAGGGCGTGGCGGGCGTGGCGACCATCACCTACCTGTCCGGCCTGACCGCCCCGGCCGTCACCGGCTGGACGGCGGGCGCCCTCTCCTACCCGGCCGCCTTCGCGATGATCACTTGCGTGGTCGCGGTGATGACCCTGACCGCCGGCGCCCTCCGCCCCCGCGATACCGCCCCTGGCGCGCCCACGTCCAAGCCGTCCGAGAAGACCCTGCACTAGCGTCCGGCGGCGCGTCGGGGACGTGGGGCGGCGAAGGGCCGGGGCGTCCGGCGGCGGGGACGCGAAAGGCCGGGGACGGCGAGCGTCCCCGGCCTTTCACGGGTCTAGATCAAGTGCGCCTTAGAGCGGGTAGACGCCCTCGGCCTGCGGGCCCTTCTGGCCCTGGGTGATCTCGAACCCGACGCGCTGGTTCTCGTCGAGGCTGCGGTACCCGTTGGTGGTGATCGCCGAGTAGTGGACGAACACGTCGGGGCCGCCGCCGTCAGGCGCGATGAACCCGAAGCCCTTTTCGGCGTTGAACCACTTCACGGTGCCTTCGGCCATGCTGTTTTTCCTTCTGGGTGTAACTCACCGGCCCGCCGGGCGGCGGACCGGGCTGCAAGCGGACTCATCCCACGTCCGCCGGTCACCCGGAGGAGAACGCTTCGAGACTGCTCGACGCCGGACGGGCCGACGCCATCGTGCAACGCCCCCGAACCTACCCGATACCGGCCCCGCTTATGCACCGACACACCTAAACAAGATCCCCGAGCGCCTCGGCGGCGCGGTGGCAGTCGTGGAACGTGCAGTACAGCGGGACGGGCGCGAGCCGGACGACATCGGGTTCGCGGGCGTCGGCGACCACGCCATGGGCCTCGGCGAGCCGCCGGACGAGCCCGCCCGCGTCCGCGACCCGCAGGGACAGCTGGGTGCCGCGCGCCGCCGGGTCGGCCGGGGTGATGATCTCCACACCGCGGACCGGGGCGAGCCGGGACGCCAGGTGGCCGGTGAGCCGCTCGCTCTTGGCGCGCAACGCGTCCATCCCGACCCGGTCGAAGATCTCCAGGGAGGCGAGGACGGGCGCGAGCGCCATGATCGGCGGGTTGGACAGCTGCCAGGCGTCGGCGGACGCGGGCGGCGCGATGTCCGGGTCCATCCGGAACCGGACGGACGGGTCGGTCCCCCACCAGCCGGCCAGCTTCGGCACGGACGCGTCCCGGACGTGCCGCTCGTGGACGAAGCAGCCCGCGACCGCGCCGGGCCCGCTGTTCAGGTACTTGTAGGTGCACCAGGCGGCGAAGTCGACGTCCCAGTCGTGCAGGCGGAGCGGGACGTTCCCGGCGGCGTGCGCGAGGTCCCAGCCGACGACGGCGCCGGCGGCGCGGCCCGCCTTGGTGATCGCGGGCATGTCCATGAGCTGGCCGGTCAGGTAGTTGACGCCGCCGAGCAGGACGAGCGCGACCGTGCCGCCCTCGCGTTCGAGGAAGCCGAGGACGTCCTCGGTGCGCAGGTTGTCCTCGCCGGGACGGGGCTTCAGCCGCACCACCGTCTCGGCGGGGTCGAGCCCGTGGTGGACGGCCTGGCTGGCGACCGCGTACGAGTCGGACGGGAACGCCGAGTCCTCGATCACGATGCGGGTGCGGGGCCCGGACGGCCGGTAGAAGCTCGCCATCATCAGGTGCAGGTTGACGGTGAGCGAGTTCATCGCGACGACCTCGTGCGGCCGCGCGCCGACGAGCCGGGCGGCGGGCTCGCGCAGCAGCTCGTGGTAGTCGACCCACGGGCGGCGGGCCTGCGTGTGGCCCTCGACGGCGAGCCACGCCCAGTCGTCCAGTTCCTCGCGGAGCCGTTCCGCGACGACGCGCGGCTGGAGGCCGAGCGAGTTGCCGGCGAAGTACGCGGCCTCCTCGTACGTCCCGCCGGGCGCGGGCGGGACGCGGAACTCGCCGCGCAGCGTCGGCAGCGGGTCGGTCTCGTCGAGCCGCCGAGCCTCGTCTTCCAAGCTCACTGGGTCATTCCTTCGGTGGTCACAAGGTCGTGGGCGGGCGCGAAGAACGCCTCCGCGTTGCCGCCGAGCAGCCGGGCACGGTCGGCGTCGTCCAGCCCGGGGCAGGCGCGGATGGTCGCGCCCGGCTCCATCTCGCCGAGCGGGAACGGGTAGTCGGTGCCGAGCATGACGCGTTCGGGGCCCATCACGTCCACGAGGAGGCGGAGCGCGCGCGGGTCGAACACGGCGGAGTCGACATGGAACCGGCTGACGTATTCCGACGGCGGGCGCGGCGAGTCGGCGCGGACGATGTCGCGGCGGTGCCAGGCGTTGTCGGCCCGCCCGAGCAGGAACGCGAAGGAGCCGCCGCCGTGGCAGAAGCACAGCCGCAGCGACGCGGGGATGCGCTCGAACGCGCCGGACAGCATCAGCCCGAGGATGCTCAACTGCGTCTCGGCGGGCATCCCGGACAGCCACGGCAGCATGTGGCCGCGCATCCGGTCGGCGCCGAGCATGTCCCACGGGTGCGCGAGGACGGGCAGGCCGAGCGTGGCGCAGTGGGCGAGGAACGCGGTGATGCCCTCGTCGTCGAGGTTGCGGTCGCCGACGTGGTTGCCGATGTGGACGCCGCGGTGCCCGGCCGCCTTCGCGCGCGTCGCGACCTGGCAGGCGAGCGACGGGTCCTGCAGCGGGACCTGGCAGAGCGGCAGCAGCCGGTCGGGGGCGTCCGCGCAGAAGGCGAGGATGCGCTCGTTGACGAGGTCGCACCAGTCGGCGGCGCGGGACGGCTCGGCGGCGTACCCGAACATGAGCGGGGTGGACGAGACGGCCTGGACGTCCACGCCCGCCGCGTCCATGTCGGCGACGCGGCGCGCGGCGTCCCAGAGCGCCTCGCCGACCGGCCGGTACTCGTCGCCGCCGGACATCATCATGCCGGTGCCGCCCCCGTCGACGCGCAGCCAGGGCTGGCCGTCGTCGGCGAGGATGCGGCCCTCGTCACGGCTGATCTGCGGGAAGACATGGGCGTGGACGTCGATGACGGTCATGTCAGACCCGGGGCGCCGTGGTCGGGGTCATGGTCTGCGGCCACTTCCGGCCCGGGTGGCCGGCGCCGCAGTCCGGGCATTTGCGGTCGCTGCCGTAGAAGCCCTCGAAGACGGGCGGCAGGTCGTCCACGATCGAGGCGACCTGCAGCTCGGCGCGGTGGACGAGGTGGTGGCATTCGGTGCAGTACCACTCGAACGCCTCCGTGAGCCCCTCCGGCCGCGGGATCTCCACGACCAGGCCGATCGACCCGGCCTCGGGCCGCTGCGGCGAGTGCCGGACGTGCGGCGGCAGCAGGAACACGTCGCCCTCGTTGATCTGCACGTCCACCGGCGGGCGGCCCTCCTCCTCCATGACGCGCAGCACCATGTTGCCCTTGAGCTGGTAGAAGAACTCCTCGGTGGGGTCGTCGTGGAAGTCGGTCCGCTGGTTGGGGCCGCCGACGACCATGATGATCAGCCCGGCGTCGTCGAACACCTGGACGTTGCCGACGGGCGGCTTCAGCAGGTCGCGGTGCTCGTCGATCCAGGACTCGAAGTTGAACGGCCGTCCGAACGACAGCTGCGGCAGGGTCATGCTCCGGCCTCCTTACCGGTGCGGGGGATGTGGGCGACGCACGAGATCTCGATGAGCAGGTGCGGGTGCGGGAGCTGGTGGACGGCCACGGTCGTGCGCGCCGGGCCGGTCTCGTCGAAGTACTCGCCGTAGACCTCGTTGTAGCCGCCGAAGTCGTTCATGCTCACCAGGTAGGTGGTGACGTTGACGACGTCCGGCAGGCCCCCGCCGGCGGCGGCGAGGAGGTCGCGGATGTTCTCGATGACGGCGCGGGTCTGCGCCCGGATGTCGAGGTCGGTGACGCCCATCGGGTCGGCGGCCGCCCCGACGAACGTCCCGTCCGGGCGGCGCGAGCTCGTCCCGGACACGAACACGAAGTCGCCGGCGCGCTTGACGTGCGGGAACCGTCCTCGCGGCTTGGCCTTGCCGTCCACGAGGAACGCGTCGCCCATCACGTCGTCACCTCCACACTTCCGAGCCCGGCACCGGTGACGCGGACGTGCGCGTCCTTCGGCAGCGGGACGGCGGCGGTCGCGGCGCCGGCGAGCACGATCCAGCCGGGTTCGAGCTTCATCCCGGCGCCGAGCGCGAGCCGCGCCGCCGCCCTGAGCGACCGCGCCGGGTCGCCGAGGATCGCGGCGGACGAGCCGGCCTGCACGGGACGCCCGTCGATCTCCATCAGCAGCCCGGCGTTCGACAGGTCGCGCGGCTTGTGCCAGGCCCCGTACCCGAACCGTGCCGCCGACGCGTTGTCGGCGATCACGTCGGCGAGGGTGAACTTGAAATCCTGGTAGCGCGAGTCGAGCACCTCGAACCCGACCGCGACACCGGCGACGGCCGACTCGACCTCGGCGACCGAGCGGACCTCGCGTCCGATCAGGTAGGCGATCTCCGGCTCGATGCGCGGGTGGATGAGGCGCGACACGTCCACGGACGACTCGGCGAGCATCCCGTCGGTGAGCAGGCCCCAGATGACGTCGTCCACGCCCATCTGCACCATCTTGGCGCGGCTGGTGAACCCCATCTTGACCCCGGTGAGGCGCTCACCCCTCCGGCGGCGGCGCTCGATCCCGACCCGCTGCACCGCGTAGGCGGCGGGCACGTCGAACGGCGCCGTATCAGTCAGCTTCGGCACCGCCCGCACCTCGCGGACGGCGTCGTCCAGCGTCGTCGCGAGCGCATGCACGTCCACCATCAGGCTTCCTCCTTGCCGAATGCGACGCGGACGTCGCCGAGCCCGTCGATGCGGGCCTCGAACACCTCACCGGGCGCGGCCGGGACGACCGGGCCGAGCGCGCCGGTCAGCACGGTGTCGCCGGCGCGCAGGGGGCGGCCGACGTGGACCAGCGTGTCGGCGAGCCACAGCGCCGCGTTCAGCGGATGGCCGAGGCAGGCGGCGCCGTTGCCGGTCGAGACCTGCTCGCCGCGCCGCTCCATGACCATGCCGCAGAGGCGCAGGTCGACGTCCTTGAGGAGGACGGGGCGGTTGCCCAGCGCGTACATGCCGGACGAGGCGTTGTCGGCGACGGTGTCGGCGAGCGTGATGTCCCAGTCGCGGACGCGGCTGCCGACGACCTCGATGGCGGGCAGCGCGAACGCGGTCGCGCGGATGACGTCGGCGACCGTGTGCCGCTCGTGCGTCAGGTCGTGTTCGAGGACGAGCGCGACCTCGGCCTCGGCGCGCGGCTGGAGGACGGTACCCGCGGGTATCTCCTCGCCGTCCGGGACTGCCATGTCGGCGAACAGCATCCCGAAGTCGGGGCTGTCCACGCCGATCTGCCGCTGGACGGCCTTGGAGGTGAGGCCGATCTTGCGTCCGGCGAGGCGGCGGCCCTCGCCGAGCCAGCCCTCGGTGACCTTGTCCTGGACGGCGTAGGCGTCGTCCGCCGTCGTGATCAGGTCGCGGACGGGCGCGCACGGCGTGCCGCTCGCGTAGGCGCCGAGGAGCCGCTCGGCGGCCGCGTCGATGTTGGTTGTCACTGGGCTCGCTCTCAGATCTGGATGCAGACGTTGACGGGTTCGGAGAAGAAGTCCAAGGAGTACTCTCCCCCTTCTCTCCCGATCCCGGACGCCTTGACACCGCCGAACGGGGTGCGCAGGTCGCGCAGGTTCCAGCAGTTCACCCAGACGATGCCGGTCTCGATCTTCGGCGCCACCCGGTGGGCGCGCGACAGGTTCGTCGTCCAGACCGTGGAGGCGAGGCCGTAGGGGCTGTTGTTGGCGAGCGCGAGGGCCTCGTCCTCGGTGTCGAACGGTGCGATGTGGCAGACGGGGCCGAAGATCTCTTCCCTGACCGTGCGGGCCGTTTCGGGAAGCCCGGTGAGGACGGTGGGCTCGACGTAGAAGCCGCCGTCACGCTCGTCGTTGAAGGTCGGCGCGCCACCCCCGGCGACGATCGTGGCGCCTTCTTCCTTGGCGAGCCGGTAGTAGGACAGGACCTTGTCGCGGTGCTCGGCCGAGATCATCGGCCCGTAGCCGTCGAGTGCCTTCACCCGTGCGGCCAGCTTCTCGACGAACTCATCGAAGACGGACCGTTCAACGTAGATACGTTCGGTGCAGAGGCAGATCTGGCCGGAGTGGGTGAAGGACGAGCGGACCGTCCCGTCCACGGCGGCGTCGAGGTCGGCGTCGGCGAAGACCAGCGCGGGATTCTTGCCGCCCAGCTCGAACGACACGGGCGTCACGTGGTCGGCGGCGTTGCGCATGATCGCGGCGCCGGTCGCGGACTCGCCGGTGAACGCGATCGCGTCCACGCCCTCGTGGCCGGTGAGGAACTCGCCCACCGCACCCGCGCCGTGCCCGTGCACCAAGTTGAACACGCCCTCCGGCAGACCGGCCTCGTTGATGACCTGAGCGAGGACGGTCGCGGTGGACGGAGTCTCCTCGGACGGCTTGAGGACGACCGCATTGCCGCATGCCAGCGCCGGAGCGATCTTCCAGGTCGACAGCAGCAGCGGCAGGTTCCACGGCGAGATGATCGCCACGACGCCGAGAGGACGGCGCACCGTGTAGTTGAGCGCCTGCCCCGCCCCCGAACTCCACCCTGGGATCTGCGTCGTGTAGGCCCGCTCAGGACGCCCATACAGCAGGTCGGCGTAGGCGCGGAAGTTGCCGGCCGCACGCGGAACGTCAACGGTCTCGGCGAACGCCCGGGGCCGGCCCGTATCGGCCACTTCGGCCGCGACGAATTCCTCGAACCGCGCCTGGATCCCGTCCGCGATACGCCTGAGCACAGCAGCGCGCTCTTCGGCGCCCATCGTCCCCCATGGCCCCTTGAGCGCCGCGCCCGCCGCCGTCACGGCATCGTCCACGACCTCCCGCGTGGCCTCGGGGACGGTGCCCAGCTCGGAGCCGTCCACGGGATCGATCAGCGGGAACGCGGGACCGTCCGAGCGGAAGACGCCGCCGACGTAATGCTGAGCCTTCATGCATCGATCCTGTGCCCCGCGAGCTATGCCTGGCAAATACCAATCGACCAGGGAGCTATCACGAACCCGTGATAGTAAGGCGGCATGCGCGCCATCGACCTGCTCAACGGACGGCTGAAGCTCCGGCACCTGGTCCTCGTCGTCGCCATCGCCGACCACGGCAGCGTCCTGCGCGCCGCCGAGCACCTGCACCTGGCGCAACCCGCCGTCACCCGCAGCCTGCGCGAAGTAGAGGGGATCCTCGGCGTCGACCTGTTCACCCGAGGCCCGCGCGGCGTGACACCGACCATGTTCGGGGACGCGTTCATCGAGCACGCCCGCGCCGTCCTGGCCGAACTGCGCCGCGCCGGCGAACGCATCACGGGCCTGGCGGACGGCGAGGTCGGCACGGTGACGATCGGCACGCTCCTGGCGGGCTCGAACGTCCTGCTCCCCCGCGCGATCGCCGCCTTGAAGAAGGACCGCCCCGGCATCACCGTCATCGTCCAGGAGGCGACCTTCGACGCCCAGGTCCCCCGCCTCCTCGACGGCGAGATCGACCTGATCCTCGGCCGCCTCAACCCGATCGACGACCTGCGCGGCCTCCGCCAGATCACCCTCTACGGCGAACCGGTCCTCCTGGTCGCCCGCCGAGACCATCCCGCCCGCGCCCTCCCGGACCTCGGCCTGGCCGACCTCCTGGCCTACCCGTGGGTGCTCCCCCTGGAGCAGACGGCGCTGCGCACAGAACTGGAACAGGTCTTCCGCGCCTCGGGCCTGACACTCCCCGGCAACCTGGTCGAGTGCACGTCGGTGCTGACCGTCCGGACCCTGGTCCGCGACACCGACATGATCGCCGCGCTCCCCGAACTCGTGGCCCGCACCGACGCGGACATAGCGCCGCTCCCCCTCCCGCTGGAGACCGTCCGCCGCCAGGTCGGCGTAACTCTCCCGGCACACCGGCCCCCAACGCCCTCGGCCCGCCTGATGCTCGACCACCTCCAGCACGAGGCGGCCGCGCTCACCGCCTGATCAGCCCGACCAACGCCTTGCAGACCGCTGACTCGGCGTCGCCCAGATCGAGGACGACGTCGAAGTGGTCCCGGTCGGGCACGACCATCAGTTCCGCGCCGTCCCACATCGGCTGGAACATCCGCGACTGCGCCACAAAACCGTCCCCATCGTTCTCCGCGACCACCAGCACGGCCGGACACTTGTGCTCGGCCGGCAGCAAGGCAGGACTCAACGCCGCCGCCCGCTCCAAATCCAGCTTCACGTACTCGTTCACATAAATACGAGTGACAGGCCGGATGTCGAACAACCCGCTGATCGGCAGCGCGGCCTTCACAACATCCCCCGGAACGCCGAACTCGTCCTGCCACCCACCGACCATGGTCATCCCGGTCAGATGCCCGCCCGCCGAACTCCCCCCGACCACGATCCGCTCGGGATCCAGCCCGTATTCACGCCCATGCCGGTGAATCCACGCGATCGAGGCCCGAGCCTGCCGGACGATCTCCTCCAGCGTGGCCTTCGGCGCAAGCGTGTAGTCGGGCACGACAGTCGCGATGCCCTGCTCATGAAGAGCCCGCGCCATGAACGATGACTCTTCCTTCGAAAGCGCGAACCAGTAACCACCATGAAAGAAGACGAACACCGGCCGCAGCCCACGCTCGTCCACCCCCCAGACGTCCAGCCGCTCCCCGCTCACCTCATCGAAGACGACCCCGCGATACCCCGGCAGGCCCTCAACGGCCCGCGCGGACTCCTCCCGGTACCGCACGAGATGCCGCTCAAGCAGCTCATGCCCGGCCTTCCGCCGCACGTTGTAGGCGACGTCCAGCTCCTCATCACTCAGCCCGCTCCCCGGCCACTCACCCAGATCGCTCACGCCCCCACC
>NZ_JABXFD010000152.1 GCF_013372625.1 Actinomadura sp. BRA 177
CGTTGTGTGGCCGCTTGGTGGGCAGCGTGAGATGTGGAGAAGAGCCAGGCAGGCTGCTGCGCGGCCTTCTGCTCGCGCTCGGCGCGCGTCGCCGCGGCCTCGCCCTTGTAGATCCACACCTTGACGCCGATGCGGCCGAACGTCGTCCGGGCCTCGTAGAAGCCGTAGTCGATGTCGGCGCGCAGCGTGTGCAGCGGGACCTGGCCCTCGCGGTAGAACTCCGACCGCGACATCTCGGCGCCGCCGAGGCGGCCGCCGCACTGCACCTTGATGCCCTTGGCGCCGGACTTCATCGCGGACTGGATCGCCTTGCGCATGGCGCGGCGGAACGCGACCCGGCTGGACAGCTGCTCGGCCACGCCCTGCGCGACGAGCTGCGCGTCGATCTCGGGGTTCTTCACCTCGAGAATGTTCAGCCGGACCTGCTTGCCGGTCAGCTTCTCCAGGTCGCCGCGCAGGCGCTCGGCCTCCGCGCCGCGGCGGCCGATGACGATGCCCGGCCGGGCGGTGTGGATGTTGACCTCGACGCGGTCCCGGGTGCGCTCGATGTTCACCTTGGAGATGCCCGCCCGGTCCATGCCCTTCTGCAGCATGCGCCGGATCTGGACGTCTTCCTTGACGTAGTCCTTGTAGAGCTTGTCGGCGAACCACACGGACTTGTGGTCGGTCGTGATGCCGAGCCGGAACCCGTGCGGGTTGATCTTCTGACCCACTACCGGGCCCTCCTCGTCTTCTTACCGCCGCCGGCCGCAGTGGCCTCTTCACGCGACTCCACGACCACCGTGATGTGGCTCGTGCGCTTGTTGATGCGGTAAGCCCGGCCCTGGGCGCGGGGACGGAAACGCTTGAGCGTCGGCCCCTCGTCCACCCACGCACGGCTCACGACGAGCGTGTCCGAGTCGAGCTTGAAATTGTGCTCGGCGTTGGCGATGGCACTCGCCAGCACCTTGCCCACCGGCTCACTCGCAGCCTGGGGGGCGAACCGCAGCACCGCCTGAGCCTCCGCGGCAGGCAGGCCGCGGATGAGGTCCACCACGCGGCGGGCCTTCCTGGGCGTGACGCGGATGTACCGCGCCTGGGCCCTGGCTTCCATCGCTGTTCCTCTCCGTACGATCTCTGCTCTGCCTGCTAGCCGCGACGGCTGCGGCGGTCTTCCTTGACGTGGCTGCGGAACGTGCGCGTCGGCGCGAACTCGCCGAGCTTGTGTCCCACCATCGCGTCGGTGATGAACACCGGGACGTGCTTGCGGCCGTCGTGCACGGCGATCGTGTGACCGATCATGTCCGGCACGATCATGGAGCGCCGCGACCACGTCTTGATGACGTTCTTGGTGCCCTTCTCGTTCTGGACGTCCACCTTCTTCATCAGGTGGTCGTCCACGAAGGGGCCCTTCTTAAGGCTACGTGGCATGACGAGCGACTCCTACCGCTTCTTCTTGCTGCGACGACGGACGATCAGCCGGTCGCTCGACTTGTTCGCCTGGCGAGTGCGGCCTTCCTTCTTACCGGCGGGGTTTACCGGGTGGCGGCCACCGGAGGTCTTGCCCTCACCACCGCCGTGCGGGTGGTCGATCGGGTTCATGGCGACACCGCGGACGGACGGGCGCTTGCCCTTCCACCGCATCCGGCCGGCCTTGCCCCAGCTGATGTTGGACTGCTCGGCGTTGCCGACCTCGCCGACCGTCGCGCGGCAGCGCACGTCCACCATCCGCATCTCGCCGGAGGGCATGCGCAGCGTGGCGTACTTGCCCTCCTTGGCCAGCAGCTGGACGCCGGCGCCCGC
This sequence comes from Actinomadura sp. BRA 177, assembly GCF_013372625.1. Classification (GTDB taxonomy): domain Bacteria; phylum Actinomycetota; class Actinomycetes; order Streptosporangiales; family Streptosporangiaceae; genus Spirillospora. Next base: position 1,783 of record NZ_JABXFD010000152.1, read on the forward strand.
GCTGCGGGCGATCTTGGCGCCGCCGCCGGGGCGCAGCTCGATGGCGTGCACGACCGTACCCGTCGGGATGTTGCGCAGCGGCATGCAGTTGCCGGGCTTGATGTCGGCGCCCGCGCCGTTCTCCACCCGGTCGCCCTGCTTCAGGCCGCGCGGGGCGAGGATGTAGCGCTTCTCGCCGTCCACGTAGTGCAGCAGCGCGATGCGCGCGGTGCGGTTCGGGTCGTACTCGATGTGCGCGACCTTGGCCGGCACGCCGTCCTTGTCGTGCCGGCGGAAGTCGATCAGGCGGTAGGAGCGCTTGTGCCCGCCGCCCTGGTGCCGGGTCGTGATGCGGCCGTGGTTGTTACGGCCGCCCTTCTTGGGGAGCGGACGCAGCAGCGACTTCTCCGGCTCGTCCCGCGTGATCTCGACGAAGTCGGCCACGCTGGAGCCGCGACGCCCTGGAGTCGTCGGCTTGTAGTTACGGATGCCCATCTTTTTCGTTCATCCCTTTATCTGCTCCGGGGCCTCGGCCGGTTAGGCCGGGCCGCCGAAGATGTCGATCCGCTCGCCCTCGGCCAGGCTGACGATGGCGCGCTTGGTGTCCTTGCGCTTGCCGTAGCCGAACCGGGTGCGCTTGCGCTTGCCCTGCCGGTTGAGCGTGTTCACGCTCGTCACCTTGACGTCGAACACGGCCTCGACGGCCTGCTTGATCTGCGTCTTGTTGGCGTCCGGGCGGACGATGAAGGTGTACTTGTTCTCGTCCAGCAGCCCGTAGCTCTTCTCCGAGACGACCGGCGCGATGATGATGTCGCGGGGGTCGGCGATCTTGTTCATGTTCGACCCTCCTTACTTCTTCGCCGCGCGCGAGATGAACTCGTCGTACGCCGTCTTCGTGAAGACGACGTCGTCGTTCACCAGCACGTCGTAGGTGTTGAGCTGGTCGGAGACGAGCACGTGCACACTCGGCTCGTTGCGCAGGCTCTTCCAGGTCAGCTCGTCCTCGCGGTCCAGGACCAGGAGGACGCGCTTGGCCTCGGTGACCTCGCGCAGCGCCTTCAGCGCCGTCTTCGTCTTCGGGGCGTCGCCCTCGATGAGCCCGTCCACGACGTGCACCCGGCCGAACCGGGCGCGGTCGGACAGGGCGCCGCGCAGCGCGGCCGCCTTCATCTTCTTGGGCGTCTTCTGCGTGTAGTCCCGCGGCTGCGGGCCGTGCACGATGCCGCCGCCGGCGAACTGGGGCGCGCGGATCGAGCCCTGGCGGGCGCGGCCGGTGCCCTTCTGCCGGTACGGCTTCTTGCCGCCGCCGCGGACGTCGCCGCGGGTCTTGGTGGCGTGCGTGCCCTGGCGCGCGGCGGCCAGCTGCGCCACCACGACCTGGTGGATCAGCGGCACGCTGGTCTTCGCGTCGAAGACCTCGGCGGGCAGGTCGATGTCGAGCTTGGAGGTCACTTGCCCGTCCCCTTCACTGCGTCGCGGACCAGCACCACGCCGCCGTTGGGACCGGGAACCGCGCCCTTGATGAGCAGCAGGTTCTTCTCCGCGTCGATGGCGTGGACGGTCAGGTTCTGCACGGTGGTACGGGCGTTGCCGTGCCGTCCCGCCATGCGGAGGCCCTTGAAGACGCGACCGGGGGTCGCGCAGCCGCCGATCGACCCCGGCGAGCGGTGCTTGCGCTGGGTGCCGTGCGAGGCGCCGAGGCCCTTGAAGCCGTGGCGCTTCATGACACCGGCGGTGCCCTTGCCCTTGCTGGTGCCGGTCACGTCGATCCTCTGGCCGGCCTCGAAGACGTCGGCGGTGATCTCCTGGCCGAGTTCGTACCCGGTGGTGTCGTCCGCCCGCAGTTCGACGAGGTAGCGGCGCGGCGTGACGCCGGCCTTCTCGAAGTGGCCCGTGCGCGGCTTGTTCACCTTGCGCGGGTCGATCTGCCCGAACCCGATCTGGACGGCGGTGTAGCCGTCCTGCTCCTGGTTCTTGAGCTGGGTGACGACACACGGCCCGGCCTGGACGACGGTCACCGGAACCATCCGGCCCTCATCGTCGAAGACCTGGGTCATGCCGAGCTTCTCGCCCAGGACGCCCTTCCTCTGCGTACTCATCTCGGTGCGTCCCTTAGAGCTTGATCTCGATGTCAACGCCGGCCGGAAGGTCGAGCCGCATCAGCGAGTCGACCGTCTTGGGCGTCGGGTCGATGATGTCGATCAACCGCTTGTGCGTGCGCATCTCGAAGTGCTCGCGGCTGTCCTTGTACTTGTGCGGCGAGCGGATGACGCAGTACACGTTCTTCTCGGTCGGCAGCGGCACCGGGCCCGCGACCTTGGCGCCCGTCCGCGTCACCGTCTCAACGATCTTCTTCGCGGAGGTGTCGATGACCTCGTGGTCGTAGGCCTTGAGCCGGATGCGGATCTTCTGTCCCGCCATGGTGGCCTCGGTGTCCTTTGCTGTAGTGCCGCTGTTACTTCAGTGGTCGTGACGCGGCGGCCCAGTTGCCGGGTTCCCGGCGGGTGGGCCGCCGCGTTACGAGAGGTGCTACTTGATGACCTTGGTGACGCGACCGGCGCCGACCGTCCGGCCACCCTCGCGGATGGCGAACTTGAGGCCCTCCTCCATGGCGACGGGCTGGATCAGCTCGACGCGCATCTCGGTGTTGTCGCCCGGCATGACCATCTCGGTGCCCTCGGGGAGGTTCACCACGCCGGTGACGTCCGTGGTCCGGAAGTAGAACTGCGGGCGGTAGTTGTTGAAGAACGGCGTGTGCCGGCCGCCCTCGTCCTTGGACAGGATGTAGACCTGCGCCTCGAACTCGGTGTGCGGGGTGTTCGTGCCCGGCTTGATGACGCACTGGCCGCGCTCGACGTCCTCGCGCTTGATGCCGCGCAGGAGCAGGCCGACGTTGTCGCCCGCCTGGCCCTGGTCGAGCAGCTTGCGGAACATCTCGACACCGGTGACGGTGGTCGTGGTCGAGTCGGACTTGATGCCGATGATGTCGACGGTCTCGTTGACGTTGACGACACCGCGCTCGATGCGGCCGGTCACGACGGTGCCGCGGCCGGTGATCGAGAAGACGTCCTCGATCGGCATCAGGAACGGCTTCTCGGTGTCGCGCACCGGCTCCGGCACGTTCTCGTCGACGGCGGTCATGAGCTCGACGATGGACTCGGCCCACTTCTCGTCGCCCTGCAGCGCCTGGTAGGCGGAGACGCGGATGACCGGGACGTCGTCGCCCGGGAACTCGTACTCGGAGAGCAGCTCGCGGACCTCGAGCTCGACGAGCTCCAGGATCTCCTCGTCGTCCACCATGTCGCACTTGTTCAGCGCGACGACGATGTAGGGGACGCCGACCTGGCGGGCCAGGAGCACGTGCTCCTTGGTCTGCGGCATCGGGCCGTCGGTGGCGGCGACCACCAGGATGGCGCCGTCCATCTGCGCCGCACCGGTGATCATGTTCTTGATGTAGTCGGCGTGCCCCGGGCAGTCGACGTGCGCGTAGTGGCGGGCCTCGGTCTGGTACTCGACGTGCGAGATCGAGATCGTGATGCCGCGCTCGCGCTCCTCCGGCGCCTTGTCGATGTCCTCGAACGGCGTGAAGGGGTTGAGGTCCGGGTACTTGTCGTGGAGCACCTTGGTGATCGCCGCGGTAAGCGTGGTCTTACCGTGGTCGATGTGTCCAATGGTGCCGATGTTCACGTGCGGCTTCGTCCGCTCGAACTTGGCCTTCGCCACTGGTTGCTCCTTGTTGCGATCCTCGGCCGTCTAGACGACCGCTTCGGTGTACGTCTGTGTGATCTGTGGGCAGGCCCGGAGCCTTACGCCTGATGAAAAACCTGCTCGACGACCCGCCGCCCGCCGCCGCACGGGGCACTCTCGGCGGCGGCGGCCCGACTTCGCAGATTTTTCATCATTCGCCCCGCGCCTTGGCGATGATCTCCTGCGCGACGTTCGTGGGAACCTCGGCGTAGGAGTCGAACTGCATCGTGAAAACAGCCCGGCCCTGGGTCTTGCTGCGCAGATCACCCACGTAGCCGAACATCTCCGACAGGGGCACGAGCGCCTTGATGACGCGCATGCCGTGCCGCTCGTCCATGGACTGGACCTGACCGCGGCGGCTGTTGAGGTCGCCGATCACGTCGCCCATGTTCTCCTCGGGCGTGGTGACCTCGACCGCCATCATCGGCTCCAGCAGCGTGGGGGACGCCTTGCGGGCGGCCTCCTTGAACGCCATGGAACCGGCGACCTTGAACGCCATCTCCGATGAGTCGACATCGTGGTAGGCGCCGTCCTGCAGGGTGACCTTCACGCCCACCATCGGGTAGCCGGCGAGGACACCGAACTCGGCGGCCTCCTGGCAGCCCGCGTCGACCGACGGGATGTACTCCCGCGGGATGCGGCCACCGGTGACCTTGTTCTCGAACTCGTAGCCGTCGGACCCGCCGCCCAGCGGCTCCAGGTCGATGATCACGCGGCCGAACTGGCCCGAGCCACCCGTCTGCTTCTTGTGGGTGTACTCGACCTTCTCGACCTTCTTGCTGATCGTCTCGCGGTAGGCGACCTGCGGCTTGCCGACGTTGGCGTCGACCTTGAACTCGCGCTTCATCCGGTCGACGAGGATCTCCAGGTGGAGCTCGCCCATGCCGGAGATCACGGTCTGGCCGGTGTCCTCGTCGGTGCGGACCGTGAAGGACGGGTCCTCCTCGGCCAGCCGCTGGATCGCGGTGCCCAGCTTCTGCTGGTCGGCCTTGGTCTTCGGCTCGATCGCGACGTGGATGACCGGCGCCGGGAAGGTCATCGACTCCAGCACGATCGGGTTCTTGTCGTCGCTCAGCGTCTCGCCGGTGGTGGTCTGCTTGAGCCCCATCACCGCGACGATGTCGCCGGCGCCCGCGCGCTCGATCTCGGTGCGCTTGTTGGCGTGCATCCGGTAGATCTTGCCGATGCGCTCCTTGCGCTCCTTGACGGAGTTCATCACGTTCGAGCCGGACTCCATCACGCCGGAGTAGACGCGCACGAAGGTCAGCTTGCCCAGGTGCGGGTCGCTCGCGATCTTGAACGCCAGCGCGGAGAACGGCTCGTCCTCGCTCGGCAGGCGCTTGAGCACCTTCTCCTCGTCCCGGACGGCGTGGCCCTCGATGGCCTCGACGTCCAGCGGGGAGGGCAGGTAGCGGACGATCGCGTCCAGCAGCGGCTGCACGCCCTTGTTCTTGAAGGCCGTCCCGCAGGTGACCGGGGTGAGCTTGGCGGCGATGGTCGCGCGGCGGATGCCGGCGTGGAGCTGCTCGATGGTGGGCTCGTCGCCCTCCAGGTACAGCTCCATGATCTCGTCGTCGTTCTCCGCGAGGGTCTCGACGAGCTTGTCGTGCCACTCGCGCGCCTGCTCGGCGTGCGACTCGGGGATGTCGAGCGTGTCGTACATCTCGCCGAGCTTGGCCTCCTCGTTCCACACGAGGGCCTTCATGTGCACCAGGTCGATGACGCCCTTGAAGTCGGACTCGGCGCCGATCGGGAGCTGCAGCGCGAGCGGGGTCGCGTTCAGCCGGTTCTCGATCATGTCGACGCAGCGGTGGAACTCCGCGCCGACCCGGTCCATCTTGTTGACGAAGCACATGCGGGGCACGTCGTAGCGGTCGGCCTGGCGCCACACCGTCTCGGACTGGGGCTCCACGCCCGCGACGCCGTCGAACACCGCGACCGCACCGTCCAGCACCCGGAGGTTGCGCTCCACCTCGACGGTGAAGTCGACGTGCCCGGGGGTGTCGATGATGTTGATCGTGTGATCGGTCTCGTCCACGGCCCAGTGGCAGGTCGTGGCCGCCGACGTGATCGTGATGCCCCGCTCCTGCTCCTGCTCCATCCAGTCCATGGTGGCGGAGCCTTCGTGGGTCTCACCGATCTTGTAGCTCATCCCCGTGTAGTAGAGGATGCGCTCGGTCGTCGTGGTCTTGCCCGCGTCGATATGGGCCATGATCCCGATGTTGCGGACCCTGGCCAGGTCCACACCGGTTTTGGTAGCCACTGTCGTCCTCGCGTCGTCTCGTCGTTGCAGTTCGCCGGGGTTACCAGCGGTAGTGGGCGAAGGCCTTGTTGGACTCCGCCATCTTGTGCGTGTCCTCGCGCTTCTTGACAGACGCGCCAAGACCGTTGCTCGCGTCGAGCAGCTCGTTCATCAGCCGCTCGGTCATGGTCTTCTCGCGGCGCTGCCGGGCGTACACCACCAGCCAGCGCAGGGCGAGCGTGGTGCTGCGGGCCGGCCGCACCTCGACGGGGACCTGGTAGGTCGCGCCACCGACGCGGCGGCTGCGGACCTCCAGGGTCGGCTTCACGTTGTCGAGCGCGCGCTTCAGCGTGACGACCGGGTCGTTGCCGGTCTTCTCGCGCGCGCCCTCAAGGGCGTCGTAGACGATGCTCTGCGCGATGGAGCGCTTGCCGTCCAGGAGAATCTTGTTGATGAGCGCGGTGACCAGCGGCGAGTTGTACACCGGGTCAGCGATCAGCTGGCGCTTGCCAGCAGGGCCCTTGCGCGGCATCAGCTCTTCTCCTTCTTCGCGCCGTAGTGGCTGCGGCCTTGCTTGCGGTTCCGCACGCCCTGGGTGTCGAGCGCACCGCGGATGATCTTGTACCGAACACCCGGGAGGTCCTTCACACGGCCGCCGCGCACGAGCACGATCGAGTGCTCCTGCAAGTTGTGACCGACGCCGGGGATGTAGGCCGTGACCTCGATCCCGCTGGTCAGCCGGACACGGGCGACCTTGCGAAGCGCGGAGTTCGGCTTCTTGGGCGTCGTCGTGTAGACGCGCGTGCAGACGCCCCGGCGCTGGGGGCTGCCCTTGAGCGCGGGCGTCTTGTTCTTGGTCACCTTGTCCTGGCGGCCCTTTCGGACCAGCTGCTGGATCGTGGGCACCGCGTCTCCGTCTTCCTCGTACCGAGCCGGTAAGTCTTATTGCTGCAATCACCACCTCAGGCGAGGCTGTGACCTGCCGGTTTCCCGACCTCTCCGACCCACGCGGTCGGGCGTGTCGCCAGCTCACGGAAATACACCCGCGCGAAACCGACACAGACCGCCCGGCCCCTCAAAGGGCCGAATCAAGCCGGGGAGTAGATGCGGCGCTGGGGCTGGCCTACCGGCCTCGCCGACGCACACGCACAGTGGCCCGCAGAGCGGGCGCAAGTGAAGAGATTACCGACCCGCACGCCAAAGTGCAAAACAAAGAGGCCACTACCGTGGGCGACCCTGCGGCACAAGCCCGCGGAGCGGTGAGGACGCTCGTCCCCTAGTTCATGAACGGCGCAATGCCGACGGATGTTCCCGTCCCCGAGGCCGAGCCCCGGGAGGAGCACCCGTCGGCATTGTGTCCCACGTTCCCGCTGTTGGGAAGACGTGGGCGAAGCTTTACCGCGATTTCGGGCGGTGGCTCCGCGGACCTGCCGGGCGGTCTAGAGGACGAAGGCGACGACCAGGACCACGAGGATCACGACGATCGCGACGCCGCCGACGATGAGCCAGAGCATGTTCTTGCCGCCGCCCTTGCCCTCCTCGGCGCCGGCCGTCCCGTAGGCGGGCTGCTGCCCGTACTGGCCCTGCTGGGGCTGCTGACCGTACTGACCGGGCTGGCCGTAGGGCTGCTGGCCGTACTGCTGCTGCTCGCCGGGCTGCCCGTACTGCTGGGGCTGGCCCTGCTGGTCGTACTGGCCCGGCTGGCCGTAGCCCTGCTGCTGGTACGGCTGGCCGTACTGCTGCTGCTCGCCCGGCTGGCCGTAGGCCTGGTGCTGCTGCTCGGCGGGCTGGCCGTAGGGCTGCTGCTGGCCGAACTGCTGCTGCTGGGGTGCTTGCGGCTGCTGCTGGCCCCACTGCTGCCGGCCGATGTCGAGCCGGGTGCTGTCGGCCATGCCGGGGGTCTCGGCGGGCCGCTGCTTGGACGGGTCGAACGCCTCGGTCGGGCGCGCGTCCTCGACATTGCTCTCGCCGGGCGGGGCGTACAGGTCGTCCACCGACGGCGAGGCGCCGGACGTGGTCGAACCCGCGCCGAAGCCCGACTCGGGCGGCGGCACCATCATCGTCCGCTCGTGGTCGGCCTGCCCCTGCAGCGGCGCGCCCTGCTGCGGCGCCTCCGGCGACCACGGCTCGGGCGTGGACGGCGGCGTCGGCGCCTGCCACGGCTCGGCCGGCGGGTCCTGCCGGCGCTCGGGGCCGGTGGCGACCGGGACGTCGGTGCCGGGCGACCAGTGCAGCGTCGCCTGGTCGTCGATCGGGGGCCGCTGCTGCTCGGGCTCGGGCGTGCCGGCGGCGGGACCGGGGACGATCACCGTGCGGTCGCCGGAGACGTCCTGCGGCGGCTGCTCGGCCGGTGCGCCGGACTCGGGCGGTGGGAAGCCGCCGGGCTGCCCGCCGAACGGCGGCTGCCCGTACTGCTCCTGCGGCGCGCCGTGCATCGGCTGCTGCGGGTACCCGAGTTGCTGCTGCGGAGGCTGCTGCCCGTACTGGGGCTGCCCGTACTGGGGCTGCTCGTACTGGGGCGGCTGGCCGTAGCCGGGCTGGGGCTGGCCGTACTGCGGCTGCTCCCCCGGTGGGACGTACTGCTGCGGGTCATGCGGAGGCGTGAAACCGCCCGGCGCCGGGGGCTGGCCGTAGGCGGGCGGCTGCCCGTACTGCGGCTGCTCCTGCGGGGCGCCGTAGGGAGGCGGTGGCGGAGGC
>NZ_JABXFD010000346.1 GCF_013372625.1 Actinomadura sp. BRA 177
CCTGTGGAGTCGCTGGCGCCATGCGTCGCGGCCGCAGGCTTATGGTGTGAATGTAGGCCGGTCCGTCGCTGACCGCGCTGGAGAACGTCCGCCTCGTCGCCGCGGCCGGTCAGCTCGGCGACGAGGCGGCCGTTCGCCGGCGCGGTCAGCGACGGGACGAGGTTGAAGAACTGGAACACGAACCCGACGGTGTCGCGGCGGTAGGCGGTGCGGGCGTCCTCGCCGAGCCGGGAGATGTCGCGGCCGCCGGCGGCCACCTCGCCCTCGGTGGCGGGCTCGATCCCGCCGATCAGGTTGAGCAGGGTCGTCTTGCCGGACCCGGACGGGCCGAGCAGCACGACGAACTCGCCCCGCGGCACCTCCAGGTCCACCTCGCGCAGCGCGTGGACCCGCGCGTGCCCCGTCCCGTAGGTCTTGCCGGCCCCGCGCAGCAGGACCGCCGGCGGGGCGTCGCCCCGCGCCGGGGCGTCCTCGCGGACGGGTGCCGGCTCACCGCGGTGTCGCGTCATCGTCGTCTCCTTCGTCGGCGTGCCCGGGCGGGGGGCCGGCGGGGCGCAGCAGGGCGAGCAGCCCTTCGGTCGCGGCGCCGGCCTCGGTCTCCGGGTCGATCAGCACGTGCATGAGCAGCCCGTCGACCAGCGCGGCGAGCAGCACCGCCAGGCCGCGGGGGTCGGCGTCGGGGCGCAGCAGCCCCGCCGTCCGGTTCTCGGCGAGCCGCGCGGCGAGCAGGTCGCGGAACATCCGGATCTGCCGCTCGCTCTCGGCGCGCAGCTCGGCGTCGCGCAGGCCGTGCAGCATCGCCTCCACGACGACCCGCTGCCCGGCGGTGCCGGGGCCGCGGCCCATCAGCTCGCGGACGGCGTCGGCGAGGCCGGTGAGGGCGTCCTCGGCCCGCAAGATCGCCTCGACGGGGCCCTCCAGCTCCTTCTCCACGGCGTGCATGACCGCGGCGCGCCGGAGGGCGTCCACGGACCCGAAGTAGTAGTGCACGAGCGCGTTGTTGGCCTGCGCCCGGTCGGCCACGACCCGCGACGTCACCGCCGCCCAGCCGCTCTCGGCCAGCACCGCGACGGCCGCCTCCAGCAGCCGGATCCGCGTCGGCACCTCGCCGTCCGCCATCGCCCCCCCCGCCTCTTGGTCGTTCGCTTTAAGCAACTGCCCAAAACTGTAGCCGCAGACCTTTGCACAGTGCAAGGGTCCACCGGCGCGGGCATGGGCGGACCGGGACGGGGCAGATGCGCTGAGGGGCTGTACCGAGGAGGCGCACATGGGGAGCGGGAAGCCGGCGGCGCGCCGGGCCGCGGTGGCGCGGGCGGGCGCGCGGGGGCTGGTCGCCGCGATGGCGATGACGGGCGTCCGGACGGTCACCGCGGCGGTCGGGCCGCGCGAGCAGAGCCCGCCCGAGGCGCTCGTGGAGCGGCACGCGCCGGTCGTGCGGCGGCTGCCGGAGCGGTACCGGGAGGCGGTGACGGAGCTGGCGCACTGGGCCTACGGGGCGGCCGGCGGCGCGGCGTTCGGGCTGCTGCCCGACCGGGTCCGGCGGCATCCGGCGGCGGGGCCCGGCTACGGGCTGGCGGTCTGGCTGGGCTTCGAGGCGGGCATCGCGCCGCTGCTGGGCGTCCACCACGTCCACGAGCGGAGTGTCGCGTGGCGGGGCGTGGTGGCGCTCGACCACGTCCTCTACGGGGTCGTGGTGGCGGGGCGGCTCGCGCCGGAGCGCCCCCGCGCCGGGTTCGCGGCCCGGGGGCGCCTCGCGGCGGTCAGGCGTCCCTGCGCTTGAGCAGGAACGCGGCGAGGGCGAGCAGCGCGACCGTCCACAGGGCGAAGACGCCGTAGCCCTCCCACGGCGTGAGCAGGTCGTTCGGGCCCTGGTGGGCCTTGGCGATCAGGGTGCCCGCCTCGGACGGCAGGTAGGCGTGGACGTGGTCGCCGATGCTGCCGGGCAGCAGCATCGCCAGCGGCGCCAGCACCAGCACGAACCCGATGACGCCGGTGATGCCGCCCGCGGTGTGCCGCACGATCGCGCCGATCGCGAGCGCGAACAGGCCGAGCATCGCCAGGTACAGGCCGCCGCCGATGACGGCGCGCAGCACGCCCTCGTCGCCGAGGGAGACCTGCATCCGGTCGCCGATGATCGCCGCGCCGATGAAGAACGCCGCGAACGACACCGCGACGCCGATGACGAGGACGACCAGGCCGAACACGAGCGCCTTGGCCCACAGCATCGGCAGCCGCCGCGGCACCGCGAGCAGGCTGGCGCGGATCATGCCGGTGGAGTACTCGGACGCGATGACCAGCACGCCGAGGACGCAGACCGTCAGCTGGCTGAGGAAGAACCCGCTGCCGAGGATGAAGCTGACCGGGTCGGCCGAGATCTGCGCGCGGTCGCCGGGGTTGGTGTTGTCCCACTGGGACATCGTGAGGGCGACGAACAGCGCGGTGAACCCGAGGTCCAGGACGACGAGCAGGATCAGCGACCACGCCGTGGAGCGGACCGTGCGGATCTTCGTCCATTCGGCGAGCATCAGCCGGCCGAAGCCGGGCCGCGGGAGGCCGGCGGACGGGTCGGCGGCGGGCGGGGCGGTGGCGGTGGTCATCGGGGCTCTCCCTCCGGGCCGGGGACGGCGCCCGGCACCGCGCCGGGGACGGCCTCGGGGACGGATCCGGCGGCGGATCCGGCGGCCGTGCCGTACTCGACGCTGTCGCGGGTCAGTTCCATGAACGCCGACTCCAGCGAGCCGCGGCTCGGGGTCAGCTCGTGCAGGACGATGCCCTCGGCGGCGGCCAGCTCCCCGACGCGGGGCGCCTCCATGTGGGTCACCGTGAGCAGGCCGTCGCCGCCCGGCGCGACCTTGCCGCCCTCGGCGGCGACGACGCCGGACAGGCGCTCGGCGTCGGGGCTGCGCACCGTCACCATCTTCTCGGTGCTGCGCTCGATGAACTCCTCGGTGGAGCAGTCGGCGATCAGCCGGCCGCGCCCGATGACGATGAGGTGCTCGGCGGTGACGGCCATCTCGTTCATCAGGTGGCTGGAGACGAACACCGTCCGGCCCTCGGCGGCGAGCCGCTGCATGAGGGTGCGGATCCACACGATGCCCTCGGGGTCCAGGCCGTTGACGGGCTCGTCCAGGATCAGCACGGACGGGTCGCCGAGCAGCGCGGCGGCGATGCCGAGCCGCTGCCCCATGCCGAGGGAGAAGCCGCCGGCGCGCTTGCGGGCGGGGCCGGTGAGCCCGACGAGGTCGATGACCTCGTCGACGCGCCGCTTGCCGATGCCCTGCGTCTGCGCCAGGCACAGCAGGTGGTTGTAGGCGCTGCGGCCGGTGTGCACGGCCCGCGCCTCCAGCAGGGCGCCGACGACGCGCAGCGGCGCGTTCAGGTCGCGGTAGTGCCGGCCGTGGATGCGGGCGTCGCCGCGGTCGGGCCGGTCCAGGCCGAGCAGCAGCCGCATGGTGGTCGACTTCCCGGCCCCGTTCGGGCCGAGGAACCCGGTCACCCGGCCAGGGACGACCGTGAACGACAGGTCGTCCACGGCGGTCTTGTCGCCGTAGCGCTTGGTGAGGTTCGCCGCCTCGATCATTCGCACTTCCCGGGCTGGTCGAGGGTGTTCCGGTGATCGTGATCACACTATCGCGGCGCGCTGGATGCCCGGATCCTCCCCCGTGCGGAACCGCCTCCGACCTGGGTAGGGGACGCGGCCCCGGCGCCGCGCCTTATTGACCGTCCGTCAATAGTTGGGCGAGGATGGCGGGCGCAGGATCCGACCGCCGGGAGGCCCGCTTGCCCGCCACACCCCCGATCCCCACGCCCGAGCGGCTCACCGAGCGGCTCGCCGACCGCGACGTCCTGCGGACGCTCGCCGCCGAGCCCCTCGTCGGCCTCGCCGCCGGGCGCGCCCTGCTCATGCAGCTCGCCCACCCGGGCGTGGCCGCCGGCGTCGCCGAGCACAGCGACTTCGCCGACCGGCCCCTCGCCCGCCTGTTCGGCACCCTGGACTTCCTGCTCGTCACCACGTTCGGGACGCCCGAGCAGGTCGCGCGGATCGCCGCGAAGGTCCGCGGCATCCACGGCACCGTCGTCGGCGACGGCTACTCCGGCAACGACCCCGGCCTGCAGATGTGGGTCAACGCGACCCTCATCGACTCCGCCCTGTACATCCACGAGACCCTCATGCGGCCCCGCGACACCGACCCGGAGGAGTACTACCGGCAGGCCCGCATCGTCGCCGAGGTCCTCGGCTGCCCGCTGGAGGCGCAGCCGCCCGACCTGGCCGCGTTCCGCGCCTACATGGCCGAGACGCTCGCCGCGCTGGAGGTCACCGACGCGGGCCGCGAGGTCGCGAACGCCGTCCTGTGGCCCCGCAAGCTGCGCATCCTGTTCCCCGGCCTGGTCGTCTTCCGGCTCGTCACCGCCGCGCTGCTCCCCGAGCACCTCCGCGACGCCTACGGGCTGAAGTGGACGCCCGGCCGCCGCCGCGCCGCCGGGCTGCTGCTGTGGAGCGCGTCCGCCGGCCACCGGGTGACGCCCCGATTCCTGCGGCGCCCGCCGCAGCCCCTCCTCGTCCGGCTGGCGACCCACCGCGTGAACCGCACGCTGTCCGCGCGCCGCGCCCGCCGCCGCGCGGAAAGCGCCTAGCCCCCGAACACCCTCAGCCGACCGACGTGTAGGCGACGACGCCGCGCCGCATCGAATCCATGGCCCGCCTGGCGGTCTTGCGGAGGTGGCTGTTCGGCGGGGCCGCGTCCACGACCTGGCCGAGCAGGTCCAGCAGCTGCTTCACCGCGCGGACGAAGTCGCCGGCCGTCAGGTCGCTCTCCAGCAGCACCTCGTCGAGGTCGTCGCCCTTCGCCCACCGGTACGCCGTCCACGCGAACCCCAGGTCGGGCTCCCGCAGGAACGACACCCGGTTGTCGCGCTCGACGGCGTCCAGCTCCCCCCACAGCCGCACCATCGCGGCGAGGGCGTCCTGCGCCGCGCCCGTCGGGGTGCGCGGCGGCGTCGCGTCGTCGGGCTGCCGCGACTCGTACACCAGCGCCGACACGCACGCGGCCAGCTCGGCGTGGTCGAGCTTGTCCCACAGCCCCTCGCGCAGGCTCTCGGCGGTGAGCAGGTCCAGCTCGTTGTAGATGCGGCCGAGGCGGCGGCCCTCCTCGGTGACGGAGTCGCCGTCGAGGTAGCCGAGCTGCTGCAGGACGCCGCAGACCCGGTCGAACGTGCGGGCGATCACCTGCGAGCGGCCCTCGACGCGGCGGCGCAGCTGCCCGGTCTCCCGGTCCAGCCGGTGGTACCGCTCGGCCCAGCGGGCGTGGTCCTCGCGCTGGTCGCAGCCGTGCACCGGGTGCCGGCGCAGGTCGGCGCGCAGCCGGGTGACCTCGGCGTCCTCGGTGGCGGCGGAGTCGGCGCGGGACCGCTTGCGGTCGCGGACGTCGTCGGGCACCCGGTTGCGCAGCGTGGCCGCCAGGTCGCGGCGGTCCTGCGGGTTGCGGGGGCTGAACGACTTCGGGATCCGGATCCGGTCGACCGGCTCCACGGCGCGCGGGAAGTCCTGGATCGACAGCCGCTGCACCGACCGGTTGATCGTCAGCACCAGCGGCGCCGGGCCGTCCGAGCGGCGCCCGACGCCCGGGTCCAGGACGACGGCGAGGCCGGAGCGGCGCCCCGACGGCACGATGATCACGTCGCCGGGCCGCAGGTGCTCCAGCGACTTCGCGGCCTCCGCGCGGCGGGCCCCGGCGCGCTCGCGGGACAGCTCGGACTCCCGGTCCGACAGCCGCCGCCGCATCGCCGCGTACTCCATGAAGTCGCCGAGATGGCACTGCGCGGCCTTCGCGTACCCCTCCAGGGCCTCCTCGTTCTTGCGGACCTGCCGGGCCAGCCCGACCACGGCCCGGTCGGCCTGGAACTGCGCGAACGACTCCTCCAGCAGCGTCCTCGCCCGCTCGTTCCCGACGGCGCCGACCAGGTTCACCGCCATGTTGTACGACGGCCGGAAGCTGGAGTTCAGCGGATAGGTGCGGGTGCCGGCGAGCCCGGCGACCGACGCCGGCTCCACGTTCGGGCCCCACACCACGACGGCGTGGCCCTCCACGTCGATGCCGCGCCGCCCCGCACGCCCCGTCAGCTGCGTGTACTCGCCGGGGGTCAGGTCGACGTGCGCCTCCCCGTTCCACTTGTCGAGCTTCTCGATCACGACGGTGCGGGCCGGCATGTTGATGCCGAGGGCCAGGGTCTCCGTCGCGAACACCGCCTTGATCAGCCCGCGGGTGAACAGCTCCTCGACGATCTCCTTGAACGTCGGCAGCATCCCCGCGTGGTGCGCGGCGACGCCCCGCGCCAGGCCCTCCAGGAAGTCGCCGTAGCCGAGGATCCGCAGGTCCTCCCGCGCGATGTCGGCGGTGCGCAGCTCGGCGTGCGCGCGGATCTCCTCCGACTCCTCCTTGGACGTCAGCCGGAGCCCCGCGTGCAGGCACTGCATGACGGCCGCGTCGCAGCCCGCGCGGGAGAAGATGAACGTGATCGCCGGGAGCAGCCCGGCGCGCTCCAGCCGCTCGATCACGTCCGGCCGGGCCGGGGGCCGGAACCGCTGCGGGCGGGCCGTGCGGCGCCGCCCGGTGCGGCGCCCCTGGTTGACCTTGGCGCGGCGGACCTCCTCCACCGCCATCCGCGTCAGCTGCGGGTTCAGCTTGGCCTGCCGGTCCTTGCCCTTGCCGGTGTCGACGAACAGGTCGTACAGGCGGGTACCGACCAGCATGTGCTGGAACAGCGGGACCGGACGGTGCTCGTCCACGATCACCGCCGTATCACCGCGGACCTCGTGCAGCCACTCGCCGAACTCCTCGGCGTTCGACACCGTCGCCGACAGCGCCACGATCCGCACCGAATCCGGGACGTGGATGATCACCTCTTCCCAGACGGCGCCGCGGAACCGGTCGGCGAGGTAATGCACCTCGTCCATCACCACGAACGCCAGACCCGCGAGAGTCTGCGACCCCGCGTACAGCATGTTCCGCAGCACCTCGGTCGTCATCACGACGATCGGCGCCTCACCGTTCACGCTGTTGTCGCCGGTGAGCAGCCCCACCTTGTCCGGCCCGTAGCGGCGGACGAGGTCGGCGTACTTCTGGTTCGACAGCGCCTTGATCGGCGTCGTGTAGAAGCACTTGGTGCCGGTGGTCAGCGCGAGGTGGACGGCGAACTCCCCCACCACCGTCTTCCCGGATCCGGTGGGCGCGGCGACCAGCACGCCGCTGCCGTCCTCCAGCGCCCGGCACGCCTCCAGCTGGAACGGGTCCAGCTCGAAGTCGTACAGGGTGCGGAAGTCCAGCAGGGCCGGGCCGTTCCCGGCGGTGCGCCTGCGGTAGGCGGCGTACCGCTGTGCCGGGGTCTCATCGGCCGACGTCGTGTCGGGGGTGGTCATACCTTCGAGCCTACGGTTTCGACCGGCCCGATACCCAATCCACGGGCGGCGCGATCATCGGACCCGGTGCTCAGCGGGCGGCGTCGCCCTTCTCCAGCTCGGCGTCGATCGCGTCCAGGTCCAGCGGGGACGCCTCGTCGTCCGCCAGCCCCGCGTACGGATCCGGGCGCCGCGCCCGGCGCCGGTCGTTCAGGAACGCCAGCAGCGCCGCGACCTCGAACAGCGCCACGGTCGGCAGCGCCAGCGCCAGCATCGTGAACGGGTCGGCGCTCGGCGTCGCGACCGCCGCGAACACGAAGATGCCGAACAGGATCATCCGCTGGAAGCGGCGGATCCGCTTGGAGCTGAGCACCCCGGCCAGGTTCAGGACCACCACGAACAGCGGCAGCTCGAACGTCAGCCCGAACACCAGCAGCATCGTCAGCACGTAGCCGAGATAGCTGTCCACGGTGATCAGCGGCTTGACGTCGTCGGCGACGAACCCCAGGAAGATCGCCAGGCCCTTGTCGACGGTCACGTACGCCAGCGCCGTCCCGACGAAGAACAGCGGGACCGCCGCGGCCAGGAACACATACGTCCAGCGCCGCTCACGCCCGTACAGGCCCGGCGCGACGAACCCCCAGATCTGGTACAGCCACACCGGCGCGGAGATGACCGCGCCGATGATGCAGGAGATCTTCAGCTTCAGGAAGAACGAGGAGAAGATCCCGTTGACGAACAGGGAGCACTCGTCCTTGTCGATCACATGGGACTGCGGCAGCGAGCAGTACGGCTGCTTCAGGAAGTCCCACACGGGGTCGAACAGCAGCCAGCCGACGATCGCGCCGACCACGAAGGCCAGGATCGCCTTGATCAACCGGTTGCGCAGCTCACGGAGATGGTCCATGAGGGGCATGCGGCCGTCGGGGGCGGCGTCGTGCCTGCTCAGCTTCATCGTCGGCATTCAGGCTCGGGGGTCGGCGGGGAACAGTGCGGCGGGCCCGTCAGCCCTGGCGCAGCTTGCCGGGGTCCGACACCGGCACGCCCTGGATCGGCTCACCGGAGCCGATGGCGCCGCGCGGACGCTGCCCGGACTCGCCGGCCGCGGCCTCGCGGTCCAGCCGGGCCGCCTCCTCGCGCAGCCGCGCCGCCCTCTCCCGCGGGTCCTCCCCCTGCGCCTGCTGGGTCTGCTGCGCCTGCTGGGCCTGCGCCTGCTGCGCGGGCTTGTCCTCGGGCGCGTCGTCATCGTCCTCGCGCAGGCCCTTGGTCTCGGCCTTCAGGATCCGCGCCGACTTGCCCAGCGACCGCGCGAGCTGCGGAAGCTTCGCCGACCCGAAGATCAGCACGACGACCAGCAGGATGATGAGCAGTTCGGGAGTCCCGATGTTCGGCATGGCAATCCTCTTCAGCAGAATGGCACTCAGGCCGATCGTACGCCCTCGTCCGGCGTTTGTGACGACCGAGCGTCCTGGAGACGGGACAGTTCATCGCGCAGCGCCGACTGTTTCGGCTCCAGCCGCCGCTTCGTGCGCTCCAGTTCACGGCCGAAGCGCCGCACGCCCAGCCACACCTTGAAAGCGCAACACGCGAGCACGGCGAGGCCGGCGGAACCCAGCGACACCGACACCGCGACCCACATCACCCGGACACGGTATCCGATCCGCCTAGCACATGCCGTACCGGGCCAATGCTCTGGCGGCATCGTCCCGGACACCGGCCGCGACGCTCTCGGGCGCCACCACGCGGCCCTGGTCGCCGAGCCGCAGCGCCAGGCCCCGCACCCACCGCGCGTCGGGAGTCCGCAGGACGACCCGCAGCCGCCCCTCCCCCATCTCCTCCACGCTCTCGCACGGGTAGTAGTCGGCCACCCACCGGCCCCGCGGCGTCAGCTCCAGCGTCACCGCCTCGTCCTGCGGGGACGGCCGGAACAGGCCCGCGTCCACGTCGATCGGCTCGGCCTCGTCCGGCACCTGCGCGGGCACGTCCAGCACCGCCAGGTCGGCGATCCGGTCCAGCTTGAACAGCCGCACCGCCTCCGCCCGCCGGCACCACCCCTCCAGGTAGGTGTTGCCCTCCACGACCAGCAGCCGCATCGGGTCCACGTCCCGCTCGGTGTTCTCGTCCCGCGCCGGCACGTAGTAGGTGAGGTGCACGCGGCGGCGCGCCGCGATCGCGTCCCGCAGCACCCCCACCGCGGTGCGGGCCGGGTCCGCCGTCCCGCCATAGGCGTCCACCTCCACCGCGACCTGGCTGGACACCGCCGCGGCCTCCCCCGCCGCGCTCTCCAGCTTCGCGATCACCCGGCTCAGCGCGTCCCGGTCGTCCAGATCCGGGATCCCGGCCAGCATCCGCAGCGCCACCAGCAGCGCCGACGCCTCGTCCACCTTCAGCCGCAGCGGCCGCGCGATCGACTCCGCCTCCGCCACCGTGATCTCCCCGCCCTCGTAGGACAGGTCGATCGGGCAGTACGGGTCGGGCGCCCGCAGCTCCACGCACCACAGCAGGTTCAGGTCGTCGATCAGCTGCTTCTCGGTCACCCCGAACGCCGCCGCGGCCTCGCTCAGCGCCACCGAGTCACGGTTCACCACGTACGGGACGAGCGCCAGCAGCCGCCCCAGCCGGTCGGTCGATGTCGTCGCCGCCGCCTTGCCGGTCATCGGGCCTCCCCCTCCTCTACCGGGTGCGCGCCGGTCCCCGCCAGCACCGACTTCAGGTGCTGGATCACCGCCTCCCGCAGATCCGGCGGGTCGAGCACCACCACGTCGTCGGCGAACCGCGCCAGATACGGCGCGAAACGGTCCGCGTCGCGGAACGTCAGGGTCGCCTCGTCCCAGTCGCCGTCCCCGCCCTCGGCAGGCCGCACGTCGCGGGCCCACCGGCGCGGGCCCTGCGCCGTCTCTTATACACATCCGACGCTGCCGACGAAGAGGATCGTGAAGCTCTCTGTGGTCGCCGGTTCTATCACAAAACAAGAAAACAAAACGACAACTACTCATCACACAAAT
>NZ_JABXFD010000732.1 GCF_013372625.1 Actinomadura sp. BRA 177
GGACGGGCCGTCGGCCGCTTTCCAACGACGGAATGTGAGCGACACGTGACCCTGCCGGCGCGGGCGCCGCTCGCCGGAGTCGCCGTCGTCGGACGCCTCGGCGGCGCCGTCGCCGCCGTCGCCCTTGTCGGCGGCCTCGCGCTCGATCACCTCGACCGGCACCAGCGACAGCTTGCCGCGCTGGTCGATCTCGGTGACCTCGACCTGGATCTTCTCGCCGACGCCCATGACGTCCTCGACGTTCTCGATCCGGGCGCCGCCGTGCAGCTTGCGGATCTGCGAGACGTGCAGCAGGCCGTCCTTGCCGGGCAGCAGCGACACGAACGCGCCGAACGTGGTGGTCTTGACGACGGTGCCGAGGAACCGCTCGCCGACCTCCGGCATGTGCGGGTTGGCGATCGAGTTGATCGCCTGCCGCGCGGCCTCGGCGGACGGGCCGTCGGTGGCGCCGACGTAGATGGTGCCGTCGTCCTCGATCGTGATGTCGGCGCCGGTGTCGTCCTGGATCGAGTTGATCATCTTGCCCTTGGGGCCGATGACCTCGCCGATCTTGTCGACCGGGACCTTGATCGTGATGATCCGCGGCGCGTTCGGGCTCATCTCGGCGGGCGCCTCGATGGCCTCCTGCATGACGTCCAGGATCGCCAGGCGGGCGCCCTTGGCCTGCTTCAGCGCGGCGGCCAGCACCGAGGCGGGGATGCCGTCGAGCTTGGTGTCGAGCTGCAGCGCGGTGATGAGGTCGCGGGTGCCGGCGACCTTGAAGTCCATGTCGCCGAACGCGTCCTCGGCGCCGAGGATGTCGGTCAGCGTGACGTACTCGCCGCCCTCGTGGATCAGGCCCATCGCGATGCCCGCCACCATCTGCCGCAGCGGGACGCCCGCGTCCAGCAGCGACATGGTGGACGCGCACACCGAGCCCATCGAGGTGGAGCCGTTGGAGCCGAGCGCCTCCGACACCTGCCGGATCGCGTACGGGAACTCCTCGCGCGTCGGCAGCACGGGCAGCAGGGCGCGCTCGGCGAGCGCGCCGTGCCCGATCTCGCGCCGCTTCGGCGAGCCGACCCGGCCGGTCTCCCCGGTGGAGTACGGCGGGAAGTTGTAGTTGTGCATGTAGCGCTTGGTGCGCTCGGGGTTCAGCGTGTCGATCGTCTGCTCCATGCGGAGCATGTTCAGCGTGGTCACGCCCATGATCTGGGTCTCGCCGCGCTCGAAGATCGCCGAGCCGTGCACGCGCGGGACGACGTGCGCCTCCGCGGTGAGCTGGCGGATGTCCTTCAGGCCGCGGCCGTCGATGCGCAGCCCGTCGCGGATGACCCGCTCGCGGACCAGCTTCTTGGTGACGGCGCGGTAAGCGGCGGAGATCTCCTTCTCGCGCCCCTCGAACCGCTCGGCGAGCTGCTCGGCGGCGGCCGCCTTGATCTCGTCGAGCCGGGACTCGCGCTCCTGCTTGCCGGCGATGGTGAGCGCCTGCGCGAGGTCGCCGCCGACGGCGTCGGTGACGGCGGCGAGCACGTCGTCCTGGTAGTCCAGGAAGATCGGGTACTCGCGGGTCTCCTTGGCGGCGACGGCCGCGAGGTCGCTCTGCGCCTTGCACAGCACCTTGATGAACGGCTTGGCCGCCTCAAGGCCCTCGGCGACGGTCTCCTCGGTCGGGGCGGTGGCGCCCTCGCCGACGAGCTTGATGGTGTCGCGGGTGGACTCGGCCTCGACCATCATGATCGCGACGTCGCCGTCCTCCAGCAGGCGCCCGGCGACGACCATGTCGAAGGTGGCGCGCTCGAGCTCGGGGTGCGTCGGGAAGCCGACCCACTGGCCCTCGATCAGCGCGACGCGGACGCCGCCGATCGGGCCGGAGAACGGCAGCCCGGCCAGCTGGGTGGACATCGAGGCGGCGTTGATCGCCACGACGTCGTACAGGTGGTCGGGGTGCAGCGCCATGATCGTCTCGACGACCTGGATCTCGTTGCGCAGGCCCTTGGTGAACGACGGGCGCAGCGGCCGGTCGATCAGCCGGCAGGTGAGGATCGCGTCCTCGGACGGGCGGCCCTCGCGGCGGAAGAACGAGCCGGGGATGCGCCCGGCCGCGTACATCCGCTCCTCGACGTCCACGGTCAGCGGGAAGAAGTCCAGGTTGTCCTTGGGCTTCTTGGACGCGGTGGTCGCCGACAGCACCATCGTCTCGTCGTCGAGGTAGGCGATGGCGGAGCCGGCCGCCTGCCGGGCCAGCCGGCCCGTCTCGAAGCGGATGGTGCGGGTGCCGAACGTGCCGTTGTCGATCACGGCCTCGGTGCTCTGCGCACCGTCGATGCGCACGGCTTCAGTCACGGGAAACCTCCTCAGGGTTCCATGTCGGTCCTCGCGGCCGTTTCCCGTTGGCTCGTCACGCTGCCGGTCTTCGATCGAAGCACCCGGATCGACAGGTCCGCCGATGCGGCGGAACGGATCCGGAAGCCACTACCGAGGACCGGCCCGCACCAGCGGTGTCCGCGAGGCTTGTCTGCAGTTGTGCGGCCGGGGCGGGCGGCGTGTGCGCGGGCCCGCCCGGCCATAAAAGGAAGGGAGCGGCCCGGGCGGGCCACTCCCTCACCGTGCTAGCGGCGGAGGCCGAGTCGCTCGATCAGCTGCCGGTAGCGGTTGATGTCCTTGTTGCTCAGGTACTTCAGGAGGCGGCGACGACGGCCGACCAGCAGCAGGAGGCCGCGGCGGCTGTGGTGGTCGTGCTTGTGCTCCTTCAGGTGCTCCGTCAGATCGTTGATGCGGCGCGTCAGCAGCGCGACCTGGACCTCCGGCGATCCGGTGTCACCCTCAGTGGTCGCGTACTCGGCGATGATCTGGTTCTTCGTGGCGGTGTCGAGCGACACGTGGCTCCTTCGATGGGATCGTCACCCGCAGATCCGGGCCCGGAGGGCGCACGGGTCCGCATGGTGCGTTTCAAGAGGGTGGCGGGCCGCATGAGGGTGCAGCCAGCCGCGCCAGGGCCCTCCCCGGCGACTATTCACCGTACCATGTCGGAAACCCGCCCCGTCACGAAGCGAAAACCTCTGTTATCGCAGGGTACGCAGCGAAAAAGCGTGCTTCGCCCCGGATCATTCGGAGGTGCTGTCCCGGATCCGGTCCACGTCCCGGTGCATCTGCTCGATCAGCGCCTCCACCGAGTCGAACTTCAGCGTGTCGCGGACGCGCTCGGTGAAGTCCACGCCCATGTGCTCGCCGTACAGGTCGAGGTCGTCGCGGTCCAGCGCGTACGCCTCGACGGTCCGCTCCCCCGCGCCCTCGAACGTCGGGTTCGTCCCGATGGAGATCGCGGCGGGCCAGCGGAAGCCCGGATAGCGGTCGGAGTCGCAGACCAGCCAGCCGCCGTAGACGCCGTCGGCCGGGATCGCGGTGTTCTGCGCCGTCTCCAGATTAGCCGTGGGGAAGCCCAGCGCGCGGCCCCGCTGGTGGCCGCGCACGACGATGCCCTCCACACGGTGCGGCCGGCCCAGCGCGCGCGCCGCCGCGTCCACCTCGCCGGCGTCGAGCCGTCCGCGGATGTAGGTGGACGAGATCGTGCCGCCGTTGGCCACGAGCGGCATGCCCTCGGCGGTGAAGTCGTACTTCTCGCCGAGCTCGCGCAGCAGCGCGACGTCCCCCTTGGCCTTGTGCCCGAAACGGAAGTCCTCGCCGACGATGACGTGCGCCGCGTGCAGCCGGTCGACCAGGACCTGCCGGACGAACTCGTCCGGCGGCGTCTTCGACAGCTCAAGTGTGAACGGGACGACGACGACCGCGTCCGCGCCGAGACCCTCCAGCAGTTCGATCCGGTGCCGGGTCGTGGCGAGCAGCGGCGGATGGGTGCCCGGCCGGACGACCTCGTCGGGATGCGGGTCGAAGGTGATGACCACCGAGCGCAGCCCGCGGCGGCGGGCCTCCGCCACCGCGGCACCGACGATCCGCTGATGGCCGCGGTGCACGCCGTCGAACACCCCGATGGTGATCACTGAACGGCCCCAGTCCGCGGGAACCTCGTCGAGGCCATTCCAACGCCGCACCATTCTCTCCCTGCGTAGGACGTGCCTGCCCGGTCTACTGCCGACCCTAAGAGTGCCATGACCGGACGCCTCCGGTCGCACCCAGGGGGTACCCCTCAGCCGGACTGGTAGACGACCAGCGACACCGCGATGTACTGCAGGATGTAGGCGGCGAGCGTGCAGGCGTGGAAGACCTCGTGGAAGCCGAACCAGCGCGGCGACGGGTCGGGGCGGCGCAGCCCGTACACGACACCGCCGACGCTGTAGCAGATGCCGCCGGTCGCGACCAGCACGCAGGCGGCGACTCCGGCGCCGTCCAGGAACTGCGGCAGGAAGAACACCGCGACCCAGCCGAGGACGATGTAGAGGGTCACGTAGAGTGCGCGGGGGGCGCCGATCCAGGCGGTGCGGAACACGACGCCGGCGATGGCGCCCGTCCAGACGGTGACGAGGACGGCGAGGCGCACGCCGCCGTCCAGTGCCAGGACCGCGAACGGCGTGTACGTCCCGGCGATGATCAGGTAGATGTTGGCGTGGTCGAACCGGCGCAGCACCTCGATCAGCCGGCTGGACCGCTGCCGGTGGTACGTCCCGGAGATCCCGAACAGCATCCCCGATGCCGCCACGTACACCGCCGACGCCAGCCGCGCGTGCACGCTCGGGCCGAGCGCCACCAGCACCAGCCCGGCGACCAGCACCGCGGGGAACGCGCCGAGGTGCAGCCAGCCGCGCAGCCGCGGGCGGGTCGGGGACGCCACCGGGGGGTGGTCCTTCACAGTGGTCACGGACACCTCCTCACCAACGAAACCTACGCTTACGTAGGTTACGTGGGCGTAGGTTGCCGCGCATCACTTTCGTCCGGTGATGCTCGCCACGGGCGCATTGCCCGCCCGGTCGGAGACTCAGGAGACGAACACCGCGATCGGCTTGGCGAGCCTGCCCTGCTCCTCGACGAGGGCGAGCAGCGTGCCGTCCGGCGCGAAGACGCCGACCGGGCCCGGCCCGAGCCCGGCGGCTGGGAGCCGCCCGCCGTGCGCGACCTTGCGGGCGTCCTCGGCCGAGACGTCCCGCCGCGGGAACACCGCCGCGACCGCCTCGCCCATCGGCAGGATCTCCAGCTTCTCGGCCAGCTGGTCAAGGGTCCGCGCGATCGCCAGGTCGTAGGGCCCGACGCGGGTGCGGCGCAGCGCGGTGAGGTGGCCGCCGCAGCCGAGGGACGCGCCCAGGTCCCGGGCCAGCGCCCGGATATAGGTGCCGGACGAGCACGAGACCGACGCGTCCACGTCGATCACGTCCCCGTCCCGGCGGACGTCCAGGACCGTGAACTCGTGGACCGTGACCGGGCGGGCGGCGAGCGCCACCTCCTCGCCCTTGCGCGCCATCTTGTAGGCCCGCTCCCCGTTCACCTTGATCGCGCTGACCTGCGGCGGGATCTGCTGGATCGGCCCGGTCAGCTCCGCGATGCCCGCGTGCAGCGCCTCGTCCGCGACGGACGCGGCGGACGCCGTCGCGGTGATCTCGCCCTCCGCGTCGTCGGTGTTGGTCGACTGCCCCAGCCGGATCGTGGCGTCGTACCCCTTCGCCGTCAGCGCGAGATGGCCGAGGAGGCGGGTGGCCTTGCCGACCCCGAGGACGAGCACGCCCGTCGCCATCGGGTCGAGCGTGCCCGCGTGCCCGACCCGCCGGGTCTTCGCCAGCCGCCGCATCCGCCCGACCACGTCGTGCGACGTCCAGCCGGCGGGCTTGTCCACGATGACGAGTCCCGAGTTGTCCACGCGCGCTCCGAAAGTGTCAGTCGTCAGTCGTCGGGGTCGCCGGGCACGCGCAGCGCCGCGCGCAGCCGGTCGATGATGCAGGCGGGCTCGCCGCCCATGGTGAACGCGGCGGCGGTGCGGTGCCCGCCCCCGCCGAGGTCGACGCAGGCGCGGCCGACGTCGACCGCGCCCTTGGAGCGGGTGGAGACGTACCACTCGCCCCGGTCGTTCTCCTTGCACACGACGGCGACCTCGGCCTCGTCGGTGCGCCTGAGCTGGTCGATGACCCCTTCGAGCTGGTCGTAGTGGACGTCGCGGGCGTCCCGGTCGGCGCGCGCGATCGTCGTCCACACCAGGCCGCGGCCGCCGGCGGCGTCGCGCTCCAGCCGGGCCCGCGCGAGCGCGCCCGCGAGGACCTGCAGGTAGCCGAACGGGGCCCGGTCCCACAGCTCGCGGCTGACCGCGTCCGGCCGGACGCCCGCCGTCAGCAGCCGTCCCGCCAGGTCGTGGACCTCGGGGGTCGTGCACGGGTACTTGAACGAGCCGGTGTCGCTGGCGAGCCCCGCGTACAGGCCCTGCGCCATGTCGCGGTCCAGCGGGACGCCGAGCCTGCGGATCAGCTCCTCGACCAGCACCGCGGTGGCGGCGGCGTCCGGGTCGACGAGCCGCACGCCGCCGAACCCGGTGTTGGACGCGTGGTGGTCGACGACGATCAGCGCGCCCGCCCGGTCGGCGGGCCCGGCGAGTTCGCCCAGCCGCGCGCGGCCCGCCGCGTCCAGCGAGATCATCAGTTCCGGCGCCGCCGGCACCCGCGCGGGCTCCACCAGCAACTCCTGGCCGGGCAGGAACCGCAGGATCGCCGGCACGGTGAACGGCTCCCCGAAGGACGCCGTGGGCCGCTTGCCCAGCGCGCGCAGCGCCTGCGCCAGCGCCAGCATGGAGCCGAGGGCGTCACCGTCCGGGGCCACATGGCAGGCGAGGCAGACCTCTTCCGCGGCGTGGATCAGCTCGACCGCGCGGTCCCACTCCAGCTCGGCGGACGCGTCGGCGGGCACGGCGCGAACGCCGCCGCCACCGCCGCGCGGGACGAGGTCATGGCCGTTCCCGGCGCGGCCGTCCACGTCGTGTAGGTGGAACTCCTCCGGCCGGCCGGCGCCCGGCGTCTCCGCGCGGCCCTCCGGACCGCTCACGATGACGGGCGTCCGGAACGGCCGTCCTCGCCCTCCCCCGCCGCGTCGCGACCGTCGGAGTGGTCCTCGTCGAGGTCCTCGTCCTCGGCGGCGGGCTCGCGGTAGGGGTTCGCCTCACCGGCGGGGGCCGCGCCCTGCGCGGCGCGCGCGACCTCGGCGTCCTTGGCGCGGGCCTTGGCCAGCAGGTCGTCGATGTGCGCCGCGTTCTCCATCAGGGAGTCCATGACGAAGGTGATGCTGGGCGTGTGCCGGACCCCGGTCTTGCGGCCCACCTCCGACCGGATGACGCCCTTCGCGCTCTCCAGCGCGGCGGCCGTCTCGGCGCGCTCGCCGTCCGACCCGTACACCGTGTAGTACACGGTCGCGTCGCGCAGGTCGTTGGTGATGCGGGTGTCCGTCACGGTCACGAAGCCGAGCCGCGGATCCTTGATCCGCCGCTCCAGCATCTCGGCCACGATCTGCTGGATGCGGTCGGCGAGCTTGCGCGCCCGGGCTGCGTCCACCATGATCGCACTCCCTTTCTCTGGTCTGCCGACCCTCTATGGTCCAACGCCGGGGGACCGGCGTTTCATTGTGGGGGACGCCCCCACGCCCCCGCCGTTCCGGACGCCGTTCAGTCCTCGGAGCTGAAGATCCGGTGGCGGGCGGACAGGAGTTCGATCTCCGGCCGTCCGGCCACCAGGCGTTCGCACTGGTCGAGCACCTGGGTGCAGTTGGCGGCGCTGCCCGACACCACCGCCACCCCGATCTCCGCCCTGCGGTACAGGTCGTTGCCGCCGGTCTCGGCGACGGCCACCGCCGGGAAGTGCTTGTGCACCTCGGCGATGATGGGCCGGACGACGGACCGCTTCTGCTTCAGCGAGCGGACGTCCCCCAGCAGCAGGTCGAGTGTCAGCGCACCCACGTACACCTGGTCGATCACCTCGGGATCTTCTGAAGATGGAACGACGGGGATCACCCGCCGTGTTCCCGGGCGGTGCCCGGGAAGTGGTCGACCCGCCGTGGCGGGGCCACGGCATACCGGCAACGCGCGCCGCGACGTGCCAGCGGCCGCCGGCACGAGGGCGCGCGGGCGATCGGTATCGCCGAGCCGAGCAGAGACGCTAGAAGATCCGCCCGCTCGTGTCACCCGGTTTACCGATCGGACGGGCGAACCGCCCGCCCGGACCGGCCCCGGAGGGCGCGGTCCGTGCGGGCGGGCCGCCGGGCCTCAGACGCGGGGCTTCTCCCGCATCTCGAAGCACTCGATGACATCGCCGAGCTTGATGTCGTTGTACCCCACGCCGATACCGCACTCGAAGCCCTCGCGGACCTCGGTCGCGTCGTCCTTGAAGCGGCGCAGCGACGACACCGTGAGGTTGTCGGCGACCACGACGCCGTCGCGGACGAGGCGGGCCTTGGCGTTGCGCTGGATGATCCCCGAGGTGACCATCGACCCGGCGACGTTGCCGATCCGCGGCACCTTGAAGATCTCGCGGACCTCGGCGGTGCCGAGCTGGGCCTCCTCGAACTCCGGCTTGAGCATGCCCTTGAGGGCCGCCTCGATCTCCTCGATCGCCTGGTAGATGATCGAGTAGTACCGGATGTCGACGCCCTCGCGGTCGGCCAGCTCCTGCGCGTTGCGCTCCGGCCGCACGTTGAAGCCGATGATGACCGCGCCCTCCTCGGACGCCAGCGACAGGTTGACGTCGTCCTGCGTGATCGCGCCGACACCGCGGCGGATGATCCGCAGGCTGACCTCGTCGCCCACGTCGATCTTGAGGAGCGAGTCCTCCAGCGCCTCGACCGAACCGGACACGTCGCCCTTGAGGATGAGCAGCAGTTCCTGCCGCTTGCCCTCCTGGAAGTCCTTGAACAGTTCCTCGAGGGAGCTGCTCTTGCGGCTCTTCAGGAGTTCGGCGTTGCGCTTGCGCGCGACCCGCTTGTCGGCGATCTGCCGGGCGATCCGGTCGTCGTCGACGACCAGGAAGTTGTCGCCCGCGCCGGGCACGGCCGCGAGGCCGAGCACCATCACCGGACGGGACGGGCCCGCCTCCTCGACGTTGTTGCCGTTCTCGTCGAGCATCGCCCGGACGCGGCCGTTGGCCACGCCGCAGACGATCGAGTCGCCGATCCGCAGCGTGCCGCGCTGCACCAGCACGGTCGCCACGGCGCCCCGGCCCTTGTCCAGGTGGGCCTCGATGGCCGAGCCCTGGGCGGGCATGTCGGGGTTGGCCTTCAGGTCGAGCTCGGCGTCGGCGGTCAGGACGATCGCCTCCAGCAGCCCGTCGATGTTGGTGCCCTGCTTGGCGGACACGTCGACGAACTGGGTGTCACCGCCGAACTCCTCGGCGACCAGCCCGTACTCGGTCAGCTGCGCGCGCACCTTGTTCGGGTCCGCGCCCTCGACGTCGATCTTGTTGACCGCGACGACGATCGGGACCCCGGCCGCGGTGGCGTGGTCGATCGCCTCGGTGGTCTGCGGCTTGACGCCGTCGTCCGCGGCGACCACCAGCA
The DNA here is from genome assembly GCF_013372625.1 of Actinomadura sp. BRA 177. GTDB lineage: Bacteria > Actinomycetota > Actinomycetes > Streptosporangiales > Streptosporangiaceae > Spirillospora. Next base: position 9,451 of record NZ_JABXFD010000732.1, read on the forward strand.
CCACCAGGTCGGTGGTGTCGGCACCGCGGGCGCGCATGGCGGTGAACGCCTCGTGGCCCGGGGTGTCGATGAAGGTGATCTTGCGGTCCTCGCCGTCGACCTCGGTCTCGACCTGGTAGGCGCCGATGTGCTGGGTGATGCCGCCGGCCTCGCCCGCCTGCACGTTGGCGTGCCGGACGGCGTCCAGCAGCTTGGTCTTACCGTGGTCGACGTGGCCCATGACGGTGACCACCGGCGGACGGGACTGGAGGTACTCCTCGCCGCCCTCGTCCTCGCCGTACTCGATGTCGAACGACTCGAGCAGCGCGCGGTCCTCGTCCTCGGGGCTGACGACCTGGACGTCGAAGTCCAGCTCCAGCCCGAGCGACATCAGGTCGTCGGGGTCGACGGACTGGGTCGCGGTGACCATCTTGCCGAGGTGCATCATGATCGCGACGAGCGACGCCGGGTTGGCGCCGATCTTCTCGGCGAAGTCGGTCAGGGTCGCGCCCTGCGGCAGCCGGATGGTCTTGCCGTTGCCGCGCGGAGCCGAGACACCGCCGGCGGCGGGCGCCTGCATGTTCTCGAACTCTTGACGACGCGCCCGCTTCGACTTGCGTCCGCGCGCGGGGCGTCCGCCGGGACGTCCGAAGGCGCCCTGCGTGCCGCCGCGACCGCGGCCGCCGCCACTGTTGCCGGCCCGGCGGCCGTGGACACGCCGAGCGTCGACAGGGGCGAGATCGGCCCCTGCCGCGGTCGCGACTTCTGCCTCGACGGGCAGGGGAGCAAGCACCCGCTCGATGCGGGCGTGCTCGCCCGGCGGGTCCTAGCGGCCGTCGTGGCGAACGAGGCAATGGTCGTGGAGCCGCGCCGTGCGCGGCTCGCGTGGCCGTCCCGCCTCTCGCCGACGC
>NZ_JABXFD010000437.1 GCF_013372625.1 Actinomadura sp. BRA 177
GCAGCGCGACCATCGCGATCAACGGCACCCAGCAGACCTTCCCGCCCGCCATCACCACCCACCAACGCAAGATCCTCGACGCCCTCAACCCCACGCGCCACGCACTAACCAATTGAGCCAACTCAGGGGACGGGAGACCTTCTGCGGGACGGTGCGCAGGCGCTCGTCAATCCCGTCAATACAGCGGGTGTGATGGGGAAGGGGCTCGCTCTCCAGTTCAAGCGCGCGTTCCCCGCCAACTTCACCGCCTACGCCGAAGCGTGTGCAGACGGTCGTCTGGGGCCTGGCAAGGTCCTTGCCGTTCCGCTTGATGGTGACCGGTGGGTCATCAACTTTCCGACCAAGCGCCACTGGCGGAGTGCGTCCCGCTTGGAGGACATCGAATCCGGCTTGAGTGACCTCTCCCGCGTCCTGTCCGAGTTGGACGTCACCAGCGTGGCCGTCCCGCCTCTCGGGTGCGGTCACGGGGGTCTTGCCTGGGACGCCGTTCACCCTCTGATCGCCGAGTGGCTCGGCCCACTCGGCCTGGAGGTTCTGCTGTACGTGCCCGAAGGGCGCTCGACAGAGGGGATCTGAGCGATGGGGCGTGTCAGCGGTAGTGGGCGGCGATGGTGGTGAAGGCGGCCTTCGGCTCCCAGGGCATGTCGGGGTAGGTGGTGCCGTGGCCGTTTTCGAGGACCTTGACTATGCCGTAGCTGGCCAGGTCCAGGTCGTCGCGGGGGTCGCCGCCGGGGCGGTGCGGGTGGTCGTAGAGGGCGAAGATGAACACGAAGGCGCTGTCGACGCCTTCGGCCTCGAAGACGTCCAGTAGCTCGTTCAGGTACGCGGCCTGGCCGGCTTCGTCGCGGGCGTACTCGCCGTTCAGCCGGACGGGTGCGCCGGTGACCTCGTCGTACTCGACGATCTCCAGGCCGCGTGCGCCCACGTCGCCGGCGCCGCGGAAGCAGGAGGAGCCGAACTCGGTGATCGCGACCGGCTTGCCCTGGGCGACCAGTGTGCGGACGCCCTCGGCGAACTGGTCCGCGACGTTGGCCGAGCGGTAGAGGTCCATGGAGACGATGTCGAAGGGCGTCCAGTCCACGAAGTCGAGCTGGACGGCGGCGTAGGTGATCCGGCCACCGAAGCGTTCGCGGACGAGCTTCACGGCGTCGCCGAGAAAGGCGTTCACGCGGGCACTGGCCTCGGCGACCAACTCGCGTAGCCGCTCCGGATGGGTCAGGAGCTCGACCCGCTCGTCCAGGGAGTCGCCTGGCAGGAAGCCCTTGTTCATCAGGCTCAGTTCGGCGCCCGCCACGAACACGACCTTCGCGCCTCGCTGCCGGAGCCGCTCGGCGCGTTCGGCGCAGTGGGCGAAGAGGGACAGCATCTCCTCGGTGGTCAGCTCCAGCGGGTAGGGGGAGAACCAGACCTCAAGGCCGAGGTCGGCGGCGAGCGTGGCGGCCAGTTCCAGCCGGTCGGGGTCGCCGCCGGTGACGCGGACCGCGTTGCAGTGCAGGTCGTCACGGATGATGCGCAGTTCGCGCTCGGCCAGTGCCGGATCGAAGCGTTCGCGCGAGTTCCGCCCGTCGCGGACGAAGCCGGTGTCGTAGGTGATGCCCTTGGCGCGCATGGGGGGACGTCCTCTCCTTGATTTAGGGTACTTACCGTACTCTAGTTGCCTCTTGTGCGAGGGCGACGCCAACCTTGGTGAGGAACGGGCGGTACCGAATACGGGACGAGGGCATGGCCGACGATCCGGGCGAACGACCAGCGGGCGGGCAGACGCGGCGCCGTGGCGCTGTCCTGGAGGAGGCGATCCTCGACGCCGCCGTCGCGGAACTCACCGAGTCAGGGTTCTCCGGGCTGACCATGGATCGGGTCGCCGGACGTGCTCGTACCAACAAGAACGCGATCTACCGGCGCTGGCCCAACCGGCTGGCCCTCGGCATCGCCGCCTACCGGCGGCTGGCCAAGAGCGTCCAGCCGCCCGACACCGGCAATCTGCGGGACGACGTCCTCGAACAGCTCCGCCGGGCGAACCGCCACTGGAGTTCGCCGCTCGGCTCGATCCTGCGCGACCTGCTCGCGGCCGCCGGCGGGGCGCAGGAACTCCTGGCGCAACTGCCCGACCAGTCGGCCGATGCCGTCGCCGCCCCCTGGCTGACCATCCTGGGGTGTGCCGTGGCGCGCGGCGAAGCCGCCCCCGAGGCGCTCCATCCACGCGTCGCGACCGTGGCGATCGTCCTGCTCCGCAACGAGTTCGTGGTGCGCGGCGTGCCCACCGCTCCTGACGAGGTCCTCGTGGAGATCGTCGACGAGGTCTACCTTCCCCTGATCAGCCGACGCGGCGCACCCTCTGATTTCTAAGTCGTTCGGAAAAAACCTTGAAGATTGAGTTCACACCTTCTAGGCTCCGCAGAACTGATCGTTTTCCCTGGGGAGGACGCATGAGTGCGAGCGAGTACTGGGTGGACGGCCGGCGCAAGCGAGCGGTGACGATCCGCGGCAGTGGCGGCTGGGAGGACGTCCGCGAGTCGCGGCAGGAGGTCGCGGAGACGGAATGGAGCCACTTCTTGGCTCGTGAACTGTCGAAACTGCCCGCGAGCAACAGCCGGGAACGGCGTGCGGCGAAGCGGCTGATCATGCGCCGCATTCAGCAGCGGCGTTCCGAACGGGAGAGAAGAGTCAACGGGTTGTGAGGGGGCCCGCGTCCTCAGCGCCGTCGGCCAGAAGGGCGTGCTCATAGGCGGGCCGCTCGTGGGCCAGTTCCGACCAGTCGCCGGGTGCTTCGGCGGCTTTTGTCGTCCAAGGACATGGATATGTGCTGGTCCCGGCCGGCGATGAACGAATTCCGGCCAGTGGTGATGTTCTGCACCACCTGGACGGAACCCGGGTCCGCCAGTGACTCCCGGATGTAGCCGACGAAGGCGTGGACGTCCGCGGATGCTTCCGCGTGCTCGGTGAGGAAGGCCGTCAGCAGAGCCGTCCACCTCGCCCGTTCCGCCGCCATGGCCGCCTGCTCCGGGGGAGACAGCCGGCTCACCCTGCCCGCCGATTCCTCTAACTCCCGGGCCAGGTCCGATTCGGTGGCCTGTACGCCGCGGCCGACGATCCGCGCGAGGCGTGCCCTTGCCGTGCCCCAGACATCAGTGGTCATGGCTTCGACGAGCGCCGCCCCCGCCGCACCTGCGAGCCCGGCGAGCCCGGGGTCCATGACGCCACCTTCCAGGTCGGCCGCATTGGGCAATGCCGCTGATGTGAACCCCATTATGGGCGAGTAATAGCCGATCTTCCAGGGGCATTGCGCATTTCGTAGAACGCGGGTGGGGAGCTTGCCTGACATTTCGGTGGAAGCGGGCTTGCTCGACGGGTGTTGTGGTGTGTCCACAACCGAACCGGGTTCAACGCGGGAAGCGGTTTAGCTGCGAAAACGGACGTAACAGGCGTCGATTCGGCGCGAAGGTCCGCCGGTCAATGCCCGGAGAGCAAGGTCACATACCTGAAATTCACTGAAAAGGGGGTATGTGGCGTCTTTGATGGTCAAAGTCTGCCGGTGGCCGGGGTCGGCCACGGGTGACGTCCGGCCAACGAGATGAGGCCAACTGTCGGAGGGGCATGCTTGTGTAGCTTGTACACGGCATCGACAGGGGTGGAGGCGCGGCGTGAGTGAGGAAGACGGCGGACTGTTCCCGCAGCCGGGGGACGTGCAGCTCTCGCTGGTGAAGGGGGAGGACGCCGTGGCGAAGGCGCCGCTGGACGTGCCGCAGACGTTCGCCGAGGCCGGGTCGTTCGAGGTGCGGGACGAGCTGGAGGAACTCGTCCGGCGCGACCTCCTCGGGCCTTGGGACGGGCCCTCGGAAGAGTTCAAGCCCAAGGCGATGGGGCCGCGCGAACGGTACCTCGTCGGCATGCTCGGGCCGCGGCATTCGCCGGCGTCGACGCTCGAGAACGCCGACCAGGTGCCCGACACCGAGACCGGTGTGGACGGGGACGCGGCCGAGGGAGGTCTGCCGGAGGTCGTCAGCCCGCAGACGCTCGGAAAGATCTGGGCGTCGTCCATGGGGCTGTCCTTCTGCGTCGGCGCCGATGTGGACGCGGTCGTGGTCAAGGCGACCTGGGGGCACTACGACCAGCACGAACAGGAAGGCGAGGACGGCAAGAAGGTCAGGGTCTGGGCACGGAAGCCGGTCACGCGTGAGGAGGAGGTGCGGCTCGACGCGGAGGAGTCCTACAAGCTCCCGCTGACCGGGGAGCACGAGGACGCGCCCGGCGTGCTGCTCAGCGTGAACGTCCGGCCGAGGGACGGCCGGCGCGTCGTGGAGGTCGCTCTCGTCAACCAGCAGACGGAGCCGACCAGCAACAAGGACACGGCGTGGCTGTTCCAGCCCGAACTGACCGTGACGGCGCTCGACGGCGCGAAGGCCATCTTCCTGCCCGTGGACGATCCGGCCGACGACCTCCAGGCCGTCGGGGACGACGCTGAGGAACTGCACCTGCGGCTGCTGTACCGCAACGAGCGCCGGTACGCCGCCGGGCGCAACGTCGCCGTCCACCCGGACGTGGCGGAGGGCTCGCGGACCGCGCATCGGCTGACCACCACCTGGCTGCCGGTCCACAACGTGCCCGCGACCATCGCGCCGACCGGGCCCGGCACCCCGCTGGAGCACGTCACGCTGTCCATGGACGTCCTCGCCAAGGCCGCGCCCGCGCAGCTCAAGCAGGGCCTCCAACCCCTGGTCGACGGCTACAACACCTGGCTGGACGCGCGGGAAGCCGAGATCCCGGGGCTGCCGGACGGGCTGAAGGATGCCGCGCGCAGAGCCGGCCACGACGCGCGAAGAGCGGCCAACCGCATTGAGGCCGGTGTCAGGCTGCTGTCCGACGAGACCAGTCCCGGGCACAGGGAGGCCCTGGCCGCCTTCCACTTCGCCAACGAGGCGATGGCCCTGCAACGCCGCCACACCGCGCTCGTCCCGCGCCGCGAAGAAGGTCTCGGCTACGACGAGGCCCTCCGGCAGATCGACGCGCAGGGGGAGAAGGCCGCGAGCTGGCGCCCGTTCCAGCTCGCGTTCGTCCTGCTCAACCTGCCGTCGCTGACCGACCCCGGCCATCCCGAGCGTGCCGCCGACGACACCGCCCTCGTCGACCTGCTGTTCTTCCCGACCGGCGGCGGCAAGACCGAGGCGTACCTGGGCTTGACCGCCTACACGTTCGCGATCCGGCGGCTACAGCGCACGCTCGGCACGGCCGAGGACGCCCGCGACGGGATGGCGGGCGTCGCCGTCCTCATGCGGTACACGCTGCGCCTCCTCACCGCCCAGCAGTTCCAGCGGGCCGCCGCCCTCGTGTGCGCCGCCGAGGTCATCAGGCGAAACGCTCCCGCGACCTGGGGAGACGAGCGGTTCCGCATCGGGCTGTGGGTCGGCGCCGGGGTGTCGCCCAACTGGTTCGACGACGCCAAGGACCAGGTCATCGAGGCCCGCGACCAGGGAAGCGGCCACCGCGCCAACGTCCTGCAGACGCTCGCCTGCCCCTGGTGCGGCGAAGGGCTGCGTGCCGAACGCGACCTGCACATCGACGACGACCGGCGTCGCATCCTGCTCTACTGCCCGCGCGGCGAAGGCGATGCCTGCCCGTTCTCCCGCAAGGTCGCCACCGGTGAGGGGCTCCCGATCCTGACCGTCGACGAGGAGATCTACCGGTACGCGCCGAGCCTCGTCATCGCCACCGTCGACAAGCTGGCCCAGCTGCCCTGGAAGGGCTACGCCGGCATCCTGTTCGGACGCACCCGCAGCCACTGCGACCGGCACGGCTTCCGCCACGACGACCTGGACGACAAGACCGGGTGCGCGAGCAAGCACAACAAGAAGGGGGCGCTCCCCGCCGTCAGCGCCCGGCCCGTCGTCCGGCTCCGCCCGCCCGACCTGATCATCCAGGACGAGCTGCACCTCATCTCCGGCGCGCTCGGCACGACCGTCGGCCTGTTCGAGGCGGCCGTCGCGGAACTGTCGTCCTGGCTCCACCGCGGAAGCCGCACCGGCCCGAAGATCGTCGCGTCCACCGCCACCACCAAGCGCGCCCGCGAGCAGGTCCGCGGCGTCTTCGGCCGCGAGCTGGCCGTGTTCCCGCCGCAGGTCACCGACGTCGCCGATACCTTCTTCTCCCGGCAGGAACCGATCACGAAGAAGGCGCCGGGACGGCGCTACCTGGGCATCTGCGCGCACGGCGTCCGCATCAAGTCCGCCGAGATCAGGCTCGCCGAGATCCTGCTGCTCGCCGGGCAGACGCTCTTCGACAAGTACGGCGCACCCGCCGACCCGTACATGACGATGGTCGGCTACTTCAACGCCACCCGGGAACTGGCCGGTATGCGGCGGTACCTGGACGACGACGTGACGACGCGCGTCCGCCGGCACGGGAAGGCCAAGGGGCTGTCCGACCGGATCGTGCAGCGCGGCGGCATGCTCGCCATCCAGGAGTTGACGTCCCGCATCTCGTCCGGCGACATCAGCGACGTGCTCAAGCTGCTGGAACACGACTTCGACCCCGACCTCGACACGAGCCGGCGCCGCGCCGAGACCGTGGCCGACATGCGGCGGCACCTGCAGGAACGCAAGGACTCCAAAGCCAAGGTCGTCCCCGCCCATCCGCTCGCGCAGCGGTTCTACGACCGGGGCCGCGCCGGGCTGCAGCCGGTGGACGTGGTGCTCGCGACCTCCATGCTCCAGGTCGGCGTGGACGTGTCCCGCTTCGGCCTGATGGTCATGGTCGGGCAGCCCAAGAACACCGCCGAGTACATCCAGGCGTCCTCCCGCGTGGGACGGGACGCCGAACGCCCCGGCCTAGTCGTCACGCTCTACAACTGGTCCCGTCCCCGCGACCTCGCCCACTACGAGGACTTCGAGCACTACCACTCCACCTTCTACCGGCAGGTCGAAGCCCTCTCCGTCACGCCCTACACCCGCCGCTCCCTCGACCGGGGCACGGCCGGGACGCTCGTCGCCGCGATCCGGCACGCTGCCGAGGACTTCTCCCGCAACCCCGACGCGTTCGACGTCGACCGGTCCGACCCGCGCGTCCAGGACATCGTCGACCGGATGCTGGCCCGCGCCGAAGCCGTCGCCGGGACGCGCGGACGCGACTACCTGAACGAACGTGCCCAGGTCGTCCTCGACGCGTGGGAGGACAGGAAGACCGGCGGCAGCGCCCGGCTCGGCTACCAGGACGGCACCTGGAACAAGCAGACGATCAAGGGGCTGCTGCGCCCGGCCGGCAGTGGCCGGTGGGAGACGATGACCACCGGCATGTCCATGCGGGAGACCGAGAACGAGATCAACCTGCTGTTCCCGAGCGGCGAGGCCATCTACCACCCCCTCTACAACGAACCCGACTGGTCGTTCGGCCCGCCCGCCGATCCCGACGAGGACGAGCCCGAAGGCGACGAGCTCGGACAGTCCACCCTCGACGCCGCGAACGGACGGGAGACCCGATGACCGAGCCCGCGATGTTCCGCCGCCGCGTCGGCAGCGTCCGCCCGAGCCACCTCATGTTCACCAGCGGCGTCGGGGCACTGGTCGACCTGCCGAACTTCTCCGTCCTGGTCAAGGGCCTCGACGACTGGAACCACCAGGGGCTGCCCGAGGCGATGCCGATCGCCGAGCCGCGCCTGCTCGCCGCCGTCCAGCAGAGCATCGGCAAGAGCGTCCAGAAACTCATGCCCGCCCCGTGGATGGAGGGCCTCGACAAGGACCCGGCGGGCCCGGCGTCCAAGATCGGCGTGCCGGTCGCGCCGTTCCCCGGCTGGCTGCGCTGCACCCACTGCAACGAGCTGGGCGGCCTCGACTCGGGCATCTTCCGCTTCGAGAACACCAAGCCGCGCAAGCCGCACGAGGCGCGCTTCTTCCACGACAAGTGCAAGAAGCGCAAGCCCCTCGCCGTGGCGGCCCGGTTCGTGCTGACCTGCACCGGCGGCCATCTCGACGACTTCCCGTACGCGCACTTCGTGCACCGTGGCGGAACGTGCGCCAAGGCCAGCCACCCGCGGCTGCGGATGGAGGACCGCGGCGGCAACCTCGGCGCCAACGTCGAGATCAAATGTGTGAACTGCGGGGAGCACCGCAACATCCGGGACGCGCAGGGCAAGCGCGGCGAGGAGAACCTGCCGCGCTGCCGGGGACGCCACCCGCACCTCGCGACATTCGACCCGCAGGGCTGCGACGCGCGGCCGAAACTCCTGGTCGTCGGCGCGTCCAACCAGTGGTTCGCCAAGGGACTCGCCGCCCTGGCCGTCCCGCAGTCGGGTGCCAGCGCGCTGGACGCCAAGGTCGAGCTGCACTGGGGCGCCGTCAGCGGCATCGACAAGCCGATGTACGCGTGGGCGCGGGAGAACGCCTCTGCCTTCAAGGAACTCGACCAGTGGAGTGACGACGAGATCGCCGAAGCCGTTGCCAGGCATCGCGCCAAGCTCGATGGGGCGGCGGACGACAGGGCGGACAAGAACCCTGACCTCCGCACAGCCGAATGGGAGGTCTTCTCTGCGGCCAAGCTGCCCGACCCGAACACCGACTTCACCCTCCGCCGCGCCTTCCAGCCCGTCCCGGACGAGCTGACCGGCATCTACGCCGACGTCGTCCAGGCCGAGCGGCTCCGCGAGGTCCGCGCCCTGATCGGCTTCACCCGGCTGGACGCCCCCGACCCCGAAGACCCGGACCTCGTCAAACTCGTCCAGCTCGCCCGATCCAAGCCCACCTGGGTACCGGCCAGCGAAGTCCGCGGCGAGGGCATCTTCCTCAAGGTCCCCGAAGACCTCCTCCAGGCTTGGGAGGAGCGCGTCGAGAAGACCGAAGCGATGCGCCTGCACCGGGAGGCTTATGCGCGGCACCGCCGCAACCGCTACTCCGACCGCATCGCCAGCATGTCCGACTTCGACGACATGGCGCACTGGCCGGGCGCCCGCTTCATCGCCCTGCACACGCTGTCGCACCTGCTGATCCGCACGATTTCGCTCGAATGCGGTTACAGCTCGGCGAGCCTGTCCGAACGCATCTACTCCGGCACCGAGGACGACCCGCACCGCAGCGGCATCCTCATCTACACGGCCGTCCCCGACGCCGAAGGCACCCTCGGCGGCCTGGTCTCCCTGGCCGAACCCGAGCAGCTCGTCCGCCTCACCCGCCGAGCCCTGGCGGACGCGCGGCACTGCTCGTCCGACCCGCTGTGCGCCGAACGCCTCCCGCAGGCCCCGGCCGACTTCCTGCACGGCGCCGCCTGCCACGTCTGCCTGTTCGTCTCCGAGACGACCTGCGAACGAGGCAACAAGTTCCTCGACCGCCGCTTCGTCGTCCCCATAGCCGAACCCGACCTCGCCCTCTACCCGGACCTGCCGTGACCGTCCGACGGCACCGAGCCACCGGGCCGCGGGCGAGCCGCATGGCCGCCGGGCCGGCGAAATCAGTCGCCGCCGACGGAAGGGTGCGCGCGTGAACGGATCCGCCGATGACGACTTCGGCCTGACACCCCTCGACCGATTCGAGAGGGGCGCACGCGAGGCCGCCGTGCGGGTCGGTCCGCAAGGTCTGCGCGTCCTGGCCGACCTGTTCGACTCCCAGCGCCCGCTCTCCGGCATCCGGGCGAGCCTGCCCGGGTTCGAGGACGAGACGGCGGCGCTCATCGCCGCGTCCCGGCAGGAAGACCTCCCCGCGCAGGCCGTCGCGGCGTACCTGCGCGGTGTCGCGGCGGCACAGGAGCAGGCGGCCGTCCAGGTGGAGTCGGTGTGGAGCGGACCGACCAGCCACGCGGTGCCGGTCAGGGCGACCGCCCAGGTCCTGTCCCAACTCGTGGCGCGCGCCCGGCACGAGTTGCTGCTGATGACGTACTCGGCCAGGCCCTACCAGCCGTTACGGGACGCGCTCGACGAGGCCCTCGCGCGAGGTGTCGTGGTGCGGGTCGTGGTGGAGACGCTGCAGGGAGCCGGCAGCGCGCTCTCCGGCGAGGAGCCCGCCGCCGCCTTCCACGGGCTCCGCCTGGAGCTGTGGCACTGGCCCGTCGCGCAGCGGGCCGACGACAAGGGGCGGATGCACGCCAAGATCGCGGTCGCGGACCGCCGCGAACTGCTGGTCTCCAGCGCCAACCTCACCCAGTCCGGAGTGAACAGCAACATCGAGGCCGGGCTGCTCGTCCGCGGCGGCACCGCCCCCGAGCGCGCCGCCGAGCACTTCGACGCCCTGCGCTCCACCGGGCTCCTGGAGCGCCTGTGACCGACCACGACCCGGAGCCAACGCCGTCCGCCGACACAGCCACCCCCGCCCCCGACACAGCCCGCGCGGCC